>NZ_JBHYOB010000023.1:0-124928 GCF_042744565.1 Streptomyces sp. NPDC058812
CTGTATACAAACATTTACTGGTTGGGGGCTCGGGGATTTTGTTTATACCCCCCTGCCCGCCCCCCACCGCCCGCCCCCCCGGGCGGGGGGCCCCCCCCCCCGGGGGCCGGCGGACTCAGACCCTCACGGGGCGAGGCACAACGTCACTTGTTGATGCAGACGTTGCCGAAGGCGGGGTTCAGCAGACCGATCACGGAGACCGTGTTGCCGCAGACGTTCACCGGGACGTGCACGGGCACCTGAGTGACGTTGCCGGAAAGGACGCCGGGCGAGTGCACGGCGGCACCCTGGGCACCGGAGTCGGCGACGGCCATGCCCGCGCCCGCGAGAATCAGACCACCGGTGGCTGCCGCGGCGGCGACGACCTTCTTGAGCATTATTCCTCCTAGTTGGCAAACGCGATCCCAGCTTGCTGATCGCATTACCTGTAACGAGGAGGGAGTAATGAGGCTACGAGCTTATGAGCGCATTCACTCTTCCCGGTCGCCTCCCGCACAGGCGGCCGAATACCGTCGCGTGCGGGAGTCACGTTTCAGCGGGCGAATCCGGACGCGTCGGCGAATCAGAACCGCCGACGAATCAGGACGCGTCCATGAATCAGGACGCGTCGATGAAGCGGTCGAGCACCCGCACGCCGAACTGCAGCCCCTCCACCGGCACCCGCTCGTCCACCCCGTGGAACATGCCCGCGAAGTCCAGCTCCGGCGGCAGCTTGAGCGGCGCGAAGCCGAAGCAGCGGATGCCGAGGTCGTCGAAGGACTTGGCGTCGGTGCCGCCGGAGAGCATGTAGGGCACCGCCCGCGCGATCGGGTCCTCGGCGCGCAGGGCGGTCTGCATGGCGTCGACGAGCCGGCCGTCGAAGTCGGTCTCCAGCGCCTTGTCGGCGTGCACGTCCTCGCGCCGCACCCGCGGGCCGAGGATGCGGTCGAGGTCGGCGAGGAACTCCTCCTCGTAACCGGGCAGGAAGCGTCCGTCGACGTGCGCGGTGGCCTGGCCGGGGATGACGTTGACCTTGTAGCCGGCGCCGAGCTGGGTGGGCGCCGCCGAGTTGCGCAGGGTCGTGCCGATCATCCGGGCGATGCCGCCGAGCTTGGCGAGGGTCTCCTCCATGTTCTCGGGGTCGAGTTCGGTGCCGAGCGCGTCGGACAGCTCGTCCAGGAAGGCCCGTACGGTCTTGGTGACCCTGACCGGCCACTTGTGCCGGCCGAGCCGGGCCACGGCCTCGCACAGCTCGGTGATCGCGTTGTCGTCGTTGGTCATCGAGCCGTGCCCGGCCGTGCCGTCGACGGTGAGCCGCATCCAGTGCATGCCCTTCTCGGCGGTCTCGACGAGGTAGAGCCGCAGCTTCTCGTTGACCGTGAAGGAGAACCCGCCGACCTCGCCGATCGCCTCGCTGACGCCCTCGAACAGCCCGGGATGCTCGCGCACCAGGTGCTTGGCGCCGTACGTCCCGCCGGCCTCCTCGTCCGCGAGGAACGCCAGCACGATGTCGCGCGGGGGCTTGCGCCCGGTGCGCAGCCGGTCGCGGACGACCGCGAGGGTCATCGCGTCCATGTCCTTCATGTCGACCGCGCCACGCCCCCACACGCACCCGTCCGCGATCTCACCGGAGAAGGGGTGGTGGGTCCAGTCGTCCGCGTTGGCCGGGACCACGTCGGTGTGGCCGTGGATGAGGAGCGCGGGCCGGGACGGGTCCTCGCCCTCGATCCGGGCCACCGTGGAGGCGCGTCCGGGGTGGGACTCGAAGATCTGCGGTTCGAGCCCCACCTCGGCGAGCTTCTCGGCGACGTACTCGGCCGCCTTGCGCTCGCCCGGACCCGAGTGGTCGCCGTAGTTGCTGGTGTCGATCCGGATCAGCTCGCGGCAGAGGTCGACTACCTCGTCCTCGCCGGTGACGCTCCTGGCCGTGCCCGAGTCGCTCACGTGGTTCCTCCCGCTGTCACTGCTGACGTCACTGCTGATGTCACTGCTGGTGGGTCCCTCTCATCCTCCCCCTCCGGCCGTCCGCGCCCAAGGAGGGGGTGATCGGCCACCCCGGAAAGCCTGGTAATGTTTACGTCGTCGCCGCGGGCAACACCCCGCACGACAGACACCTTGTCCGGGTGGCGGAATGGCAGACGCGCTAGCTTGAGGTGCTAGTGCCCTTTATCGGGCGTGGGGGTTCAAGTCCCCCCTCGGACACCAGTCGAGACCCCTGTTGCGGCAGGGGTCTTGTGCTTTTCGGTACGTGTCCCGCACCAGGCACAATGGCCGCCATGACCACGCCTTCCTGCCCGTGCGGGCTGCCCGAGCCGTACGAGAAGTGCTGCGGCCGCTTCCACGCGGGAGCCGCCTCCGCGCCGACCGCCGAGGCCCTGATGCGTTCGCGCTACAGCGCCTTCGTACGCCTGGACGCGGGCTACCTGCTGCGGACGTGGCACCCGAGGACGCGTCCCGGACACCTCGACCTCGACCCGGGGACGCGGTGGACCGGTCTGGAGATCCTGGGCACGACCGACGGGTCCGCCTTCCACTCCACCGGGTCCGTGACCTTCCGGGCGTCCTACCGCGGCGGCTCGCTGCACGAGCGGAGCCGGTTCGAGCGCGTCGACGGGGCGTGGGCGTACGTCGACGGGGAGTTCCTGGCCTAGATCCGCCCGGCGAGGTTCAGGGCGCATCCGCCCGGCGAGGTTCAGGGCGCCAGGATGTCCAGTTCCTGAAGCGCCCCGACCGTGATCTCCCGGGTCAGCCGCTCGGCGCGCTCGGCGTCGCGTGCCCGCACCGCCTCGGCGACCTGGACGTGCAGGGTGACGGCGGCCGGGTCGGGGTCCTCGAACATCACGTCGTGGTGGGTGCGGCCGGCCAGGACCTCGGCCACGACGCCGCCGAGGCGGGCGAACATCTCGTTGCCGGAGGCGGTCAGGATGACGCGGTGGAAGGCCACGTCGTGGAAGAGGTACTGCTCCAGTTTGTGGCCGCGTGAGTTGGCGACCATGCCGAGCGCGCACTCGGTCAGCTCGACGCACTGCTCGGACGTGGCGTGCCGTGCCGCCAGGCCCGCCGCCACCGGTTCGACGGCCGACCGCAGCACGGTCAAGGAACGCAACTGGCGGGGGCGTTCGGAGCCGGCCAGGCGCCAGCGGATGACCTGCGGGTCGTAGACGTTCCACTCGCACTCGGGCAGGACGGTGACGCCCACGCGGCGGCGTGACTCGACCAGGTGCATGGACTCCAGCACCCGGACGGCCTCCCGCATGACGGAGCGCGACACCTCGAAACGCTGCGCCAGTTCGTCCGTGCGCAGAACGCTGCCCGCAGGGTACTCGCCCGCTGTGATCGCGGGGCCGAGGGTGTCCAGTACGCGGCCGTGCAGCCCCCGGCCCGGTGTGCTCATGCACTCAGCGTACGGGGCAGGTCACGGGGACAAAAAGTCAGACTTATATGTCACAGGCTCTTGAATTCGTCGTACCTAATGAGTTTCAGTTACGTCGACATCACGTGTCGACGAAGACAGCAGACAGCGAGAGTGCGATGCAGCGACTGCACACCCCCCATGTCGTCGTGGTCATGGGCGTAGCGGGCACCGGGAAGACCACCATCGGCCCCCTGCTCGCGGCCCGGCTCGGCGTTCCCTACGCCGAGGGCGACGACTTCCACCCGCCGGCCAACATCGCCAAGATGACGGCCGGCACCCCGCTCACCGACGAGGACCGCTGGCCCTGGCTGGACGCCATCGGCGGCTGGGCGCACGGGCGGGCGGGGCTCGGCGGGGTGGTGAGCAGTTCGGCGCTGAAGCGGTCGTACCGCGACCGGCTGCGGGCCGGCGCTCCCGGTGTCGTCTTCGTGCACCTCACGGGCAGCCGCGAGCTGATCGAGGACCGGATGTCGCACCGGCAGGGGCACTTCATGCCGACGGCCCTGCTCGACTCCCAGTTCGCCACGCTCCAGCCCCTGGAGCCGGACGAGGCGGGAGTCGCCGTGGACGTCGCCGGCAGCCCGGAGGAGATCGCCGAACGGGCGATGAACGCCCTGAAGGACCTCCCCGAGCCGGTCCAGTAACGCCCCACACCCTCCCCCGGGGTCGTGCCGCCAGCCGCGGGCACGACCCCGACCTTCCCCCGAATCCCCATCACCGCAAGGGAACCACCGTGACCAGACTCAGCGTCGAGATGCTGGCAGCGGACACCGTCGAGCCGATCACCTCGGCCGGCCACGCCCAGCTGGGCATCGCCGTGCTCCTGGGCATCGCCGTCATCGTCCTGCTGATCACCAAGTTCAAGCTGCATGCCTTCCTGTCGCTGACCATCGGGTCACTGGCGCTCGGCGCGTTCGCCGGGGCGCCGCTGGACAAGGTCATCACCAGCTTCACCGCCGGGCTCGGCTCCACCGTCGCGGGTGTCGGCGTCCTGATCGCCCTCGGCGCGATCCTCGGCAAGATGCTCGCCGACTCCGGTGGCGCCGACCAGATCGTGGACACCATCCTCACCAAGGCGAGCCCGCGTTCGATGCCGTGGACGATGGTGCTGATCGCGTCCGTCATCGGGCTGCCGCTGTTCTTCGAGGTCGGCATCGTCCTGCTGATCCCGGTCGTCCTGATGGTCGCCAAGCGCGGCAACTACTCCCTGATGCGCATCGGCATCCCGGCGCTGGCCGGTCTGTCCGTGATGCACGGTCTGGTTCCGCCGCACCCCGGCCCGCTGGTCGCGATCGACGCGCTCGGTGCCAACCTCGGTGTCACGCTCGCGCTGGGTGTCCTGATCGCCATCCCGACGGTGATCATCGCCGGTCCGCTGTTCTCGAAGTACGCGGCCCGCTGGGTGGACGTCCCGGCCCCCGACCGCATGATCCCGCAGCGCGCCTCGGAGGAGCTGGAGAAGCGCCCCGGCTTCGGCGCCACCCTGGCCACGATCCTGCTGCCGGTCGTGCTGATGCTGGCCAAGGCGCTCGTCGACATCATCGTCGACGACCCGGAGAACCTGGTGCAGCGCACCTTCGACGTGATCGGCAACCCGCTGATCGCCCTGCTCGCCTCCGTGATCGTCGGCATCTTCACGCTGCTGCGTCCGGCCGGTTTCGGCAAGGAACGCCTCTCGGGCCTGGTCGAGAAGGGGCTCGCGCCCATCGCGGGCATCCTGCTGATCGTCGGTGCGGGCGGCGGCTTCAAGCAGACGCTGATCGACTCCGGCGTGGGCCGGATGATCCTGGAGATCTCCGAGGACTGGTCGATCCCGGCCCTGCTGCTGGCCTGGCTGATCGCGGTGGCGATCCGGCTGGCGACCGGTTCGGCGACCGTGGCGACCGTCTCGGCGGCCGGTCTGGTCGCGCCGCTGGCGGCCGACATGTCGACGACGCACGCGGCCCTGCTGGTCCTGGCCATCGGCGCCGGTTCGCTCTTCTTCAGCCACGTCAACGACGCCGGTTTCTGGCTGGTGAAGGAGTACTTCGGCCTGAACGTCGGCCAGACCATCAAGACCTGGTCCGTCATGGAGACGATCATCTCGGTGGTCGCGGGCGCTCTCGTCCTGCTCCTGTCACTGGTCATATAGCCGCAGGACGCAACGTCATTCAGGAGTACGACGATGACGGCTCACCCCCTCTTCGACATCGGCGGGCGCACCGCCCTGGTGACCGGTTCCAGCCGGGGCATCGGGCTGGCCCTCGCCCGGGGCCTGGCGGAGGCCGGCTGCCGGGTGGTCCTCAACGGACGCGCCGCCGACCGCCTCACCAAGGCCGCCGCGGACCTTCCCGGCGACGTCCGCACGGCCGTGTTCGACGTGACCGACGGTCCGTCCGTGGCGGCCGGGATCGCGGAGGTCGAGGAGCGGGTGGGCCCGCTCGACATCCTGGTCAACAACGCCGGCATACAACTTCGGGCTCCCCTGCTGGAGTTCGCCGACGCCGACTGGCACCGCATCCTGGACACCAATCTCACCAGCGCCTTCCTGGTGGGCCGGGAGGCGGCGCGCCGGATGACGGCACGCGGCCACGGCAAGATCGTCAACATCTGCTCGCTGCAGAGCGAGGTGGTCCGTCCGGGCATCGCGCCCTACGCGGCCACCAAGGGCGCGCTGAAGATGCTCACCAAGGGCATGTGCGCGGACTGGGGCCCGTACGGCGTCCAGGTCAACGGTCTCGGTCCCGGCTACATCGAGACCGAACTGACCCGGCCCCTCGTCGAGGACGAGGAGTTCAGCGGCTGGGTCCGCCGGCGCACTCCGGCCGGCCGCTGGGGCCGTACGGAGGACCTGGTGGGCGGGCTGCTGTTCCTCGCCTCGCCCGCCGCGGACTTCGTCGGCGGACAGATCCTGTACGTCGACGGCGGCATGACGAGCGTCCTGTGAACCCCGCACGCGACCCGCTCGCGCCACTCGCCCCACTCGCCCCCGAGGAGGCGGCTCAGATGCTCGGCTGTGTCATCCACGGCGCCGGCGATCTGCGCGTCGAGGAACTGCCGGTCCCCCGCCCCGGCCCCGGCGAGGCGCTGGTCGCCGTCCGCTACGGCGGCGTGTGCGGCTCCGACCTGCACTACTGGCGGCACGGCGGTGTCGGCGACTTCCGCCTGAAGGAGCCGATGCTGCTCGGGCACGAGGTGGTCGGAACGGTGGTGGCGTACGGCTCCCCGGACACGGGCACGGACACGCCGGGCCCGGCCGCCGGTACGGCCGTCGCCGTGCACCCGGCGACCCCGTGCGGGGTGTGCCCGGAGTGCGCGGACGGGCGGCGCAACGTCTGCCGGGACACCCGCTACCTGGGCAGCGCTGCCCGCTTCCCGCACGTCCAGGGCGGCTTCGCGGCGCGGATCGTCGTTCCCGCCGAGCAGCTGCGCCCCCTGCCCGCCGGCCTCGACCCGCGCCGTGCCGCCCTCGCGGAGCCCCTCTCCGTCGCCCTGCACGCCGTACGCCGGGCCGGGGACCTGACCGGGCGGCACCTGCTGGTCACCGGGGCCGGTCCGGTCGGCTGCCTGGTGGTCGCGGCGGCCAAGGCGGCGGGCGCGGCCCACGTGACGGTGACGGACCTGCTGCCCGCCGCCCTGGAGTACGCGCGTGCCGCCGGCGCCGACACCCTCGTACGGGCCGACGCCCCCGACGACGCCGGGTGGCCGGCCGAGGTGGACACGGCGATCGAGGCCTCGGGGGTGGCCGCGGGGCTGGACGCCTGCCTGCGGCTGGTCCGGCGCGGCGGTGTCGTCGTGCAGCTCGGCATGCTGCCGCCGGGGCAGAGCCCCTTCGCCGGCAACCTGGTGGTGAGCCGGGAGATCGAGCTGCGCGGGGCGTTCCGCTTCGACGGCGAGTTCGACGAGGCGCTGGAACTGCTCGCCGCCGAGCCCGCGTTCGACGCGCTGGTCAGCACGGTGGTGCCGGTACGGGACGCGGAGTCGGCGTTCGTGCTGGCCGCGGACCGGAGCCGGTCCTGCAAGGTGCTGCTGGACTTCGGCGCGGTCTCCGCCTCCTGAGCCACTCTCCCGGTACTTCCCCGGCCGCCAGGACGGTGGCGGTGGTCGCGGCCTCCTGCGTCGCCGGTGAAGCAGGGCCACCCAATGGCGGCCGGAACGTGAGCGTGGCGGGCGGGCTGTCGAACGGCAGCCCGGTCGGTACGCCGCGCAGAGCGGCCGGACCATCCGAGCCCGCCCCCTCCTGGCGGCCCGACGGCAGCGGCGGCCCGGTGGCCGCACCGGTACCCGACCGTCCGTCGCACGCCCCCGCCGACCCGACGCCCCCCGCTCGAACCGGCCGGCGAAGGACGACGGCGCACCGCCTCCCACCGCCCCCGCCTGGCTCCCGCCCGGCCCCGTCTCCTCCGACACGGACGGGACGCCGTACCGGACCCGGCCGGCCTCTACGACCGGCTCCGCACGCCCGCCACCGGGTGCGCGGACGTCCTGCGCACGATCCCGTCCGTGCCCCCGACCGACGACTGTCGGTTGCTGCGCGGTCTGGCGAGCGGCTGCCCGGCGGTGCGGGCCGGGGCGGCAGCTGGGAGACGGCGGCCCGTGACCACGCGGAGCCGGCGGGACGCCCGGACGGCTGCAAGGGGCGGGCCGCCTACGCCGTACTCACCGGCCTGCTGGAGTTCCACGAACAGCATCCCGGCACCACGGTGCGGCTCGGGAGCGCACCGGACGGCGCCCCGGCGTGCGGGTACGGGATCGCCGCGGTGGACGCGGGGACCGACGGAACCGCCTGGCCCGGCGAGGTGATCCGGATCGAGCTGCGCGGCACGTACCTCGACCACGCCGAGCTGCTCCGCGACGGCGGCGTGTCCGTCGACGGGGTGAGCGTGCCGGGCCCGCTCACGCCGTCGGCGTCCCCGTGAGGGTCAGGAGGACGCCGCCTTGTCCAGCTGGAACGCCTCGTTGCCCTGGCCGATGCGGGCGTGCCGCTCGGGTGCGCGGGAACGCAGGACCAGGCCCTGCACGAGGCCCGCGATCACGGCCAGGCCGATGATGCCGGGCAGTATCCAGCTCAGGGAGGAGTCGGGGCCCGCGCCGACGAGGACGTCGAAGTCCTTGACCGTGTAACCGGCGATCACCACGAGGGCCACGCCCGCGACGGTGGAGGTCGCCAGCCGCACGCCCTGGGTGCCGGCTGCGCCACGGCGGACGAAGAAGGTGACGACGGAGAACGAGGCCGCGGCCATCAGCACGATCACGCCGAGGGCGCCGATGTTGCCGCCCCAGGTGAACAGGTGCAGCACGGGCTGGGTCGGGTCGCCGTTCGGCTTGTCGTCGGCGATCGCGAAGCCGATGACCACGACCGCGGACACGGCGGTCTGGAGCAGCGAGCCGGTGCCCGGGGCGCCGCTGGAGCCGCTGGTCCGCCCGAAGGCGGCGGGCAGCAGCCCCTCCCGCCCCATGGCGAAGGCGTACCGGGCGACGACGTTGTGGAAGCTGAGCAGGGCGGCGAACATGCCGGTCACGAAGAGCACGTGCAGGACGTCGGTGAAGGTGCCGCCCAGCCGGTCCTCGGTGAGGAAGAACAGGAGCCCGGCGCTCTGCTCCTGCGCGGTGCCGACGATCTTGTCGGGCCCGGTGGCGACGGTCAGGGCCCAGCTGCTGAGCGCGAAGAAGACCGCGACCCCGCCCACCGCGAGGAACATGACACGCGGCACGAGCACGTGCGGCCGGCTGGTCTCCTCGGCGTACACGGGAGCCTGCTCGAACCCGAGGAAGGCGGCGATGCAGAAGCACAGCGCGGTCCCCACACCCGCTCCCGTCAGGGTGTCGGGGTTGAAGGCGTGCAGCGACAGCCCCTGCGCCCCCGGATCGGCGACGGCGGCGATGTCGAACACGACGACCAGCACGACCTCGATGAGCAGCAGAACACCCAGCACGCGCGCGTTGACGTCGATCTTCAGCCAGCCCAGCGTGCCGACCGCGAGCACGGCCAGCAGCGCCGGTACCCACCAGGCGACCTCCAGGTCGGCGTAGGTGGCCAGGAGCCCGGAGACCTCGAAGCCGAAGATGCCGTAGATGCCGACCTGGAGGGCGTTGTAGGCGACCAGCGCGACCATGGCGGCGCTCGCGCCGGCGGTGCCGCCGAGTCCGCGGGAGATGTACGCGTAGAAGGCCCCCGCGTTGTGGACGTGCCGGCTCATCTCGGCGTACCCGATGCTGAACAGGATCAGCACCACGCCCAGCAGCACGAAGAGCAGCGGCTGCCCGACGATGCCCATCACCGCGAACGTGGTGGGCATGACCCCGGCGACCACCATCAGCGGGGCGGTGGCGGCCAGCACGGAAAGAAGCAGACCCCCCGTACCGAGCCGGTCCGCGCGCAGCGCCCGCTCCTGCCCCTTGAAGGTGCTGATGGCGCCACCGCTCGCGGATCTGCTCGTGCTCGAACTGCCCGTGGTCATCGGAGGACGTCCTTCTTTCGTGTGCGTTGGAGGTCAGGCCGTGCCGAGCGCACTCGCGCGGGCGGCTCGGAAGGCGGGGTACGGGTCGCGGTCCGGGTACGCCCACGGGGCGGGCGTGACGTGTTCGCCGATGCGGTGGAAGAGGGCGGCGGCCTCGGCGCCGCGGCCCTCGCAGGTTTTGGCGTGGGCGAGGAAGTTGAGGTCGATCAGCCGGCGCGGGTGGCCGTCCTGCTCCCACTCCAGCCACCAGTCGAAGGCCGCCTTCATCACCAGCCGGGCGCGGCGGCCGACCCAGTGGCCACAGGCGTTCGGGTCGGCGGACTCATGACCGGCGGCGGCGAGCACGCGGTAGCGCTCGGCGTGCGCGACGACCGGGAGGATGGCCAGCGGGGAGTCGGCGGGGGCCTGCTCGGCGGCCCAGTTGGCGAAGTCGTACACCTCGTGCAGCGGGTCGGCACCGCCGTCGCCGCCGCGTTCGGCGAGCCGGGCCACCATCAGGTGATGGGCGTGGTGGTGATCGGCGTACCGCGCCCGCACCGCCTCGAAGACCCGGATGACCTCGTCCACCGCGCCGAGCGAACGCTCCAGCATGAGCAGCCCGAGCCACGGCGTCGGATCGTTCGGGACGAGCGCGGCCGCGTCCCGGCACGCCTCCCGGACCCGGGCGGGCTTCTCCTTGCCGCGCAGGGCGCGGTGGACCAGCGCGAGGGCGAGCAGTATCGAGGCGTCGGCGGAATCGGGCTCGGCCAACAGCCACTCGCGGGCCCAGGGCGCGCTGTAGGGCTCCTTGGCGAGCACGGTCACCCGGTGCCCGCGGCGGTCCCAGTCGTCGCCCGTGTGGACCAGCAGGGAGCGGGCGGACTGCCATCGCCCCTGGGCCAACGCGGCACGGGCGGAGACGAGTTCGGCGTCGTCGAGGGCGTCGTCGAAGGCCTGGGCCGCGCGTTTGCGGCCGCGGCCGAGGGGAGGCGGAGGTGGGGACACCGCGGGAAACTTCCTCACGCGACGCGGTAGGTCGTCGTAGCCGGTTTGCCATGAACTGATCACGCACAGCAAAGCGGCAGCCAACACTTTCCGTCAAGGCCCGACAGCTCGTTACACGCGTCAACTGGCGTGACACCAAAGGAACTTGTCCCGTACCGCCACACCCTCCCCCTCCCTATTTCCTCGGCGACCGGCTGCCGAGCGCACGGCCGCTGCTTGGATGGACGGATGAGCGCTGCTGACGAGATCCTCGACATCGTCGACGAGAACGACCGCGTCACCGGGCAGGCCCGGCGGGGCGACGCGTACGCCCAGGGGCTGCGTCACCGCTGCGTGTTCGTGTTCGCCCGCAATCCGGACGGACGCGTCTTCGTTCACCGCCGCACGGCGACGAAGCTGGTGTTTCCCTCCCGGTACGACATGTTCGTCGGCGGGGTGGTGGGCGCGGGCGAGTCCTACGACGACGCGGCGCTGCGGGAGGCGGAGGAAGAGCTGGGAGTGACGCAGCTGCCACGCCCGGAGTACCTCTTCAAGTTCCTGTACGACGACGGCGCCGGGCGGACCTGGTGGTCGGCGGTGTACGAGGTGCGCTGCGAGGGACCGGTTTCTCCGCAGGTGGAGGAGGTGGCCTGGCACGGGTTCCTCACGGAGGCGGAGGTGGAACGGCGCCTCGGGGAGTGGGAGTGGGTGCCGGACGGGTTGGACGCGTATGCGCGGCTGCGGGCTTGGCGGGGGTAACGGTGCGGGGCCGGGAGAGGTCGCGCGGGACGGAGAGCCGCGTACGGCGCGAAGGGCCGTGTCGGGGGGTGTCCGCCCGCAGCGGTTGGCGCGTCAACGCCGGCACTTCCGTGGCCGACCGATTCCGCGCCGTTCCGAGGACGGACACCCCCCGGCACGGCCCGACCCACAACAAAACAGAACGCGCTACCCGCACCCCCGCAAAACCCGCGCAGGCCGCCGCAGGCATTCCGTGACCGCCCGATAGGGTCCCCGCGTGATCGAATTCGTGCGGAACGCCCGGCTCTGGTTCGCACCCGAGGAGACCCGGCAGGAGGGCAGCACCCCCGACTACCGGTTCTCGCTGGCGAACGAGCGCACCTTCCTCGCCTGGCTGCGCACCGCCCTCGCCCTGGTCGGCGGCGGGTTCGCGGTGGACCAGTTCCTGCCCGACCTGCGCTGGGGCTGGCGGGTGGGCCTCGCGCTCGCGCTGCTCGCGGCCGGCGCGCTGTGCTCGCTGCGCGCGGTGAACCACTGGGTACGCTGCGAACGTGCCATGCGCCGCGGCGAGGACCTCCCCGTCTCCCGCTTCCCGGCCCTGCTCAGCCTGGTCGTCACCGTGGTCGCCGTGGCGATGGTCCTCGTGGTCCTCGTCGGCTGGGAGGGCTGAGCGTGAGCACCGACGCACCCGCTCCCGCCCCTGACCCCGCCCGCGACCCCGGGCTCCAGCCCGAGCGCACCCGGCTCGCCTGGCGCCGCACGACCCTGTCCGGCACCGTCGTAGCCGTACTCGCCGCGAAGACCGCGCTGCACGGCGGCGCGACCCCCGCCACGGTCGTCGCCGCCGCCCTGTGCTGCGCTCTCTGGCTGGCCTTCCTGCGCATCGCCCACGGCCGCATCCGCACCCTCGCCTCGACGAACAGACCCCGCGCCCTGACTCCTCCGTACGCCACGGCGGCCACTCTGTGCACGGTGGCGCTGGCGGTGTGCGGCGCGTTCCTCGTCCTCTAGCCCGCCGGGGGACACCCCGCCCCGTTACTCCCGGCCCACCGTCACCACGATCTTCCCCCGAGTCCGCCCCTCCTGGTTCAACCGGTGCGCGTCCGCCGCCCGCTCCAACGGGAACGCCTCCGACACGTGCACACTCACGGTCCCCTGCTCCGCCAGCTCACTCAACCGCAGCAGGTCCTCGGCGTCGGGGCGCACGAAGGAATACCGCCCGCCGTAGTCGACGACGTCCGCGTCGGCGATCGACACGAGGCGGCCCTCGGTGGCCAGCAGGTTCGCCGAGATCTTCAGCGTCTCGCCGCCGACCGTGTCGAACACCGCGTCCACGCCCTCGGGCGCCAGCCCCCGCACCCGTTCGGCCAGCCCCTCCCCGTACCTCACCGGCTCCCCGCCCAGCCCCCGCACGAAGTCGTGGTTGCGCTCGCTCGCCGTACCGATGACCCGCGCCCCCAGATGGCGTCCCAGCTGCACGGCGATCGAGCCGACCCCGCCCGCGGCCGCGTGCACGAGGACGGTCTCGCCCCGCTTCACCTCCAGCGCCTTCACCAGCACCTGGTACGCGGTCAGCCCGGTCAGCGGCAGTCCGGCCGCCTCCTCGTAGGAGAGGTTGCGCGGCTTGCGCGCGAGGGTGCGTACGGGCGCCGCCACGTACTCGGCGAAGGTCCCCCGGGAAAGGAAGTCCTCACGGACGTAGCCGATGACCTCGTCCCCTACGGCGAACTCCGTGACGGAGGCCCCGGGCTGCACGACGACCCCCGAGACGTCCCACCCGGGAATCACGGGGAAGACGGGCTGGAGGATGGCGTCGAGATGGCCGTCGCGGCACTTCCAGTCGACGGGATTGACGGCGGCGGCCCGCACCTTCACGAGCACCGAGTCGGGCCCGACCCGCGGATCCGGGACGTCCCCGTACTCCAGGGTCTCGGGCCCGCCGTACCGTGCGTAACTGATCGCCTTCATGGCTCCGACCCTCCCGGGTACCCGAACGCCACGCAAGCTGAATGTCCAGATATACACCGATAAGGTGAGCGCCATGACCACTCTCCACCAGGAACACCCCGCCCAAGACCACGCCCATGACCACGGCCCGCACTGCGGCCACGCGGAGGTGCCCCACGGCGACCACGTCGACTACGCGCACGACGGGCACCTGCACCGGCAGCACGGCGGCCACTGGGACGAGTGCGAGCCCTCCGGGCACACCACGCACGAGAGTCACGACCACCGGCACGGCGAAGGCTGCGGACACACGGGCGTCCGCCACGGCGACCACGTCGACTACCTGCACGACGGCCACCGCCACGCCGCCCACGACGGCCACTGGGACGACCACTGACAAACGGCACCCCCCAGCCCCCGCCCCCACCCCCGCCCCACCCCCCCCACTCCCACCAGACCCACACATCACGACCCCACCCGACAGCTCCCCGCACTCCGCGCGGGGGGCTGTCGTCCTATCGTGGCGCCGATCACGTTCCGCTCCCCTACTGGACGGCATACCGACCGGTCGGCATCATGAGTCGGGTACTGTTCACCTGCCCGTAGGAGCGACGATGAGCCCCGACCACCCGCCCGGACTCGATCTCGACCGGTTGCGCGGCCTGCTCGACCGCGAGCGGCCCGGCCTGGTGACCGGCCCGCTGTCCGGCCGGCTGATCGAGGGCGGACGGTCGAACCTCACCTACGCGGTCTCGGACGGTACCGCGCGCTGGGTCGTACGACGACCCCCGCTCGGCCATGTCCTGGCCACCGCGCACGACATGAAGCGCGAGCACCGTGTCATCAGCGCCCTGCACCCGACGGACGTACCGGTGCCGCGCCCGGTCCTCCTCTGCGAGGACGACGAGGTCATCGGGTCGCCCTTCTACGTCATGGAGTTCGTCGAGGGCACCCCGTACCGCACCGCCGACCAGCTCGCCCCGCTCGGCCCCGAGCGCACCCGGGCCGCCGTGCTGAACCTGGTCGACACGCTCGTCGAGCTGCACGCGGTGGACCCCGCCGCCGTGGGCCTGGGCGACTTCGGCCGCCCCGAGGGCTTCCTGGACCGCCAGCTGCGCCGCTGGGCCAAGCAACTGGACGCCTCCCGCAACCGCGACCTGGCCGGCATCGACGAGCTGCACGCCACCCTCGGCCGGGAACTGCCCCGCTCCCCCGCCCCGACCGTCGTGCACGGCGACTACCGCCTGGACAACGTCCTGATCGGCGGTGACCGGGACGAGATCAACGCGATCCTCGACTGGGAGATGTCCACCCTCGGCGACCCGCTCACCGACCTCGGCCTGCTGGTGATGTACAGCATGCCGCTCGGCATGCCCGACTCCCCCGTCTCCACCACCGCCCAGGCCCCCGGCCACCCCGCCCCCGCCGAGCTGATCGAGCGGTACGCCGCGCGCTCGGGGCGCGACGTGTCCGCCGTCGCCTGGTACACGGCGTTCGCCTGGTTCAAGCTCGCCGTGATCCTGGAGGGCATCCACTACCGCTACACGCTGGGCCAGACCGTCGGCCGCGGCTTCGACCGCATCGGCGACCTCGTCCCCGTCTTCATCGAGCACGGCCTGACCACCCTTCAGGAAGGCTGATCCGTCATGGACTTCGCGTTCGACGCACGCACCGAGGAACTCCGCGCCAAGCTGCTCGCCTTCATGGACGAGTACGTCCACCCGGCCGAGCAGGTCGCCCACGAGCAGCGAGCCCGGCTCGCCTCCCCCTGGGACACCCCGCGGGTGGTGGAGGACCTGAAGGCCGAGGCCCGCCGCCAGGGCCTGTGGAACCTCTTCCTGCCCGACGCCGAGCACGGCGCGGGCCTCACCAACCTCCAGTACGCGCCGCTCGCCGAGATCACCGGCCGCAGCCCGCAGCTGGCCCCGACGGCGACGAACTGCGCGGCGCCGGACACCGGGAACATGGAGGTGCTGGCCCAGTTCGCCGACGAGGCGCAGAAGAAGCAGTGGCTCCAGCCGCTGCTCGCCGGTGAGATCCGCTCGGCGTTCGCGATGACCGAGCCGGACGTGGCCTCCTCCGACGCCACGAACATCACCACGCACATCGAGCGCGACGGCGACGAGTACGTCATCACCGGCCGCAAGTGGTACATCTCCGGGGCGATGAACCCGGACTGCCGGATCTTCATCGTGATGGGCAAGACCGACCCGGACGGGGAGGACATCCGACGCCAGCAGTCCATGGTGCTGGTCCCCCGCGACACGCCGGGCGTCACCGTCGACCGGGCCATGCAGGTCTTCGGCTACGAGGACCACTACCACGGCGGCCACGCCGAGGTGACCTTCGACCACGCGCGCGTGCCGGTGTCGAACCTGATCGGCGAGGAGGGCGGCGGCTTCGCCATCGCCCAGGCCCGCCTGGGTCCGGGCCGTATCCACCACTGCATGCGGCTGATCGGCATGGCCGAGCGGGCCATCGAGCTGATGTGCCGCCGCGCGGTGTCCCGCGACGCCTTCGGCAAGTCGCTGGCCCAGCAGGGCGTGGTGCACAACTGGATCGCGGACGCGCGCGTCACCGTCGAGCAGCTGCGGCTCCTCGTCCTCAAGACCGCCTGGCTGATGGACACCGTCGGCAACCGGGGCGCCCATACCGAGATCCAGGCCATCAAGATCGCCACGCCCCGCGCGGTGGTCGACATCATCGACCGGGCGATCCAGCTGCACGGCGCGGGCGGGGTGAGCCAGGACTTTCCGCTGGCCGAGCTGTACGCGGGCGCCCGGACGCTGATGATCGCCGACGGGCCGGACGAGGTCCACCAGCGCTCGCTGGCACGCCGGGAGATCAAGAAGTACCTGTGAACGAAGCGGCGCCCCCCGCGGCCCGGGGGGCGCCGTCTCACGGGCGCAGTGCCCGCAGCAGCAGGTCGGCCAGGTGGTCGGCGACCTCCTGCGGGCTGAGCGGGCCGTCGGGGCGGTACCAGGTGGACAGGTGGTGGACGGAGCCGAAGTGGTAGTCCACCACCAGGTCGGCCGGGGACTCCTTGGTGAAGACGCCGGCCTGCTGGCCCTCCTCGATGAGCGCGCGGAAGCGTTCGTGGTAGCGCCGGCGCTCCGCGCGCACCTGCTTGTTCTTCTCCGGGCTCAGCTGGTGCATGGAGCGGAAGAAGATCGACGCGTCGTCGAGGTTGTCGATGGTCGTGACGACGACGTCGGCCGCCGCGTCCCGCACCCGCTTCTCGACCGGCTCGTCGGAGTCCGCGAAGGCGTCCAGGCGCTCCTGCTGGAGGCGCAGCACGCGCGCGTACACCTCGTGCAGGAGGTCGTCCTTGGAGCCGAAGTAGTGGTACAGCGCTCCCTTGGTGACGCCGGCCGCCTCCACGATCTCCTGTACCGAGGTGCGGTCGTAGCCCTGCTCCGCGAAGAGCCGGGTGGCGGCGGCCAGGAGCCGCTGCGGCACCGGAGTGCCGTCCCCGTCCGTGGTCCTGGGCACTGCCGTCACCTGCCTTTCCTTTCAGCGGCCGTTCAGTGGCCGTTCCTGTTCGTCCTGTTGCGTACGGGAACGCAGTTCCCGACGGAGGATCTTCCCACTCGCCGTCTTCGGCAGGTCGGGCAGGATCTCCACCTGGCGCGGGTACTTGTACGCGGCCAGTCTCTCCTCGCAGTACGCGGCGAGTGCGTCCGGAGCCGTCTCGGCACCCGGACGGAGGCTGATGTACGCCTTGACGGTCTCTCCGCGGTACCCGTCGGGCACGCCGACGACGGCGGCCTCGCGCACCGCCGGGTGGGTGTAGAGCACGTCCTCGACCTCGCGCGGCCAGACCTTGAAGCCCGAGGCGTTGATCATGTCCTTCTTGCGGTCGACGACGTAGAGCCACCCCTGGGCGTCCATGAAGCCGATGTCGCCGGTGCGCAGCTCGCCGCCGGGGAAGGTCTCGGCGGTGGCGTCGGGGCGCCGCCAGTATCCGGGGACGACCTGCGGACCGCTGACGACGATCTCGCCCTGCTCTCCGAAGGGCACCTCCGCGCCCTGCTCATCGACGATCCGGACGATGCCCTCGGGGCCGGGCACGCCGACGGCGAGCGTCCCGGAGACCGGGTCGACGGGCGCCTCCAGGTGCGGCGGTACGGAGGCGCAGGGTGCGGTGCACTCGGTCAGCCCGTAGCCGTTGCGGATGTACGGCCCGAAGCCCGCGCGGAACTTCTCCACCAGGGCGGGCGGCAGCGGCGCGCCACCGGAGGAGATGTTCGCGAAGGACGCGAAGTGCTCGCGGGTGACGGACGGGTGGGCGGCCAGCGCCATGAAGGCGGTGGACGGGCCGACCGTGTAGTGCGGCCGGTGCTCGGCGAAGGCGTCCAGCACCACGCCCGCCTCGAAGCGGTACGCCAGGACGAGCGTGCCCACGCTGTTCAGGCAGGCCCCGAACTCGCAGACCATGCCGGTGATGTGGAACAGCGGCGCCAGCGCGAAGTAGACGGGTGCCTCGGGCAGACCGAGCCCGGTGCGCTGCCGCTCCGCGTTGTACATGATGTTGCGGTGCGTGTTGGTGGCGCCCTTGGGCGTGCCGCTGGTGCCCGAGGTGTAGCTGATGAGCGCGGTGTCGTCCGGTCCCGGGTCGCGGCCCTCGGGTGCCTTGTGACCGGCGCCTGCCACTTCCGCGAGGTCGTCGGCGTCGGTGGTGCCGGGCAGCCGCTCGAAGGTCAGCACGCGCGCGTCCTGGCGGGTCTGGAAGTCCAACTCGCACCCCGTGAGCACGATCCGCACCGGCGAGTCGGCCGCCGTCTCGCGCAGGTACGACTCCCAGGCCCGGTCGGAGCAGATCAGGGCGGCCACCTCGCCGTCCCGCAGGACGTGGCCGACCTCCCCCGCCTTGTACATGGGGTTGACGGGCACGACGACCGCGCCCGCCTTCCAGGCGCCGAGGACGGCGAGCACGAAGTGCGGGGAGTTCTGCAGCAGGACCGCGACCCGCTCGCCGCGCTCCAGGCCGCGCGCGGCGAGGTGCCCGGCGACGGAGTCGCTCAGCTCGTCCACCTCGCGGTAGGTGAGGCGGCCGTCGAAGTAGGCGAGGAAGGCGCGGTCGGGGGCTTCGGCGGCGGCCCGGCGCAGGGCGTGCACCAGGGAGGCGTCCGGGTCGAGCGGGGCCTTCTGGGCGTCGGTCAGCAGGTCCAGCCAGGGCTTGGCCGCGTAACGGGAGCCGGTCATCGGGCCGTCGCCTCCTCCCACTGCCGCTGGAGCCGGTTCATGCCGTGCAGCCAGCGGTCGGGCTCGGCGGCGCGGGCCTGGTAGTACTCGGCGGCCTCGGGGTGCGGCAGGATCAGGAAGCGGTCCTCGTCGATGCCCTTGAAGAGGGCGTCCGCGACGTCCTCCGGCTCGATCGCGGTGGGCTGGAGCACCAGTTGCCCCGCGCTGCCGCTCGCGGTGAGCATGTCGGTGCGCACGCCCTGCGGGCAGATGGCGTGCACCTTGACCCCGCGGTGGCGGTAGGTGAGGGACAGCCACTCGGCGAAGGCGTACGCGCCGTGCTTGGTGACGCTGTAGGGCGCGGCGCCGATCATGGTGAGCAGTCCGGCGGCCGAGACGGTGGAGACGAAACGGCCGCTGCCGCGCTCCAGCCAGTCGGGGATCAGTTCGTGGGCCGCCCGCACGTGTGCCATGACGTTGACGTCCCAGGCGAGCGCCCAGACGGCCTCCTCGGCCGCCTCGGAACCCCCGCAGCCGACGCCCGCGTTGGCGCAGTACACGTCGACCGTGCCGCCCAGCGCCTCGCGCGCCTCGGTGACGATCGCGGAGGCGTCGCCCGGGACCGCGATGCCGCCGATCTCGTCGGCGACGGCCTTGGCCCGGTCGGCGTCCAGATCATTGACGACGACCCGGGCGCCCTCGGCGGCGAAGCGGCGGGCCAGCGCGGCGCCGATGCCGCCTCCCGCTCCGGTGACGACGACTCCGGCATCCTGCACGGCTTCCACCATCGGTCTCCTTCGACACGGCTGCGACACCACATGCGGGCTCTGCTGCAATGCCAGACTAACCAGTCGGTATGTGCGACGGAAGAGGCGAACCGCGGTCTACTCCATTCCGTGCGGTACGCGGCGCGGGTTAGCGTGCGTGCGCATGACACCCGCCGCGATCACGGAGGTCACCGCATGACGCTGTCCAGACGGACCCTGCTCGCCACGACGGCCGCGGTGGCGGCCACCGCCACGGCCGCCACGACCGGCACGGCACAGGCGGCACCCGGAGGCCACGGCGGCCGCCGGGTGCGCACCGGCTTCGAGCGCCTCGCCGACGACGGCTACGCCCTCCTGGACGGACAGAAGGTCGGCGTCGTCACCAACCCGACCGGCATCACCCGGGACGTACGCCACATCGTCGACGTCATGCACGCCGACGACCGCGTGGACCTGACCGCCGTGTTCGGCCCCGAGCACGGCTTCCGCGGCACCGCGCAGGCGGGCGGCTCCGAGGGCCGCTACGACGACCCCGCGACCGGTCTGCCCGTCTACGACACGTACCTGAAGAGCGGGCAGCCGCTCGCGGACATCTTCACGGCGTCCGGCGTGGACACCGTCGTCTTCGACATCCAGGACGTCGGCGCGCGCTTCTACACGTACATCTGGACGCTGTTCGACTGCATGGAGTCGGCCCGGCTCGCGGGCAAGCGGTTCGTGGTCCTGGACCGGCCGAACCCGGTGACCGGGCGGGCGGCCCTGGGCCCGATCCTGCACAAGGAGTTCGCGACCTTCGTCGGCCGGCAGCCGATCGCCCAGGCGCACGGCATGACGGTCGCCGAGCTGGCGCGGCTGTTCAACGGCGAGTTCCTGACGTCGCCGGTGCCGCTGGAGACCGTGCCGATGTCGGGCTGGAAGCGCTCGGAGTTCTTCGACGCCTCCGGGCTGCCCTGGGTGCCGCCGAGCCCCAACATGCCGACGCCGGAGTGCGCCCTCGTCTACTCGGGCACGTGCCTGTTCGAGGGCACGAACCTGTCGGAGGGGCGCGGCACCACCCGCCCGTTCGAGCTGATCGGGGCCGAGGGCATCGACGGGAGCTGGGCCGCCGCCGCGAACGCGCTCGACCTGCCCGGCGTGCGCTTCAGGGAGGCGTACTTCGCGCCCACCTTCTCCAAGTTCCAGGGGAAGACCGTCGGCGGCGTGCAGCTCCATGTGCACGACCGGGCCGCCTTCGACCCGGTACGCACCGGGATCGCCCTCCTGGTGACCGCCAAACAGACCTGGGACGGCTTCGCCTGGCGGTCGGACAACTGGATCGACAAGCTCACCGGCTCCACGCAGGTGCGCACGATGATCGACGCGGGCGCGGACACCGACGAGGTGGTGGGCGGCTGGGAGAGGGAACTGGCGGCGTTCCGCGGGACGCGCCGCCAGTACCTCCTCTACAGGTGACCGTCGGACCGGCCGGTCACCGGTGGGACGTGAACTCCACGACCTGCTGGTAGGTCGGCCGGTTCTGCCAGCCGATGCCGCCGTGCTTGATGCCGCCCAGGGTGCGGTGGATCACCGAGTCGGCGCACCACTGGTCGCCCGGCGAGCAGTTGTCGTCGCCGGGATAGACCTGGGCGGCCGTCCGGCCCGCCGCCTCCTTCAGGGTCGAGACCAGGGTGTCCCGGCAGGCGGCGAGGTCGCCGTCGCCGCAGTACGCGCGCGCGAGCGGC
Source organism: Streptomyces sp. NPDC058812 (assembly GCF_042744565.1). NCBI lineage: Bacteria > Bacillati > Actinomycetota > Actinomycetes > Kitasatosporales > Streptomycetaceae > Streptomyces > Streptomyces sp. NPDC058812. The sequence goes on from NZ_JBHYOB010000023.1 coordinate 21,155, forward strand.
CCTTCGACGGGTTCACCGAGCACGGACCGGATGTCCTTGTCGACATAACTCCACCAGCCGTACTGGAAGGCGCTGCCGGCGTGGGCGCCGGTCGGGCCGTGCGCGGCGGACGGGGACTCGTCGACGGGCAGGTTGCGGGTGAAGGCGGTGTACAGGTCGCTGCCGAGGCCCGGTTCGAACTCGGCCCTCACCAGCAGCGGCCACCAGGCGTCCAGGGTGCGGATCGCGTCGGCGTGGGCGTACTTCTTCGAGCCGGCCGACGTCTCCGTGCGCAGGGCGCCCGCCGCGTGCCACGCCTTGAGCCGGTCCACGGCCTCCTTGGCCACGGGGTCGGTCACCGGCGCGGAGCCGATCACCTTCAGCAGGCCGGGCAGTACGTCCTCGGCCCGCAGGTCGGCGAGGCCCGCCTCGGCCATGGCCTTCACCAGTGCGGCGCGGGTCACGCCGCCGTCGGCGACCAGCTTCCTCACCCGGTCGTCGAGGAGGTTGCCGCGGTGGACGGAGCCGTTGCCCCAGGGTGCGGTGGAGTAGTCCCTGGCCTGCTTGTTGTTCCAGGAGACGTAGTAGTCCTGGTCGAGGGACTGGGGGTGGGCGGACGCCGGTGTGTACTCGGCCGTGTTGGCGGCCGGGTCCCAGTCCTGCCACTCGTACGCCGCTCGCGCCCAGACCGGGAAGTCGGCGTCGACGCCGTTCGCCCGTACCGGGTTGTCGCCGCTGTTGTAGTACGCGGTGTGCTCGGAGTCGGCGTAGAACCAGTTGAAGGTGTAGTTGATGTGCTGGACGGCGCTCTCGAAGCGCTCGGGGCTGTTCAGGTACTCCGGGTCGTTCAGCATCTGGAAGCCGATGATCGAGTCGGCCTCGTGCATGAATGAGGAGCGCAGAGTGGTGTAGGCGACCTTCTTGCCGCCGACCGTGGCGCGGTACTCGACCGGGCCGTACTTGGTGCGCCAGACCCGCATCGTGTAGGAGCCGGCCGCGGTGGAGTCGGCGACGGTCGGCTTCCAGGCGTTCTTCCGCTCGATCTTCTCCATCGGCGTGCAGGTGCCGCGGTAGAGGTAGTGGTAGTCGTCCTGGCACAGCTCGATGGCGTAGGTGTCGATGATGTCCTGGCCGGAGGTGGTCGCGCTCCACGCGTAGTCCTGGCCGCGGCCGAGTTCGACGTACATGCTCAGGCCCGCGAAGGAGGCGCCGCGGGCGCTGATGCCCGGGCCCTGGATCTCCTGGAGCATGAGGAGCTGCGGCGCGAAGTAGCCGGTCTGCGGACCGAAGACGGCGATCGGGTGGCCGCTCGCGGTGTGCTCGCCGCTGACGACGAGGGCGTTGGACATACCGCGCCGGGCCGAGGTCACGGCCGCGTCCGCCGCCGTGGCGGAGGCGCCGGTCGCGCTCGACGCGGCGGCGCTGCCCGTACGGTCGTACACCAGCGGCTCCGCCTGGACCGAGCCGGCGTCGGGCAGGGCACGACCCTGGGGGTCGTCCGGTTTGGGCAGGTACGGGAAGCTGCCCGCTTGCTGGGTGAGGACCGCCTCGGGGTCGTTGCGCTGGCGGAAGGACTCCCAGACCTCGGTGCCCTCGGCCACGCCGTACTTCTCCTGGGCGGCGAGCAGCGAGAGCGCGTTGGTGACCTCGCCGCCGCCGCCCGCGCCGAAGAGGGAGCCGATGACGGAGGCCAGCGCTATCAGGTCGGTGCGCTTGAAGTGCTCGATGGTGCCCGCGTTGGTGATGGCGTTCTTGTGGCCGGTCAGGACGTACTCGCCGGGAAAGTAGCGGCCCTTGTCGGAGGCGTCGATGTAGGCGTTGACGCCGGCGACGTAGGCGTCCACGTCGGCCAGGGCCAGCTCGCCGCGCTCGCCGGCCTTGGCGGCGGCGCTCTCGATCTGGGCGGCGAGGTCGGCCTCGGTGTACGGGGCGCTGCGCCAGAACTGCTGCTCCAGTCCCTGATTGGCGGGGGCGCCGCCGGCGAAGGGGGTCAACTGCCCTCGTCCGACATGCCGGAAGAGGTCCATCAGCCACAGCCGGTCCTGGGCCGCCGCGTAGCCGGCGCCGAACTCGGTGCCGTAGCGGGTGGTGCCGGTGATGTGCGGCACACCGGTCTTCTTGTCGCGGACGATGGTCACGTCGCCGCGGCCGGCCGGGCGGACGGTGGAGGCGACCTGGTCGTCGGGGACGCCGAAGGAGGCGTCGTTGAAGAAGGTGTTGATCTTGTCGTTGGTGAGGCCGGAGTAGCCGGTGGCGAGACCGGCGTAGGGCCCGAGCTGGTCCTCGGCGTGGGCGGGCTGGGTGCCGAAGGCCTGGTTGAGGAGGATCTGGGCCAGGGTGGCGTTGCCGTTCTGTCCGGGCGGCAGGATGTCGGAACACTGGCCGCCGCAGTGGTCGTTGGCCGCCGTTCTCGAGGTCTTTTCGGCTGTCGCCGGTGCGGTCTTCTCCGAGGTGGGAGCCGTTCCGGCGGCCATCGCGGGGGAAAGCGGCGACAAAAGGCCGGCCAAGAGGGCGCATACGAACGCGCCCTTCAGGAACCCGTGGAAGCCGCGGGGAGTTCTCAGTCTGTCGAGGGCGTTGCGTGGGGTGCGCCGTGGCATGGCAGCTCCTCCCGACGTGGGGTGGGCCGGACGTTACCGCCGGTATCCCCGAGTTGGAAGATGAACAGGCGTCACTTTTTTTGAGCGGGTGGACCGGCTTATGAGGGGCATCGGAAATCGGATGGAGCCGAATCGCGTGTCGATACGTCTATTCGGCGACGTCCGTACGACGACGCCGAAGTGACCGAAGTACAGGTGCAGGTGTGACGGAGGTGCAGGGCGATGGCCGGTTTCCGGAGTCTGGCGAGACAGGTCCGCGATCCACGGTGCGACCTGGCGCTACGGCGCTATTCGCTGCGCAAGTGCCTTGAGCGGTTCGCCCCTTATGGGCACAGGGCGACCTGGGACCATCTGTGCTCCCGGGCCGGGTTCGGTCCCGAGGACCGCTCCCCCGACCCAGCGCGGCTCGTGGCCGCACTGGAGGAGCTGGAGGAGGCGCGTTCGGTGTGGCTGGCCTACGAGGTCGGGTTCGCCGAGCGGCGCAGGAAGGAGAAGCACGACGGGCTGCGCAGGCCGGGCAGCGTGGACGACTGGCACCGGCTGACCTGGGGCGGTTTCGGGGTCGCCTGGTGCGACGACCCCCGCGTCCATCCCCACGGGCCGCTGGCGGAGGTGCTGCGCGGTCTGATCTCCGCGCTGGAGCGTGAACCGGGGTCCGTGTGCCCGGTGTGCGACGGGGAGCGCCTCGTCTGGAAGTACGACCTGGACCACGAACCCTCGACGGGCCCGGTCTGCACGGACTGCGGGATCCTCGTCCCGCGGCCCGTCCTCACCCCCGACGCGCTGGCGGACGCCCGGCGGGGTCGGTTGCTGATGTCGGCGTAGGGGGTGCCGTGCGGATCAGGCCGGCTCCTGGCGACGGTGTCTTGCGACTGACGCGAGCGGGGTCTGGTGCGTGCGGCCGCGAGGCGGAGGAGGGCGGCAGGGCAGAGCCCTGGCACCCGACAACGCCGCAGACGCGCGTGCCAGACCCCGCGACCCCGGCAGGATCCGAACGACGTCCCCTGACCGACCGCGGAGGTGTGCCGGGGATGCCGCACCTCCGACGGCCCGTACGGTCTCGCGGCCCGCGGGTGTTGTCAGTGGCGCCCCGCACCATGGGGGAATGGTGCAGGTGTGTGTGAACGGAGCCCGAGGGAGCGAAGACGGCACGGCGGTGCCGCTGTCGCCGGAGGCGATCGCCGATTCCGTGGCCGCGGCGGCGGCCGCCGGAGCCACGGATGTCCATGTCCATCCCAAGACACCGTGCGGACAGGACACGTTGTCGCCCCGCGTGCTCGCGGCCACGCTGGAGGCGATACGCGCACGGGTGCCGGCGTCGGTGCCGGTCGGCGTGACGACGGGCGCCTGGGCCGAGCCCGATCCCGCCGCCCGGGCGGCCCAGGTACGGAGCTGGACGACCCTGCCCGACCACGCCTCGGTCAACTGGCACGAGCCGGGCGCCGAGGAGGTCGCCGCCGCCTTGATCGAGCGCGGGGTGGGTGTGGAGGCCGGCATCTGGTCGGGCACGGACGGCGCGGCCCTGTTCCTGCGCTCACCGCTCGGGCCGAAGGTGCTGCGGGTCCTGGCGGAGGTCACGGACACCGACCCGGCGACCGCGGAGGACTCCGCGCTCGCCCTGCTGACCGAACTCGGCACGGCCCGCGGCCGCCCCGTCCTGCTGCACGGCGAGGACGCCGGTGCCTGGCCGGTCCTGCGCCTGGCCGGGCGGCTGGGCCTCCCGGTCCGCATCGGCCTGGAGGACACCCTGTTCCTACCGGACGGCCGCCGGGCCGCGTCCAACGCCGAGCTGGTCACCGCGGGGCTGGCCGAGTGGGTCGCGGCACGACAGGGCGGAGTCTGACGCGGGGTCGGGTCGCCGGATCGTCAGTCGCAGCACTCCACTTCCGGTCCGCGGCCACGGCTCGTGGCCGCGGCCTTGCGACGGGTCGTGGAGTCGCGGCGCTCCACCAGCAGGCGAGAGCCGGTGAGGCGCTCGCCGAAGACGTCGTCGGGGTTGGACAGGACACAGGTGTCCAGGGACAGGCAGCCGCAGCCGATGCAGTCGGTGAGGTGGTCGCGCAGCCGGTTCAGCTGCTTGATCCGCTCGTCCAGTTCGGAGCGCCAGGCCTCGGAGAGCCGGGCCCAGTCGTCCTCGGTGGGCGTGCGCCCCTCCGGCAGCTCGGCGAGCGCCTCGCGGATCGTGGCGAGCGGGATGCCGACACGCTGCGCCGCGCGTACGAAGGCGACCCGGCGCAGCGCGTCGCGGCTGTAGCGGCGCTGGTTGCCCGAGGTGCGGCGACTGCTGATCAGCCCTTTGGACTCGTAGAAGTGCAGGGCGGAGACGGCGGCGCCGCTGCGCGCGGCGAGCTGGCCGACCGTGAGCTCGTGGATCTTCTCGGGAATCTGAGGCACTCCTCGAACCCTACCGACCCCGTCACCCGTGCGGCGCCCTCCGGCCCGTTGACATGAGCTTCGCGCGCGACCATGCTAAGCAGTTGCTTAGAGTCGCGTGAGTAGGTCGAGCGAGCAGAGAGGCCGGGACATGGCAGAGCCGAGGATCTTCACATCCGCCGACGAGGTGAAGGCGGCGGTGGGCGAGCAACTGGGGTACACCGACTGGCTGGACGTCGACCAGAAGCGGATCGACCTGTTCGCCGAGGCGACCGGCGACCATCAGTGGATCCACGTGGACCCGGAGAAGGCGGCCGCGGGCCCGTTCGGCACCACCATCGCGCACGGCTATCTGACCCTGTCGCTGCTCCCGCTCTTCGGACCGCAGCTGATCGCGGTCGAGGGCGTGAAGATGGGCGTCAACTACGGCACCAACAAGGTCCGCTTCCCCTCCCCCGTCCCGGTCGGCTCGCGGCTGCGCGCCACGGCGACGATCACCGGCGTCGAGGACGTCAAGGGAGGGATCCAGGTGGCCCTCGCCTTCACCGTGGAACGCGAGGGCGGCGACAAGCCGGTGTGCGTCGCCGAGTCGGTCTCGCGCTACTACCTCTGAGCGGCGCCGGACTGTTCGGCTCCCACCATCCGCAGCACGAGGTCGGCGTAGAGCGCGCCGACCTCGTCGGGCGTCCGGGGGCCGTTCACGTTGAACCAGCGGGCCACGTCGATGCAGAGCGACAGCACGGCGAGCGTCGTGCCCTTCACGTCCGGCACGTCGAACTCGCCCGACGCCACACCGTCGTCGATGATGCCGCGCACCGCGGCATCGCACTGCCGGCGCAGCGTGAGGATCTCGTCGCGGGCCTCGGGGCCGAGCGCGTCCAGCTCGTACTGCACCACCCGCGCGGTCGTGCGCCGCCCGGCGTGCCAGCGCACGAAGGAGCTGACGGCGTCGGCGAGCCGCTCTGCGGCACTGCCCTCACCCCGGGCCGCGGCCCGCAGGATGGCGACCGCCCGGTCGTGGCCGATCCGGCTGATGCGGTGGAGCAGCTCTTCCTTGGTCTTGTAGTGGATGTAGAGCGCGGCCGGGCTCATGCCGGCGCGCCCGGCGATGTCGCGGGTCGTGGTCGCGTGGTACCCGCGCTCGGCGAAGGCCTCCACCGCGGCGACCAGGAGCCGCCGGGCCGCGTCCGGGGTGACCTCTGCCCACGGCTCGATGTCGCCGCCCGTCGTCTCGGCCGCCGTACTCATCGCTTGTTCGCCCCTCTCGGTGACAGGAGCACCACCATACCGCCGAAGCTGAGCGATCGCTTAGTGCGGCCGTCGGGCGGACACGTCACCCGAGCTTCTCGAAGGGGTCGTGCTCGGCGAGGAGCTTGTCCAGCCGGGCCTGGTCGACGCGACTCACGATCTGCCCGGCCTCCTGGCGATCGCGGATGATCTTGGCCAGCGTGAAGGCCGAGGTGACGAGGTACAGGACGGCGACGGCGAGGAAGGCACGTACCCAGGCGTCGGCCTGGAGGTTGTAGATGCCGACGGCGGTGGCGATCATCGCCACCGCGAACGAAGCCACGGCCTGTCCGTAGAAGGCTGCCGTGTTCTGCTGCTTGACCGGTGTGTCACTCATGGGGAAAAGGATCGGCGGATGTGGCCCGGGCCACATCCGCCGTCGTACTCAGTCCAGATACTCAGAAGGCCGAAACCCCGGTCAGCGCGCGCCCGATGACCAGCTTCTGGATCTGACTGGTGCCCTCGTAGAGGGTCATCACGCGCGCGTCGCGCAGCAGCTTGCCGGCCGGGTACTCGTCGATGTAGCCGTAGCCGCCGAAGACCTGGAGGGCGTTGTTCGCGGCGCGGACGGCCGCCTCCGAGGCGAACAGCTTGGCCTTGGAGGACTCGACGGTGAAGGGCTGCCCGCGGTCGATCAGGTCGGCCACCCGCCAGGTCAGCAGCCGGGCCGCGTCCACGTCGAGGGCGATGTCGCTGATCAGCTCCTGCACCAGCTGGTGGTGGGCGATGGTCTTCCCGAACTGCTCGCGCTCGCCCGCGTACTTCACGGCGGCGTCCAGTGCGGCCTGGGCTATGCCGACGCAGCCGGCCGCGACCGACATCCGCCCCTTGGCGAGGGCCGACATGGCGACGGAGAAGCCCTTGCCCTCGGGGGCCAGCATGGCGGAGGCGGGGACGCGGACGTCCTCCAGAACCACCTCGGCGGTGGCCTGGCCGCGCAGCCCGAGCTTGCCGTGGATGGTGCGGCGGCTGAGCCCGGGCGTGTCGGTGGGCACGAGGAAGGCGGAGACGCCCTTGTGGCCGGGGGCGTCCGTGGAGCGGGCGAAGAGCAGCACGACATCCGCCCAGGTGCCGTTGGTGATGAACATCTTCGTGCCGTTGATGACGTAGTCGTCGCCGTCGCGGACCGCGCGGGTGGAGAGGTTCCCGGCGTCCGACCCCGTGCCGGGCTCCGTGAGGCCGAAGCAGCCGACGTACTCGCCGGAGGTGAGCCCCGGCAGCCAGCGCCGCTTCTGCTCCTCGTCGCCCCAGGCGGCGATCGTCTTGGCGACCAGGCCGAGGGAGACGGACACGATCCCGCGCACGGAGCTGTCGCCACGGCCCAGTTCCTCCGTCACCAGGCAGTACGCGAGGTGGTCGCCGCCGGAGCCGCCGTACTCCTCGTCGACGGTCAGCCCGAGGAAGCCGACCTCGCCGAGCTTCTGCACGATGGACCGGTCCACCTCCTCGGCACGGTCCCAGGCGACGACGTGCGGGGCGATCTCGCGCTCCACGAAGTCCCGCGCGAGCTGCCGTACGGCGCTCTGCTCCTCGCTGAGCCCCAGGTTCATGCCGAGTCACCCCAAAGAAGACGGACCTTGAAAGCCGGACTTTTAAATTAGCACTGCTAGTTTATAGCCGCAGCCCTACTATGTGCGCCATGGCCCGACCGCGCAAGCCCCTGCTCAGCACCGACCGGATCGTCGAGACGGCCCGCGCGCTGGTGGACGCGGAGGGCCTCGCGGCCGTCTCCACGCGCCGGCTCGCCGCGGAGCTGGGAGTCAGCGGGCCCTCGCTCTACAACCACTTCCGCACCAAGGACGAGATCCTGGAGGCGGTCGCCGACTCGGTGAGCGCGCAGGTCGACCTGTCGATGTTCGAGGACGGCCGGGAGTGGCGGACGGCGCTGCACGACTGGGCCGTCTCCTACCGGGCGGCGCTGCGCGACCACCCCAACGTCGTCCCCGTTCTGGCCCACGGCCCCGGCCGCCGCCCGGCCGCGCTGCATCTCGCGGACGCCGTCTACGGCGCGATGGTCGCGGCGGGCTGGCCCCCGGCCCAGGCCACGTCCATCGGCGCGCTGATGCGGTACTTCATCATGGGCTCGGCGCTGGGTTCCTTCGCCGGCGGCTTCGTGGACGACGCCGGCGCCTACGATCCCGCCGACTACCCGCACCTCCAGCAGGCGCACCTCCTGGCCGAGCAGCAGGAGAAGATCGACGAGCGGGCCTTCGAGACCGGGCTGACGGCGCTGCTGGACGGGCTGGCGCAGCAGTACGCGCAGGTGGCGCGGGGCGCCTGAGACACTTCGGTGCCCACCGAACCGTGCGTCACGCATCCTGGGACGCATGACCGACAAGGACGCCGAAGCGCCCGGGCTCGCGCGGCTGGCCGGGCTGATGGCCGACGAGACCAGGGCCGCCTGCCTGCTGGCGCTGCTCGACGGGCGGGCGTGGACCGCCGGTGAGCTGGCCCGGCACGCGGGGGTCGCCGCTTCGACGCTGAGCGAGCACCTCGGCAAGCTCGTCGCGGGCGGGCTGCTCGCCGAGGAGCGGCAGGGGCGGCACCGGTACGTGCGGCTGGCCGACGAGCGGGTCGCGCAGCTGGTGGAGGACCTGGCCGCGCAGGTCGCCCCGGCAGCCGCGGCACGGCGTCCGCGCACCCTGCGGGCGGCCGGCGCCGGGTCGGCGATGGCCCGGGGGCGTACCTGCTACGACCACCTCGCCGGGCGGCTCGGCATCACGGTCACCGACGCGCTGACCGGGCGCGGCCTGCTGCGCCAGGACACCGGCTTCGCACTCACGGACGCGGGGCTCGGCTGGTTCGAGACCGCCGGCATCCCCCTGACGCCCAGCGGCCGCCGGCCGCTGGCCCGGGCCTGCCTCGACTGGACCGAACGCCGTCCGCACCTCGCGGGCGTCGCGGGCGCGGCCCTGTGCCGGCACGCCCTGGACACGGGCTGGTGCGTACGCATCGGCTCGGAGCGCGCGGTGAAGGTGACGCCGGCGGGCGAGGAGGCGCTGTCCGAGCTGCTGGGCATCGACCCGGCGGGGCTGCGCTGAGCACCGGTTCCCGGTCCGAAATCCGCCAGCGGGAACAATGTCCCGCTGCTTAGCCTCTGGAGCATGATGAGCACCGCCCGTCCCGCCCCCTTTCGCCGTCCGGAAGTCCTCGCGGCAGGCGCCGCCACGGTCACCGTCGTCCTGTGGGCCTCCGCCTTCGTGTCGATCCGCAGCGCGGGCGAGGCCTACTCGCCGGGCGCGCTGGCACTCGGGCGGCTGCTGTCGGGCGCGCTGACGCTCGGCGTGATCTGTCTGCTGCGCCGGGAGGGACTGCCCGCGCGGCCCGCCTGGCGGGGCATCGCGATATCGGGGCTGCTGTGGTTCGGCTTCTACATGGTCGTCCTGAACTGGGGCGAGCAGCAGGTGGACGCCGGCACGGCCGCCCTCGTGGTGAACGTCGGCCCGATCCTCATCGCGCTGCTCGGCGCCCGCCTGCTCGGGGACGCGCTGCCGCCGCGGCTGCTGGCGGGGATGGCGGTGTCGTTCGCGGGTGCGGTGACCGTGGGCCTGTCGATGTCCGGCGAGGGCGGTTCCTCGCTGTTCGGGGTGGTGCTGTGCCTGCTGGCCGCCGTGGCGTACGCGGGCGGGGTGGTCGCCCAGAAGCCCGCGCTGGGGCACGCGAGCGCGCTCCAGGTGACGACCTTCGGGTGCCTGGTCGGGGCGGTCCTCTGCCTGCCGTTCACGGGGCAGCTGGTGACCGAGGCGGCCGACGCGCCCGTCTCCGCGACGCTCAACATGCTGTACCTGGGCGTGTTCCCGACCGCGCTGGCGTTCACGACGTGGGCGTACGCGCTGGCCCGTACGACCGCGGGCCGTATGGGCGCGACCACGTACGCCGTGCCCGCGCTCGTCGTCCTGATGTCGTGGCTGGCGCTGGGCGAGGTGCCGGGGCTGCTCACCCTGGCGGGCGGCGCGCTGTGCCTGGCGGGCGTGGCGGTGTCGCGGTCCCGGAAGCGGGCGCGGGCCGCGGCCCCGGACGAAGTCACGGAGTCGCGGCCCGAGAACGCCTCGCGGTCAGCGTGAACGCGCCCTGTCGGACAGCACCTTGATGGACACCAGGGCTATCACCGAGAGACCGATGATGTAGCCGGAGACGGCCATCGAGGTGCCCGTCGCCTCCAGGAGCAGCACCATGACGAAGGGCGCGAGCCCGCCCCCGCCGACGGCCGCGATCTGGTAGCCGAGCGAGGCGCCGGTGTAGCGCATCTCCGGCGTGAACAGCTCGGCGAACAGGGCGGCCTGGGGGCCGTACATGATGCTGAGGAAGCAGCTGGCGACGAAGGTGCCGACCGCCAGCCACACCAGTGAGCCGGTGTCGATGAGCAGGAACAGCGGGACGGCCCACACCGCGATGCCGACCGCGCCGACGGTGTAGACCCGGATGCGGCCGAACCTGTCGGACAGGGCGGCGGCGGCCGGGATCAGCACGAGCTGGGTGAGGCTGACGCAGAGCGAGACGGCGAGCACCGCGCCGTGCTCCATGTCCAGTTCGCGGGTGGTGTAGTCGAGGACGCCGGTGATGAGGATGTAGAACGTCGCGGTGTTCACGGCGAAGGAGCCGCCGGCCAGCAGCACGGTGCCGAGGTGATCGCGCATGATCGTGCGCAGCGGTGAGGACTGCTCGCCCTGCTCCTTCTCGGCCAGCGCCCGCTCGGCCTCCCGGAACTCGGGGGTCTCCTCGACGCGGGTGTGGATGTACCAGGCGAGTCCGAGGACGAGCAGGCCGACCACGAACGGCACCCGCCAGCCCCAGGCCTCGAAGGCCGACTCGGAGGTGAACGCACCGGCCAGCAGGAAGACGGTGTTGGCGGTGACCACGCCGATGGGGACACCGAGCTGGACGACGCTGCCGTAGATGCCGCGCTTGCCCTCGGGGGCGTACTCGGTGGCCAGCAGCATCGCGCCGCCCCACTGGGCGCCCACGGCGATGCCCTGGACAATGCGCAGCAGGACCAGCAGGATCGGGGCGGCCACGCCGATGGTCTCGTACGTGGGCAGCAGGCCGATGCCCGTGGTGGCCACGCCCATCAGGGTGAGCGCGAGGACCAGCATCGGCTTGCGGCCCTTCTTGTCGCCGAGCTGGCCGGCGACGATGCCGCCGATGGGCCGGGCGAGGAACCCGACGGCGAAGGTGGCGAAGGCGGCCAGGACCCCGGCGGTGGGGCTGCCGGCCGGGAAGTACAGGTCGCCGAGGACGAGGGCGGCGGCGATGCCGAAGACGAAGTAGTCGTACCACTCGACGGCCGACGCGAGGGCGGCGGCGGTGGCGACGCGTCGGCGGTTGGGGGCGGTGGGCGGGGCGGTGGCGGGGAGGCGCTGAGCGGAGGGGGTGGTGTCCATACGTGCACGCTCCGGGTGGTACGGGGGACGTCGGGGACGTGTGGGACGTTCCCGGGAACGTACTGACCGGACGGTATGTGGTCAACGGTCGTGCGGGATGTTTATCGAACGGCAAGCGTGACGACGTGGGTCGGGAGCGCGGCGGCGCGAACGGCACGCGGGCACGCGGGCACGCGGGCCGGGGCGGCCCCGGCGCCCTCGTGCCCCACGTGCCTGCGTTGCCTGCGATGCCTGCGATGCCTGCGATGCCTGCGATGCCTGCGGCTAGAACACCACCAGCGCCCGCCCGCCCTTGCCCGCCAGCATGTTCTCGAAGGCCGCCGGGATGCCGTCCAGGGCGATCCGCTCCGTGACCAGGGAGCCCAGGTCCAGGCGTCCGGCGCGAACGTGTTCGGCCAGCACCGGGAGGTCCCGGGCGGGGTCGGCGTTGCCGTAGACGCAGCCGGAGAGGGTGCGGCCCCAGTGGAAGATCTCCAGGGCGTTGAAGGTGACCTGCTGGTCCTTGCCGCCGATGCCGACGACCGTGGTGCGGCCGCCGCGCCGGGTGGACTCCCAGGCGGTGCGGATGGTGACCGCGCGGCCGACGCACTCGACGGCGACGTCGACGCCCTGCTTGCCGGTGAGGGCGCGGACCTCGCGGGCGGTGGTGTCGGAGGCGACGAGGTAGTCGGTGGCACCGGCGGCGCGGGCCAGCTCCTCCTTCTCCGGGGAGACGTCGACGGCGACGATCTTCGAGGCGCCCGCGATCCGGGCCGCCTGGAGGGTGGCCAGGCCCACTCCCCCGACGCCGAACACGGCGACCGTCTCGCCCTCGCGGACCTTCGCCGAGTGGTGGACGGCACCGTAGCCGGTGAGGACGGCGCAGCCGAGCAGGGCGGCGTCGGTGAGCGGGATGCCGTCCGGGACGGGCAGGACGCAGTCGGCGCTCACGACCGTCTCCTCGGCGAACGCGGCGACGTTCAGGCCGGGGTGCAGGTCGGCGCCGTCGTCGGCACGGCGGGCGTGCACGTTGGCGGCACCGGCCAGGGCGTTCGCGCACAGCCAGACCTCGCCGAGCGAGCAGGCGTGGCAGGCACCGCAGGACGGGGCCCAGTTGAGGACCACGTCGTCGCCGGGCGCGACGCGGGTGACACCCTCGCCGACGGCGAGGACCGTGCCGGCGCCCTCGTGGCCGAGGACGGCGGGGAGCGGCACACGCATGGTGCCGTTGGACAGGGACAGGTCGGAGTGGCAGACCCCGGCGGCGGCGAGCTTCACCCGGACCTGCCCCGGACCGGGCTCGGGCAGCTCGATCCCGGTGACCTCCAGCGGGACGCCTACGGCGGGTACGACGGCGGCACGGACAGCGGTACGGACGGCCATGACGTGGACTGCTCCCTGGCTCAGAACTGGAGGGACTTGGTCTGGAGGTACTCGGACAGGCCGTGCGGCCCCAGTTCGCGGCCCACGCCGGACTGCTTGTAGCCGCCGAAGGGCGCCAGCGGGTTGAACCGGCCGCCGTTGATGTCGACCTGGCCGGTGTCCATCCGGCGGGCGAAGGCGACGGCCTCCGCCTCGTCACCGGCCCAGACGGCGCCGGCGAGGCCGTAGACGGTGCCGTTGGCGATCCGGAGGGCGTCCTCCTCGTCCTCGTAGCGGAGGATGGACAGGACCGGCCCGAAGATCTCCTCCTGGGCGATGGTCATGTCCTCGCTCACGTCGGCGAAGACGGTCGGGCTGACGAAGTAGCCCTGCTCGCGCGGGGCTTCGGGGCCGCCCGCGACGACGCGCGCGCCCTCGGCGACGCCCTTCTCGATGTAACCGCGCACCCGCTCCTGCTGCTTGGCGTTCACGACCGGGCCGATCCGGTCGCCGTACTTCGCGGCGGCCTCGGCGGCCAGTGCCACGGCCTCGTCGTACCGGTCGGCGTGCACGAGCATGCGGGTCCAGGCGCTGCACGTCTGGCCGGAGTTGGACATGACGTTGGCGACGCCGACGTTCACGGCCTTGGCGAGGTCGGCGCTCGGGAGGATGACATTGGCGGACTTGCCGCCGAGTTCGAGGGCGACCTGCTTGACGGCGGCGCCGGCGAGGGCGCCGATCCGCCGGCCCACGGCCGTGGAGCCGGTGAAGGAGACCAGGTCGACGCCGGGGTGTTCGGCGAGGGCCTGCCCGGCGACCGGGCCGAGGCCGGTGACCAGGTTGAAGACGCCCGCCGGGACGCCGGCCTCGTGCACCGCCTCCGCGAAGAGCTGGGCGGTGAGCGGGGTGTCCTCGGCGGGCTTCAGCACGATGGTGCAGCCGGCCGCGAGCGCCGGGGCGACCTTGGCGACGATCTGGTGGAGCGGGTAGTTCCACGGGGTGATGGCCCCGACCACGCCGATCGGCTCGTGGTGGACGACGGAGTTGCCGATCTTCTCCTCGAAGGCGTACGTCGCCGCCAGCTCGGCGTAGGAGCCCGCGACCGCGATCGGGGCGGCGGCGTGCACGGCCTGGGAGAACTTCAGCGGCGACCCCAGCTCGGCGGTGACCGTCTCGGCGACCTCGTCCTTGCGTGCCACCAGTACGTCCCGCAGGGCGGCCAGGCGGGCGGCCCGCTCGGCGGGCGGGGTGGCGGCCCAGGCCGGCAGGGCGGCGCGGGCGGCCCGTACGGCGGTGTCGACGTCCAGGGCGGTGCCGGCGGGTACCTTGCCGATCACCTGCTCGTCGGCCGGGTTCACGACCTCGATCGCGTCCCGGCCGTCGGCGGGCCGCCAGGCTCCGTCGATGTACATGCCGTCATGTGCCTTCATCGCGTTCCTTCCGGGCGGGCCTCGTCGTCCGCGCCCCAAACTAGCGCCGATAGTTTTATGGCACCAGGGGCGGCCACCATGGTGGCGCGGCTCACCCTCCCGGCGGCCCCGGTCCCGACGGGCTCACTCCTCCAGGTCCGGCAGCCGCGCCGGGGCGGGGCAGATCCGTTCGCCGTGCTGGTCGAAGACGAACAGATGGGCCAGGTCGACGAGGAGGGGGACCTGCATGCCGTGGCGCAGGTCGATGTCGGGGGTGGTCCGGACGATCAGGTCACCGGGGAGGCGGCCGTCGGGGGCGGCGACCGCGGGTCCGGCGCCCCCTGCGTCCTCGGGGTCGTCCATGACCACCACCGGTCCGGCGCGCAGGGCGCCCGCCCGCTCCCTCAGCCGGTCCAGGACCGTGCCGTCGCGGCGGCGGCGCCTGGCGGGGCGGGTGGCGGGGCGCGGCGCCTCCAGATCCGGTACGACGGCCGGCCGCGAGCCGGTGTTGAAATGGACGAGGACCTCGTGCCCCTGGAACTCGACGTGCTCCACCAGGCCGGTGAGCAGCACCTCGCCGGGGCGGGCGGAGGCGGGTTTCGCGATCCGTACGGCCTCCGAGCGCAGGCCGACGATGACCTCGCGGCCCTGCTGCACGCGGAGCAACTGGTGGTCCAGGGAGAGCGGTTCGGGCAGGCGCAGGAACTGCTTGCCCAGGCTGATGGTCATCGCGCCGTCGAGCGGCGCGCGGACCAGGCCGCGCAGGAGGTTGATGCGCGGGGTGCCGATGAAGGCGGCGACGAAGACGTTGCGCGGCAGGGCGTACACGGCGCGCGGGCTGTCCACCTGCTGGAGCACGCCGCCGCGCAGGACGGCGACACGGTCGCCGAGGGACATGGCCTCGGACTGGTCGTGAGTGACGTAGACCGTGGTGACGCCCAGCTCCCGGGTCAGTTTGGTGATCTCGGCGCGCAGGTGGTTGCGGAGCTTGGCGTCGAGATTGGACAGCGGCTCGTCCATCAGGAAGGCGCTGGGGTGGCGGGCGATGGCCCGTCCCATGGCGACGCGCTGGCGTTCGCCGCCGGAGAGCTGGGCGGGGAAGCGGTCGAGGAGGTCCTCGATGCCCAGCATGCGGGCGGTGGCGTCCACGCGGGGACCGGGGTCGGTCTGGGGGGCCTCGACGCGCAGCGGGAAGCCGATGTTCCCGCGGGTGGTCATGTTCGGGTACAGGGCGAAGTTCTGGAAGACCATCGCCATGCTCCGCGCGGCGGGGAGCAGGTCGTTGGCGTACGCGCCGTCCAGCAGCAGCCGCCCGTCGGTGATCTCCTCCAGGCCGGCGATCATGCGCAGCACGGTGGACTTGCCGCAGCCGGAGGGGCCGAGCAGGACGAGGAACTCGCCGGGCGCGATGTCCAGCGACAGCCGGTCCACCACGCGGACGCCTCGCGCGTAGGTCTTGCTCACGTCGTGCAGGGAGATGGCGCGTGTCATGGGAGGTGCCCCCGGGGGCTCACTGAGCGCTGGTGCTCCGCGGTCGGACGCCCTCGTGCGGGTCGTACGGGGCGTTTGAGTCACGGAAGTTAACGGAATGTGCGCGGCCGGGGGAAGACGCTGGACCGTATCTCGGTGCCACCGTCCATCTGGTGAGAAAGCGGACGGCCGAATTCAGGGACGGGGCGTCTCAGGCGGCGGACCGGGTGTCTGCGGCGCGGTCCGGCGGACGAGTGGGTGGGAAGTGCGTGCGGGCGCCGCGGGGGAGGCGGGCGGGATGCGGCGGACGGGGCCCTGGCCGCCCTAGCGGGCCGACCGGCGCAGCGGGCGGCGGCGGGGCGTGTCGTCGGGGGCGTCGTCGGCGGGCGGGATGTCCGGTGGGCGGCCGGTCCGCGACCGATCCGCGGCCGGTCCGGTGGGCGGCCGATCCGCGGCCGGTCCGGTGGGCGGCCGATCCGCGACCGATCCGGTGGACGGCCGGTCCGCGGCCGATCCGGTGGACGGCCGGTCCGCGACCGATCCGCGGCCGATCCGGTGGACGGCCGGTCCCCGGCCGGTCCGGTGGACGGGGAGCCGGCCGGGGCGCCCGCGACAGGTCCGCGCGCGTGAGGCAGTACGAAGCGCGTGCGGGCGCCGGAAGCACGCGGCGGGGCGGGCAGGCCTCGCGGCGGACGGGGCCCTGGCCGCCCTAGCGGGCCGACCGGCGCAGCGGGCGGCGGCGGGGCGTGTCGTCGGGGGCGTCCTCGGTGGGCGGGTGGTTCGCGCGAGGTTCGGTGGACGGGGCGCGCAGGGCGATGCCCGAGGACAGGAGCAGCAGGGCGCCGAGCATCACGAACGGCGCGGCCACGCCCGCGACGCCGGCGATGAGGCCCGCCGCGGCGGGGGCGGCTACCTGGCCGAGGCGGTTGCCGGTCAGGCGCAGGGCGAGGGCGGTGGAGCGGGCTCCATCGGGAGCCGCCTGGACCACGGTCGTCATGGACAGCGGCTGGCCGACGCCGAGGCAGAAGCCGAGGACGGCCAGCATCAGCGCGAGCGCCCACACCGGCACCGGCAGCGCGACACCGGCGCACAGCAGGGCGGCCAGCAGACACGTGACCGTGAGCAGCGCGGTGCGGCCGAGCAGCCGCAGCAGGGGCGTCAGTACCAGCCGGCAGGCGATGGTGGCCGCCGCGCGGAGGCTGAGCAGTACGCCGATCACGGCCGGGGAGATGCCCCGGTGCTCGCCGACCACCGGCAGGTAGGCGGTGAGGATGTCGGTGGCGGACAGTACGGACAGGCTGATCAGGATGCCCGCGGGCACGCCCCGGGCGCGCAGGATGCTCCCCACGGGCACGCGCGCGCCCGCCTCCGTACGGGACTTGGCGGCCCCCGGGTGCTCTATGCGCCACAGCGACGTGAACGCGACCGCCGCGCCCGCGCCCGCCACCACCAGGGCCAGGGCGCTGCTGCCGGCCATGTCGTGGCCGCCGATCAGCGCGCCCGCCGCGATGGGCCCGACGAGTTGGCCGAGCGAGGCGCCGATGGTGAAGTGGCCGAAGTTGCGGTCCTGTTCGTGCGGCGCGGACTGGCGGGCGACCAGCGACTGGGCGCCGATGACGAAGCAGAGGTGGCCGAGGCCCATGACGCCGCTCCACAGGGCCATCGCCCACAGGGAGCCCGCGATGCCGCTCAGCGCGCAGCCGCCGGCGATGAGCACCACGCCGACGGGGAGCAAGGGCGCGCAACGACCGTGGTCGGTGCGGCGGCCGAGCGGGACGGCGGCGAACAGCGGCAGCAGCGCGTACACGCCGGCGATGACGCCGACCGCCTGTTCGTCCGCGCCCAGCGCGAGGGCCCGGTAGGAGACGGCGGGCCGGGCCATCGACACCGCCCCCTGCGCGAAGCCGAAGGCGATGACGAGGCGGAGCAGCCAGCCGCGGTTTCCACCGGGCGCCATGATCGTGTCCTTCCCGCAGACCCGAACCGCCGGCTCCCTGAACGAATCCCCGGGGAGCCGGGCCCATCATCAGATGATGCCGAAGAGGATGCCCGCCGCGAGAATGACGAGGCTCGTCAGGACCGCCCACTTCACCACGAACCGCGTGTGGTCGCCGAACTCGACCTTGGCCATGCCGACCAGGACGTAGACGGCCGGGACGAGCGGGCTGGACATGTGCAGCGGCTGGCCGACGATCGAGGCGCGGGCGATCTCCAGCGTCGACACGCCGTGCGCCTGACCGGCCTCGGCGAGCACCGGCAGGACGCCGAAGTAGAAGCCGTCGTTCGACATGAAGTAGGTCAGCGGCAGGCTCAGCAGACCGGTGACCAGGCCCATGTGCGGGCCCATTCCGTCGGGGATGGTGTCCACCAGCCAGTTGGCCATGTGGTCGACCATGCCGGTGCCGGTGAGGACGCCGGTGAAGACGGCGGCGGCGAAGACCATGCCGGAGACGTTGAGGACGTTGTCGGCGTGGGCCGCGATCCGGGCCTTCTGGTCGGGGATGTGCGGGAAGTTGACGGTGAGCGCGAGCGCGGCGCCGAGCAGGAAGAGCACCGGGATCGGCAGCACCTCCATGATCATGGCGCTGAGCAGCGCGACCGTGAGCAGCGCGTTGAACCAGTACAGCTTGGGGCGCAGGGTGGGCCGGTTCGGGTCGAGGCCCTTGAAGTCGTCGTCGGAGGCGTCGGAGTCGTCGGACCCCTGGGACTCGCCCTCCCTGGCGGCGGCACCCGATCCGCCGGAGCCCGCGGCGGACGCGGACGACGCCTTGCCGGCACCGGCACCGGCACCGGCACCGGCACCGGAGGCCGTGCCCGAACCCGCGCCGACCAGCACCGTCTCGCTCTCCGGCTCCCGCACCAGCGCCTCGTCCAGCGTCAGCGCGCCCAGCCGCCTGCGCTCGCGCAGACCCAGCACGTACGACAGGGTGATGACCGCGAGCAGTCCGACGGCCAGGGCCGGGATCATCGGGACGAAGATGTCGGTGGCGTCGACCTTCAGGGCGGTGGCGGCGCGGGCGGTGGGGCCGCCCCAGGGCAGGGTGTTCATCACACCGTTGGCCATCGCGGCGACGCCGGTCATCACGACCAGGCTCATCTTCAGGCGCTTGTACAGCGGGTACATCGCCGAGACCGTGATCATGAAGGTGGTGGAGCCGTCGCCGTCCAACGAGACGATGGCGGCGAGCAGGGCCGTACCGACGACGATCCGCATCGGGTCGGCCTTGCAGAACTTCAGGATGGCCCGGACGATCGGGTCGAAGAGCCCGACGTCGATCATCACCCCGAAATAGACGATCGCGAACATGAGCATCGCCGCGGTGGGGGCGAGGCTGGACACGCCGTCGATGACGTAGTCACCGAGGTGGGCGCCCTTGCCGACGAACACGCAGAACAGCGCGGGGATCAGCACGAGCGCCGCGATCGGCGACATCTTCTTCATCATGATCAGGACCAGGAAGGTCGCGATCATGGCGAAGCCGAGGATGGTCAGCATGAGTGAGTACCTAACGTTCGCCCTTGAACATCCCACCGGGGCAGGCGGTGCGAGCGACGTTAGGTGCCGCAAAGCAGCGTTAACAAGACGTTGACATGCGAGCAATAAGCGCAAAACTCCAGGTCACAGCTGTACGCCGGTCAGGACCTGGGCGCGGGAGTGATCGCGACGGGTATGCCGTTGAGGACCGCGTTGCCCGAGAGCGGGTCGAGCAGGGTGCCGTCGAGGAGCTGGTTGACGTTGGCACCGGGCTCGGTGGCGGCGTGGGTCAGACGGGTACCGGGGCGGTCGTGGCCCCAGCCGTGCGGAAGGCTAACCACGCCCCGCCGCACCGCGTCGGTGACCTCCGCGGGGGCGGTCACCTCTCCCCCGGCGCCCGTCACGCGCACGGGCTCTCCGCTGCGCACGCCGAGCCGTTCGGCGTCGTCGGGGTGGAGGTGCAGGGTGCAGCGGTTGGAGCCGCCGGTGAGCGCCGGGATGTTGTGCATCCAGCTGTTGTTGGACCTCAAATGGCGCCGGCCGACGAGGACGAGCCCGTCGGGCCGCTCGGTCAGGGCCTGCCGCAGACGCGGCAGATCGTCGGCGATCGGCCCCGCCAGCAGCTCCACCTTGCCGCTGCGGGTCTTCAGCGGCTGCGGCAGCCGCGGACGCAGCGGGCCGAGGTCGACGCCGTGCGGGTGCGCGAGCAGCCGCTGAAGGGACAGCCCGTCGGGCCGTACGCCGAAGCCGTCGCCGTAGGGGCCGAGGCGCAGCATCATGTCGAGCCGCCGCTCGGGGCCGTTCTCGCCGGTGAGCTGGGCGGTCAGCTCGCCCGGATCGCGTCCGTGCACGGGTGAGTGCGGCTCCCGTACGGCCTTGCCGAGGGTCTGTTCGATCACCATGGCGTCGACGGCGGCCGGGTCGGCGCCGTGCCTGCCGGTGGCGGCCAGGGTCAGCCGGGCCAGGATCTCGGTCTCGGCCATGCGGCCGGGTTCCAGCGGGACGGCGGGGCGGGTGTAGCGGACCTGGTTGCGCACGGCGAGGGTGTTGAGGGCGAAGTCGTGGTGCGGGCTCTGCGCCGGCGGGGGCGGCGGCAGGACGACGTGGGCGTGGCGCGAGGTCTCGTTGAGGTAGGGGTCGACGCTCACCATGAAGTCGAGCGAGGCCAGCGCCTTGTCGAGCCGGTCGCCGTCGGGTGCGGACAGCACGGGGTTGGCGGCGATGGTGACCAGCGCGCGGACCGGCTCGCCCGCCTCGACGGCGGTGGCGGTGTCGATCTCCTCGGCGAGGGCGGACAGGGGCAGTTCGCCCTTGGCCTCGGGGTGCCGACTCACCCGCGAGTGCCAGCGGCCGAGCGCGAACCCGTGGCCGGGTCCGGCGGGGCGGGGCGTCCTGTCGGTGGCGGCCTGTGGGAAGAGGGCGCCACCGGGCCGGTCGAGGTTGCCGGTGAGGATGTTGAGGACGTCCACGAGCCAGCTGGCGAGCGTGCCGTGCGGGACGGTGCAGCTGCCGATGCGGCCGTAGACGGCGGCGGTGGGGGCGGCGGCGAGTTCGCGGGCGAGGGCGCGCGTCACGTCGGCGTCCACGTCGCAGGCGGCGGCGACGGACTCGGGGGTGAAGTCGCGTACGGCGTCCCTGACTTCGGTGGCCCCGACCACGTGCGGGGCCAGTTCGCCGAGGTCCACCAGGCCCTCTTCGAACAGTACGTGGGCCATCGCGGCGAGGAGCAGGGCGTCGGTGCCGGGGCGGATCGCCACGTGCCGGTCGGCGAGTCTGGCGGTGCGGGTGCGGCGCGGGTCGATGACGGTGAGGGTGCCGCCGCGGGCCCTGAGCGCCTTGAGGCGGCCGGGGAAGTCGGGAGCCGTGCACAGACTGCCGTTGGACTCCAGCGGGTTGGCGCCGATGAGGAGCAGGTGGTCGGTGCGGTCGAGGTCGGGCACCGGGATGGCGCCCGCGTCGCCGAAGAGCAGCCCGCTGGAGACGTGCTTGGGCATCTGGTCGACCGTCGACGCGGTGAAGAGGCTGCGGGTGCCGAGGGCGCCGATCAGGACGGTCGGGTAGAGGGCGCCGGCCATGGTGTGCACGTTGGGGTTGCCGAGGACGACGCCGACGGAGTTCGGCCCGTACCGCTCGACGACGGGCCGGACACCGGCGGCGACCGCGTCGAACGCCTCCTCCCAGGTGGCCTCGCGCAGCTCGCCGTCCCTGCGCACCAGGGGGGCGCGCAGCCGGTCGGGGTCGGAGTCGACGGCCCCGAAGGAGGCGCCCTTGGGGCAGATGAACCCGCGGCTGAAGACATCGTCGCGGTCCCCTCGGGCCGCGGTGACCGTGGTGCCGTCGATGGTGAGCGCCAGGCCGCAGGTGGCCTCGCACAGGGGGCAGATACGCAGGGCGGTGCGGGACACGGGTCCTCCCGTAGGGCGGCGGCGGCGACGCTCTCTCGCGGCGAGCATACCGACCGGTAGGCATGTTGGGGAGTCCTGGCAGATAATCCCGGCAAGCCCCGCCGGAGGATCGTGGGGCACCCGCCCGTCAGTCGAGCACCCGCCCCAGATACGCCCGCAGCAGTTCCCGGGCCTCCTCGATGATCTTCTCGTCCCCGCCCGGCGCGACCCGGAAGGCGAGCTGCACGAGGGTGTCGGCCGTCTCCACGGCGACGAGGAAGACGCGGCGCAGATCGTCGTCGGGGCGGCGGCCCAGGTAGCCGGAGAGCAGTTCGGTGAGCCGGTCGGCGACCCGGTGGTTGGGGACGGCGTGGCGGCCGCCGACCGGTATCTGGTTGCCGAAGTCGATCAGGGAGAAGCCGGGTGCGGTCCGCTTCATCGCCAGGTACTCGTCGAGCACCGCGTCCAGCGCCCCGCGCCAGCCGCCGTCGCCCGTCTCCGTCAGCCGTTCGGTCACGCGCTCCGCGTAGCGCTCCAGGTTGCGCTGGGCCAGCGCGTCGGCCATCTGCCGCTTGTTGCCGAAGAAGCGGTACACGGAGCCGATGGGGACGTCCGCGCGCAGCGCCACGGCCCGGGTGCTCAGGGCGTCGTAGCCGACCTCGTCGAGGAGGTCCGCGCAGGCGTCGAGGATCCGGGTGAGCCGTTCGGCGCTGCGCCGCTGCACGGGGGCACGGCGGAGCGAGGTCGCATGGGACACGGTCTTCATGATGCCCTTCCGCCGCGGTCCGGTGAACTGTGACCTTCAGTACGGCGGTGGCCACCGGATCCGCTCACCTCACCGGGCCGCCGTACGCGCGGGAAGCGCCTGGCCCTCGATCTCGTCCGGCTCCGTCGCCTCCGTCGGCTCCGCCCCCGACGCCGTGATGTCCGCCGTGCTCTCGACGGGTTCGCCGTCGACGGCCCAGACGGTGCCGTCGTCGGCGTACAGGCGGACCGTGAGCTGGTGGGTGCCGCGGGGCACGAGATCGGCGGCGAGGCGGTACTCCGGTCCGCGCAGGCGGGTGAGGAGGTCGCCGTCGAGGAAGAGGTGGGCGACGCCGCGGCCGGCCACCGCCTTCGCCTCCGTCCCGGCCGGCGAGAACCTGAAGCCGCGGACGGCCAGGCGTACGTCCCAGCTGTCGTCGGTCTCGGGCTGCACCTCGACACCGACCTCGGGAGCGTGCTCGCCGTCCACCTCCCGGTAGCGCCGGCCCTCCTCGTCGGTGGCGTCGAGCAGCCTGCCCACCGGCGCGGCCGAATCCCGCGCGTCCGGTTCGCCCGTATCACCGGAGCCGCAGCCGACGGGTCCGGTCAGCAGCAGGACACAGACCGCGAGCACGGCGAGCACTCCCCGCATCCACGACATGACGGGAGACTAGAACACCGGTCCGACAGTCCGGATCCCCCGGGGGTCTGGTTCCGGTCATCCTCCCCAGGGACGACCCGCGTGGACCAGAACCCCGTACGACCTCTTGCGCACGGGAAACCGCAATCCTACGGTGTCCCATAGGAATCGGGTGGGAATCGGATTGCGAGGGAGCGATCAATGAGCGGGGACGCGCGGAAGACCGCGGAGGGGCTGGCCTACCTGTCCGGTTTCGGCAACGAGCACAGCTCGCAGGCCGTGCCCGGCGCCCTGCCCGAGGGCCGGAACTCGCCGCAGCGGGCGCCGCTGGGACTGTACGCGGAGCAACTGAGCGGCACGGCGTTCACGGAGCCGAGGGCGGACAACCGGCGTTCGTGGCTGTACCGGATCCGCCCGTCGGCCGCGCACCCGGCGTTCACCCGCACGGGCAACGGCGCGATCCGCACGGCGCCCTTCACCCAGGCCGTGCCGGACCCGAACCGGCTGCGGTGGAACCCGCTGCCGGAGCCGGAGGCGGGGACCGACTTCCTGGCGGGCCTGTGGACGCTGGGCGGCAACGGCGACGTCGCCCAACGCACCGGCATGGCCGTGCACCTGTACCACGCCACGGCCTCCATGGAGCGCGTCTTCAGCGACGCCGACGGCGAACTGCTGATCGTCCCGGAGCGCGGCGGCCTGCTGCTGCGCACCGAGTTCGGACTGCTGCACGCCGAGCCGGGCCAGGTGGCGCTGATCCCGCGCGGGGTCCGCTTCCGCGTGGAACTGCTCGACACCGCATCGAACGGCGGGCAGAGCCCGACCGCCCGCGGCTACGTCTGCGAGAACTACGGCGCCCCCTTCCGACTCCCCGACCTCGGCCCGATCGGCGCCAACGGCCTGGCGAACGTGCGGGACTTCATGGCGCCGGTCGCCGCCTACGAGGATGTCGAGGGTCCGGTGGAGGTGGTCAACAAGTTCTGCGGCAACCTCTGGACCGCGACCTACGACCACTCCCCGCTCGACGTGGTCGCCTGGCACGGCAACCATGTCCCGTACGTCTACGACCTGCGCCGTTTCAACGTCATCGGCACCATCTCGTACGACCACCCGGACCCGTCGATCTTCACGGTGCTGACCTCCCCGTCGGACACCCCCGGCCTCGCGGGCGTCGACTTCGTGGTCTTCGCGCCGCGCTGGCTGGTGGGCGAGGACACCTTCCGGCCGCCGTACTTCCACCGGAACGTGATGAGCGAGTACATGGGCCTGATCGAGGGCGCCTACGACGCCAAGACTGCCGGTCCAGGGGGCTTCGTGCCGGGCGGCGGCTCGCTGCACAACATGATGTCGGCGCACGGTCCGGACCGGGAGACCTTCGACCGGGCGAGCGCGGCCGAGCTGAAGCCGCAGCGGATCGACGACGGGCTGGCGTTCATGTTCGAGACGCGGTGGCCGGTGACCCTCACGCCCCACGCGACCCGCGCCGAGCACCTGCAACCCCGTTACGACGACGTCTGGCAGGGCCTGGAGCGTCACTTCCGCCCCTTGCACTGAGGATTCCCTACCGGTACGGATGGCCCGTGACCTCCTTCGCCCCGGACTCCATCGTCCTGAACCGCAAGCTGCCGCTCTGGTACCAGGTGTCGCAGTCGCTGCGCGCCTCGATACTCGGCCGCTCGCCCCGGGACCCGCTGCGCCTGCCCACAGAGGAGCAGTTGGCCGGTCACTACGGGGTGAGCGTGCTGACCATGCGGCAGGCGCTGAAGGAGCTGGAGGACGAGGGGCTGATCACGCGTCACCGCCGGCGCGGCACGTTCATCGAGCCCGACGCCCGGCGGGGCGCCCCGGTGCGGCTGCTGGGCTCGGTCGACGCGATCGTGGCCCAGCAGTCCGGCATGCAGGCCGAGCTGCTGGGCCACGGCACCGGGCCCGTGCCGCCCGAACTCGCCGAGTTCTTCCCGGACCTGGCGGAGACGGCGACGTACCACCGGCTGCGCTGCGACGAGAAGACGGGTGAGCCCACCAACCACGCCCACAACTACGTCCGTCCCGAAGTCGCCGCCCGCATCGACGTGGACGACCTGGCCCGCTGGCCGATGACCAAGGTGCTGCGGGACGTGGTGGGCATGGACATCAGCCGGATCACGGACACCGTGGAGGCCCGGCTCGCGGACCCGGAGACGGCGCGGCTGCTCGAAGTCCCGCTGCTCAGCCCGATCCTGCACTACACGGGCGTCACGTACGACACGGCGGGGCGGGTGCTGGACGTGGCGGTCATCCACTACCGGGGGGACCGTTTCTCCTTCACGGTCACCCTGGATGCCACGTGAGGCCCGGGCACCCCGTCGTACGATGCCCAGCGTGACGCACGACGACGCTCCGCCGCTGGCGGACCTCATGCCGTGGTCCGTCGCACCGCCGCGGCTCGGCCGGGGGTGGCCGACGGCACCCGACGCGACGTCCCTCAAAGCCCGCTGGGACGCCCTGATGAAGGCCGAGGGGCCCGACCGTGAGGGCCTGTTCGAGCCGACGCGCTCGCGGACCGCGCACACGGCGGTCGGACAGCTGCCGGGCGGGGCCGGCGGCACCGAGAAGCTCGCGCGGGCCTCGGGGCCGTGTCCGGAGCCGGTCCGTGTGCTGCGCGCGCCCTTCGACGAGCAGTGGCTCATTCCCGACCACCGGCTGATCGACGCGGCCCGTCCGGAGCTGTGGCGGGTGGCGGACGAGCGACAGGTCTTCGTCGTGGAGGCGCCCGACGCCGCCGGCCTTCCCCTGCTCGTCGCGTCCTCGCGGCTGCCGCTGCTCGGCGGAGCCCGGGTGCGCCCGCTGTACCGGCGTCCCGCTGGGGCGGAGCCGAACCTGGCCCCCGGTCTCCTCGACCACCTGGCCGCCCGGCTCGGCCGGCGTCCCGCGCCGGGGGACGTACTGGCCTGGGCGGTGGCGACCGTGCGGGAGGGCTCCCTGGTCCCGCTCACCGCGGACGCCGCGCTGTGGGAGCGCGGGGTCGACCTGGGCCGGCGCGCCCTGTGGCTGATGCGCCGCGACGGGGAGCGCCCCAAGCTGCCCGGCGGCCGTCGCCCGTACGTCCGCGCGCCGCTGCCCGCGCGCCCGCTGACCCTGCGCTACGACCGGGACGAGGAGGCCCTGTACCTGGACGAGGGCCGGGTCTCCCCCGTGCCGCCCGATGCCTGGGACTTCGAGGTGGGCGGGGTGCGGGTGCTGGAGCAGTGGTTCGCGGCCCGTACCGCCGAGGGCGCGCCGGGCACGCTGGCGGCGATCCGCCCGGCCACCTGGCCGCAGACCTGGACGTCCGAGCTGCTGGAACTGATCACGGTCCTCGCCCTGCTCGCCGAACTGCGGCCGCGGTGCCGGGAACTGACCGTGACGGACGGGATCACGTCGGCCGAGCTGCGCGAGGCGGGCGTCCTGCCGGCGCCCCCGGCGGCCCGCCGGCCGGCCTCCGTCCTGGACGGCCGGGAGGAGGGGCCGGAGGGGCAACTGGCGCTGCTGTAGGCCCGCCTGGCCCGGGGCCGGTTCCCCGCTCAGGCGAACCCGTCCAGCACCCGCGTCAGGGCCCGCTCGAAGACCGCCTCCAGGTCGATCGGGCCGGCGTCCTCGGCGAAGGACGCCGCCAGCCGCGGATAGGCACCGCTCGCGACCTGCCGGCCCAGGTAGGCGACGCGCATGGCGTTCTCCTGCTCCTCGGACCAGGGCAGTGAGCGGGTGCGCTCGACGGTGGAGATCTCGTTGGCGACGTAGGTCGTCACGACGCCGTTCACCATGGCGACCAGCTCCATCTTCGTGCCGTAGGGCGCGTCGAAGGGGTCGAGGCAGGCCAGGCAGTGCTCCAGGTAGCGCAGCGCGTTGGGGCTGAAGCCGTAGACCGGGGACATCAGGCGGGGCAGCCAGGTGTGGCGGTGCATCAGCGTCCGGGTCTGGCGGGCCACCCGGATCATGTCCGCGCGCCAGTCGCCGCTCGGCTCCCACAGCTCGTGCTCGGCGCTGACGGCGTCCATCATCAGCTCGTACAGGTCCTCCTTGCGGGGGACGTAGTTGTAGAGCGACATGGTGCCGCAGCCCAGCTCGCCGGCCACGCGGCGCATGGAGACCGCGTCCAGTCCCTCGGCGTCGGCGATCCGCACCGCGGCGGCGGCGATGTCGGCGCGCGTGTACGCCGGTCTCGGCCCCCGGCCGGTGCGCTCGGGGCGCGCCCAGATCACTTCGGGTACGGCCGCTCGGCCCGCCATGGTGCATCACCTCGACCACCATCCTAGTTACGTACAGCGTACGTAGTGCACTATGGTCGACCCATGACTACTACGTACGCTGTACTTAGTGAAGGGCTGGAGAAGCGCTTCGGTGACGTGCACGCACTCCGGGGGCTGGATCTGGCGGTGGCCGAGGGCACGGTGTGCGGGCTGCTCGGGCCGAACGGGGCGGGCAAGACCACGGCGGTGCGCCTGCTGACCACCCTGTGGCGGCCGGACGCGGGTTCGGCGCGCGTCGCCGGGCACGACCTGGTCCGCGAGGCCGCCGCCGTCCGTCGCCGGATCGGTGTGACGGGGCAGTACGCGTCGGTGGACGGGGACCTCACCGGACGCCAGAACCTGCGGCTGTTCGCCCGGCTGCATCGGGTGCGGGACGCCTCGGCGCGGGCCGACGAGCTGCTCGACCGCTTCGCGCTGACCGACGCCGCCGACCGGCCCGCGTCCACCCTGTCGGGCGGCATGCGGCGGCGTCTCGACCTGGCCGCGAGCCTGGTCCGGCGCCCCGAGGTGCTGTTCCTGGACGAGCCGACGACGGGTCTCGACCCGGCCAGCCGCAACCAGATCTGGGACGCCGTGCGCGCCCTGAAGGAGGAGGGCACGACCGTGCTGCTCACCACGCAGTACCTGGAGGAGGCCGACCGCCTCGCCGACGACATCGCCCTGGTGGACCGGGGCCGGGTCGCGCACACGGGGTCGCCGGCCGAACTCAAGGCGCTGGTGGGGGCGTACGCGGAGGCCGTCGTCGCGGACACGGACGCCATGGCGCGGGCGGCGGCGGTCCTGGACCGGCTCACCGGCGCACAGCCGGCGCTGAACCACGACCGGCGCACCGTCGGCGCGGTCAGCACCGATCCGACGCTGACCCTGCCGCGCCTGGTGCGCGAACTCGACGCGGCGGGCGTGCCCCTGGTGGACGCGAGCCTGCGTCCCCCGACCCTCGACGACGTCTTCCTCCGCCTCACCGGCGACAACAAGGAGCTTGTGGCATGAGCACGGTGGCCCACGACCTGGCGTACGACGGCACGGCGATGCTGAGCCGGCAACTGCGGCGGCTGCGGAACAATCCGGGGCTGCTGATCCTCACCCAGACGATGCCGGTCATGATGCTGCTGTTCTTCGGCTACGTCTTCGGCAGCGCACTGGCGATGCCGGGCGAGGAGTACCGGTCCTTCCTGGTGCCGGGCCTGCTGGTCGCGACGGCAGCGAACGGCATCATGACGGGCATGTTCCAGGCCGCCCAGGACACGCACCGGGGCGTGACGGACCGCCTGCGGACGCTGCCGGTGAGCCGGGCGGCGGTGCCGCTCGGGCAGTCGGTCGCGGACATGCTCGTCACGGCCGCCGGGACGGTGCCCTTCCTGCTGGTCGGGCTCGCGGTGGGCTGGCGGGTGGAGGGCGGTGTGCTCGGCGCGGTGGGCGCCGTGGGGCTGTTGCTGCTGTTCCGGTTCGCGACGACGTGGGTCGGGATCTTCCTGGGGCTGCTCACCCGGAACGAGGAGGCCGCCGGTCAACTGGGCGGCGCGACCTTCATCCTGCCGCTGCTGTCCAACGCGTACATCCCGACCGAGGGACTGCCGGGCTGGCTGCGCACGGTCGCCGAGTGGAATCCGGTCAGCGCGGTGACCACGGCGCTGCGCGATCTCTTCGGCAACGCGCCCGTGCCGGAGGGGGCCGCCTGGCCGGTGGCGCATCCCGTCGCCGGGTCGCTGGCCTGGTGCGCGGTGCTGCTGGCGGTGTTCGTCCCGCTCGCCGTACGCCGGTACGCGCGCGGGGAGGGCTGAGCGGGCCGACGGGCGTCACCGCCGGGGCGGGAGTCGGCGGGACGGACGTACGGGAGGGACGGGCGTACGAACGGGTACGGGGCGTACGGAGGATTACCCGCGCTCGGGAGCACACCGGGGCGCCGCTGCGTGCCGTGGGGACGACGGACGAGTGCGCGGCGCCGCGCCGGGTCGGTGTGATCGCCGGCGCGCGGGCCTCAGTTGCCGCCGAACAGCGAGCGGCGCAGTCGGCGCAACGGCGCGAACAGCGAGACCCGGCGCACCCGGGCGCCCCTGCTGCTGCGCTTGTGCGCGGGCTCACGCGCGGTCAGCTCACGCATCAGCGACGTCGCCTCCACCGTCTCCCGTTGCGGGAGGGCAGGCCCTCCGAGCACCGCGAGATGGCGGTCGAGACGCGAGCTGGTCGCGCTGCTTCCGCACGTGATCGCAGGGACCCTTGCCCTGCTGCGCACTGTTATCTGTTCCATGTCACTCCCCACCCGTACGAGTCCACCCGGCCCGGGCAGAGTAACCCTATCGCCCCGGTACGGCATGCGTGTATCGCGGTCACAGGATTCACCTTCCCCGTAAGGGGGTTGACGATTACTCTCCGAATCCAACAGGTTCCAGGGTGAGTTGGACAACCGGCCTGCTCGTCGGGCGGGCCGAGCCCCCGTCGGGCTCGATCGTCACGGCCAGTGAGGTGGCGGCCCGGTTCAGGCCGGAGGCGATCAGGGGCGTGTCGCCGTCGAGGAGCCCGAGGGAGCGCGGTACTGCGCCGGGGCGCATGAGCCAGAGTTGGCGCACGCGGTCGCCGGACGGCTCGCCGTACCCGCTCAGGGTGACGACCGCGCGCCCCTCGGAAGCGGAGGCGACCACTCCGATACTGCGGCCCCGGTCGTCCTCGCCGCTCGTCGCGCGGGCGTCCGGCGCGGCCAGAACGTGGGCGATCTCACGCGCCCGGTCCCGCGCGGTGTCCAGTTCGCCCTGGGTCCGGTTCGCCTGGACGGCGAAGAGCGAGGCGACCACGAGCGCCGCGGCGGCCGTCGCCGTGGCGAAGGGCACGAGCAGGGGGCGCGGCCGGGACGCGCGGGAGCGCTCCGGCGGCGGCTGGACGCCCCACACGTGCGGCGGCAGCCGGCGCACGGGCCCACGCCCGGGCGCCGGCGCGGGCTCCTGCGCGGTGGTGCGTACGGCGGCCAGGACCCGGTCGCGCAGGGCGGCCGGTGCCGGGGCGGCCGTGGGCCAGGCCAGCCGGACGGCGTCCTCGGACAGGGCCCGCACCTCGGCGGCGCAGCGCTCGCACCCCTCCAGGTGCCGTTCGAAGCGGACCCGTTCGGCGCCTTCGAGGGCGTCCAGGGCGTACGGGGCGGCGAGCGAGTGGAGGTCGCCGCGGCGCGGCAGCCGGCCGAAGAGGCTCACGCGACACCTCCCAGGCAGTCGCGCAGGCGGTTGAGTCCGTCTCTCATCCGTGTCTTCACCGTGCCGAGCGGGAGGGAGAGGCGCTCGGCCACCTCCCGGTAGGTGTAGCCGTCGTAGTAGGCGAGGGTGACCGACTGGCGCTGGAGTGCGGTCAGGCGGTCCAGGCAGCGGCGCACCCATTCGCGTTCGAGGCCCGCCTCGACCTCCTCCGAGACCTGGTCGAAGGCGGGGTGGTGGGCGCGGCGGGCCTCGCGCTGCTCGCGTTCGCCGGCCGCGCGGGCGCTGCGCACCCGGTCGACGGCGCGGCGGTGGGCGACGGTGAGGATCCAGGACAGGGCGCTGCCGCGGCGCGGGTCGAACCGCGCGGCGGACCGCCAGAGTTCGAGCAGCACCTCCTGCGCCACCTCCTCCGACTGGGCGGGGTCGCGCACCACGCGCCGTACGAGTCCGAACACCGGTCCGGAGACCAGCCCGTACAGCTCCTCGAAGGCCTTCTGGTCGCCGTCCGCCACGAGCATCAGCAGCTCGTCCGCCTCCACCCGGTCCCCCTCTCCCCGCGGGCCGCGCCCGGCCCGTCCGCGTCACCGCCGGGCGCGCGGCGTGCACGCCCCCGCAGGAGTTACGGATCGGCGGGCGGAAAACGCGGGTCGGCCGGGCACGTCTTGGCCGCGGGACCGGATTCCGGGTTCTTCACAGGGTCTTCCGGGCCCTGCCCCGGCTCTGAGCAGACCCCCGAGACCCCCCGGTACTCACACACGCACGCCAGAACGCAGTCGCACTCAGTCAGATCCCACCAGGCCTCGACCTCGTTGCCGTGGCCCGCGTACGGCGTCGGGCCGCTCCACCCGGGTCGGCGTTCGTGGTGGTGGTCCTCGGGGCCGGTTTGGTGTTCAGGGGGCCGCATCCGCCCTCGGCTGAGCTACTTTTGGGAGGAATGCGGGAGTGATTCGGGCCCGTTCCCGGGAAATGTCCGCGCGAGACCTCACAGGGGGCGCCGGTGTCCGGAGAACCCGGCGGTGAGCGCGTGATCGACGACCGCTACCGCCTCCTGTCCCCCCTCGGCGAGGGCGGCATGGGCACGGTGTGGCGCGCCCGCGACGAGGTGCTGCACCGCGAGGTCGCCGTCAAGGAGGTGCGCGCGCCCGCCGGGTTACCGGAGACCGATGTGCGGCGGATGTACGCGCGGCTGGAGCGCGAGGCGTGGGCGGCCGCCAGGGGCGCCCACCACAACGTGGTCACGGTGTACGACGTGGCCACCGACGGCGGCCGGCCCTGGATCGTGATGGAACTGGTCCGCGGACTGTCACTGTCCGACCAATTGGCGGCCGAGGGGCCGCTGGAGCCGCGGCGGGCCGCGCGGATCGGTGCCGAGGTGCTGGCCGCGCTGCGGGCCGCGCACGGGGCGGGGGTGCTGCACCGGGACGTGAAACCGGCCAACGTGCTGCTGGCGAACGACGGCCGGGTGGTGCTCACCGACTTCGGGATCGCCATGGTCGAGGGCAGCTCGGCGCTGACCATGACCGGCGAGGTCATCGGATCGCCCGAGTTCCTCGCTCCGGAACGGGCGCTGGGCCGCACGCCCGGTCCCGAGTCCGACCTCTGGTCGCTGGGCGTGCTGCTCTACGCGGCGGTCGAGGGCGCCTCGCCCTTCCGTCAGGACACCCCGCTGAGCACCCTGCGGGCGATCGTCGACGAGGAGTTGCCGCCGCCGCGCCGGGCCGGTGCGCTCGGGCCCGTCATCGAGGGCCTGCTGCGCAAGGACCCGGCGGAACGGCTCCCGGCCGAGCGTGCCGAGCGGGAGCTGCGGATCCTGGGCGCCGGGGGAACCGCGCCGCCCGCGGACACGGTGCCGGCCGGCCCGTACGCCCCGACCGTCGCGGCCCGTCCGGAACCGGTCCCGCCGACTCCGCCGATGCCGATGCCGATGCCTGGGCCGGTGCCGGCGACTGCGACGGCCGCCCGGTCCGCACCCACCTCGCCCGAGGGCCGGGACCGGCGCGCGCGGGCGGTACTGGTCCTGGGGCTGGTGGTGCTCGCGCTCGCACTGGCCGGACTGACGTACGCACTGCTGAACCGCTCGGACGGCGGTGGCGGTACGGAAGGTCCGGGCGGGAGCCAGGGCCCTGGGGCGAATTCGGCCGCGCCGAGCCGGACGGAGTCGAGTCAGGAGCCGAGCCCGTCGGCCTCTTCCGGCAGCAACAGTCCGGAGAGCAGTCCCGCACCGCAGTCGGTGAAGGTCTCCGTGGCGGGCTCGCACACCGAGTACTCGGGGACCTGCCCTCCGCCGCACGACCGGGCGCCCGCCTTCACGGCGACGTTCACGGTGGGGCGGCTGCCCGCGCAGATCGGCTACCGCTGGGTGACGGAGGACGGGTCGGTCTCCGACCCGGGGTGGAAGACGTTGTCCTTCCCCGCGGGAGGTGACCGCTCGCGGCAGGACACGGTGGTCGTGACGGCGAACGACGACAGCGGCACGTTCGAGAGTGCCGTCCGCGTGGAGGTGCGGTCTCCGGTGGAGGCCACGTCGAACTCGGTGGCGTTCTCCGTGACCTGTGGGACGGGGACGGGAACGGGGACGGAGACAGCGCCGGAGGGGGAGACCCCGACGGGCGGGGCCTCCCCTTCCTCTTCTCCTTCTCCTTCCGCCTCCGGTCAGGCGGCGCCGTTGAGGACCGGCAGGTAGCCGCCGGACTGGCCGGCCGCGGTCGGGTGGTACGACTCGCCGATGTTGAGCCAGTTCACGCTGTGCAGCCAGGAGTTGCCGGAGCAGATCTCGTGGCCGGTGAAGGTGGGACGTACGTCGCCGAAGGTGAAGCCGTGGTCGGCGGCGCGCTTGGCGATGGCGGTGTTGAGGTGGTCGGAGGCGTCGTTGATCGCTTTCCGCTTGGTCTCGGAGAGACCGATGCAGGAGGTGCCGAGCTGGTAGAAGCGCGGGTAGCCGAGGACGACGACGTGGGCGCCCGGCGCCTTGTTGCGGATGGCCGAGTAGACGCTGTCGAGGTTGCCGGGCAGCGTCGAGTCGACGTACGCCTTCGCGGTGGCGATCCGCGACAGGCAGGCGCTGTCGGACTGGAGCACACACGTCGTCATGGCGTCGGCGAAACCGGCGTCGTTGCCGCCGACGCTGACCGAGACCAGGCCGGTGGCGGAGCCGAGCGGGCCGAGCTGTCCGGCGAGAACATCACCCGTACGGGCGCCGGCGCAGGCGGTGAAGTCGAACGACGAGGGTGAGTTGGCGGCGGCCCACAGGTACGGATGGGCCTTCGTGCTGCGCTTGCAGTCGCCGCTGGAGGCGATGTAGCTGCCCGCTCCGACCCCGGAGGAGTAGGAGTCACCGAGCGCCACATAGCCCCCGGCAGCGGCGTGTTGGGCCGCCTGAGCGGTCGCGGCCCCGGTGAGGGCGGCGCCGGCGGCGAGGAGGAGTGAACTCAGGAAGCCGACAAGTCGGGAACGTCTCATGGAACCTCCTTTAGCAGGATCTCCGCTACAACCGTGGTAACGGCTACGCGCGTCGACAGGAAGTGTCCATGCCAAGAAATGGCTGACAGTCATTCAATATCGGACGAAAGTCAGCGCGAACACCAGTGCGCCCTTGACGCTCCCCTGCGGGCCGGGTCACATTGAGGCCCGGCATCTTGGGCTTCGGGGGGCAAAGCGGAACGATCCGGGGGACCGGCGCCGCGTGAAAACGCCCCGCAAGAAGAACGGATGACGGCAAACCAACAAAAACGTGATACCTGGTTCCAGGTCTTGCCATATGGGTTCAATCGTCAATACCGTCATACATCTCCCGCATCGGTACGTCGGCAAGCGGCTCAGGGGAGGGCTCGAGGCCGCGGCGGACCGGGGCGGGACGCGCGGTAGGGGGGTGCCGTGCTCGGTGACCGCATCGGTGACCGGGCCGTGCCGCGCAGTCGGCTGCCGTTTCTTTCCGGCGTCGACAGGCTTTGCCAGCTCACCTGGCACGCACGGAGATCCATGCCGTCGCGCCGTGGGTGATAACCCCCCTTTCGAACCGGATACAGAGCCGGACCGCCCCTGGGGCGGGCGGTCCGCCGGACGAGAGGGAACAGACTCATGAGCTCAGTCCTGCAGCCGGCGTCGACGGGCAACGATCCGTCTTCCGATCCGACATCCGATCCGTCACCGGCCGAGAAGTACCGGCCCGTCTCCTCGCATCTGGCGATAGCTCCGCCGGTGAGCGTGGTGATACCCGCCATGAACGAGGCGGAGAACCTTCCCTACGTCTTCAAGACACTGCCCGACTGGGTCCACGAGGTCGTCCTCGTGGACGGCAACTCCACCGACGACACCATCGAGGTCGCCCGGGAGCTGTGGCCGGACGTCAAGGTCGTCGAGCAGCGCGGCAAGGGCAAGGGGGACGCGCTGATCACCGGCTTCAAGGCGTGCACCGGCGACATCATCGTGATGGTCGACGCCGACGGTTCGGCCGACGGCCAGGAGATCGTGTCCTACGTCTCCGCCCTCGTCTCCGGCGCCGACTTCGCCAAGGGTTCCCGCTTCGCCAACGGCGGCGGCACCGACGACATGACCTTCATCCGCAAGCTCGGCAACCGCGCCCTGTGCGCGGTGGTCAACCGGAAGTTCGGCGCCCGCTACACCGACCTCTGCTACGGCTACAACGCCTTCTGGCGGCACTGCCTGGACAAGATCGACCTCGACTGCACCGGCTTCGAGGTCGAGACCCTGATGAACATCCGGGTCGTCAAGGCCGGCCTGAAGGTCCAGGAGATACCCAGCCACGAGTACCTGCGCATCCACGGCGTCAGCAACCTGCGCGCCGTGCGGGACGGGCTGCGGGTGCTCAGAGTCATCCTCGACGAGCGCTCCAACCGGCGCGCGCTGCACAGCCGTACCCACTCGCCGACGCTCGGCCCGGCCGGCCCGGTCACTCCGGCCCGGCCGGTCACTCCGATCGTCCCGGTCCGGAGGAAGGCGTCTTGAGCGGTTCCGACGCCTCGCCCACGGTCTCCGTCGTGATCTGCGTCTACACCGAGGACCGCTGGGAGGACATCCTCGCGGCGGTCTCCTCGGTGCGGGCGCAGTCCCACCCGGCCCGGGAGACACTGCTGGTCGTCGACCACAACGAGGCGCTCCGGGACCGGCTGCTGAAGGAGTACAAGGAGGCACGGGACGTGCGGGTGCTCGCCAACGCGGGCCCCCGCGGCCTGTCCGCCGGACGCAACACCGGCATCGCCGCCTCGCGCGGGGAGGTGATCGCCTTCCTCGACGACGACGCCGTGGCCGAGCGCGACTGGCTGCGGCACTTCGCCGAGGGGTACGCCGACCCGGCGGTCGTCGCCGTCGGCGGGCGCACGGTGCCCGTCTGGGCGTCGGGGCGCCGGCCCGACTGGTTCCCGGCGGAGTTCGACTGGGTGGTGGGCTGCACGTACCGGGGTCTGCCGCCCGGCCGGGTCCGGGTGCGCAACGTGCTGGGCGGCAACGCCTCCTTCCGGCGCGAGGCGTTCGACGCGGCGGGCGGCTTCGCCACCGGCATCGGACGCGACGGCGACAAGCGCCCGCTGGGCTGCGAGGAGACCGAACTGTGCATCCGGCTCACCCGCGCCCGGCCCGACGCGGTGCTGCTGATCGACGACCGGGCGGTGATCCACCACCGGGTGCCCGAGGTGCGCGAGCACTTCGGCTACTTCCGCACCCGCACCTACGCCGAGGGTCTGTCCAAGGCCCTGGTGGCGCGCAGCGTCGGCGCCGCCAAGGGCCTGGAGTCCGAACGCCGGTACGCCACCCGGGTCCTGCCGGCCGGTGTGGTGCGCGGACTGCGCGACGCCGTGCTGGCCCGGCCGGGCGGCGCGGGACGGGCGGGCGCGATCGTCGCCGGGGTGCTCACCGCGGCGGGCGGCTACGTGGTGGGGAGCGTACGGGCGCGGCGTGGCGGGGCGACGTTCTCCGTGGCACCGGTCGAGGGGGGCGCGCATGGCTGAGGAGGCCGAGGAGTACGACGCGCGGGTGCCGATCCTCATGTACCACGCGGTCGCGGCCGACCCGAGCGACGCGACCCGCGTGCTGTCGGTGACCCCGGAGGCGTTCGCCGAGCAGATGGCGGCGATCGCCGACCGGGGCATCACCCCGATCGGCACCGCGGAGCTGGCCGCCGCATGGCGCTCCGGCCGGCCGCTGCCGAAGCGGCCCGTCCTCATCACCTTCGACGACGGCTACGAGGGGGTGCACCGGCACGCCCTGCCCGTCCTCGCCAAGCTCGGCTTCCCGGCCACCCTGTTCGTCACGACCGGCTGGCTGCGCGGCCCGTACGTCACCGGGGGCGCCCTGGACACCATGCTCGACTGGGACCAGGTCCGTGAACTGGCCGCCGCCGGCGTGGAGATCGGCGGGCACAGCCACA
This sequence comes from Streptomyces sp. NPDC058812, assembly GCF_042744565.1. Classification (NCBI taxonomy): domain Bacteria; kingdom Bacillati; phylum Actinomycetota; class Actinomycetes; order Kitasatosporales; family Streptomycetaceae; genus Streptomyces; species Streptomyces sp. NPDC058812. Next base: position 58,067 of record NZ_JBHYOB010000023.1, read on the forward strand.
CCCACCCGCAGCTCGACCAACTCGGCGAACAGCGGTTGCGGTTCGAGCTGATCCACTGCAAGGAGATCGTCGCCGACCAACTGGGCTCCGTACCGGCCTCGTTCGCCTACCCCTACGGGTACTCCGACCGCCGGGTGCGGCGGGCGGTGCGCGAGACGGGGTACGCGCAGGCGCTCGCCGTCGGCAACGACCTGGCGCGCCGCGCCCAGGGGCCGTACGCCCTGCGGCGGGTCACCGTGCGCAGGAGCACGGGGCCCGACGAGTTCGCCCGGCTGGTCGAGGGCCGCGCGATCGCCCGTACCTTCGCCCGGGACCGGGCCCTCACCAAGGGGTACGCCGTACTCCGCGGGACACGGCGGGCGCAAAGGCGGGCGTCGGGGGCCGGTGCCTGAACCGCCGGCCGCCCGACCGCCGACCGCCGCGTGCCGTCCTTGCCGCGTGTGCCCGGGAAACCGGGTGCACGCGGCGGCCGTGTGCCGGATCATGGCGGCATGTCCGTGAACCCGCACGAGGCCCTGCCGATCCGGCTCAACGTCGACGACAGCGACTCCCCGTCAGATGTCATCGACGCGCTGTTCCTCGGCCGTTTCGCCACGGGCGAGCAGCCGTACTCGCACGCGGCGAACATCGACCGCGTACGGTCCGGTGCGACGCTGCTGCCGCCCGGCGCGCGCGTGCTGCGGAACGCCCGCGACGACGACCGCAGCGCGACGCTGGCGGAGGGCGACGGCTGGACGCTGCTGATCTCGCGCTGGAACCGGGGCGCCGACGTCACGGTGACGGCGACCAGCGCCGACCTGGCCGAGAAGGTGCTCGCGGACGCGACGGACGGCGCGGCGGACGAGCCCGAGCCGCAGCCGGAGAACGTGACGATGGGCTTCTGGTACGTCTCCCCGCGGCGCGGCCCGCACCGCACCACCCGGCAGATCTCCGCGGGCACCTGGGACGAGGTCCGGGCCAACTACACGGCGCCGGTCGCGGACGCGATGGACGGTCTGATGAAGACGACCCCCGAGGACATCGCGGGCCGGCTGCTGCTCCTGCACGGGCCGCCCGGCACCGGCAAGACGTCGGCGCTGCGCACGCTCGCCCGGTCCTGGCGGGACTGGTGCCAGGTGGACTGCGTCCTCGACCCCGAGCGCCTCTTCTCCGACGTGGGCTACCTGATGGACATCGCCATCGGCGAGGAGGACGCGGCGGGCAAGGGCCGCTGGCGGCTGCTGTTGCTGGAGGACTGCGACGAGCTGATCCGCGGCGAGGCCAAGCACACCGCCGGCCAGGCGCTCTCCCGGCTGCTGAACCTGACCGACGGCCTGCTCGGCCAGGGCCGCAACGTCCTGGTCGGCGTCACGACCAACGAGGATCTGGAGCGCCTCCACCCCGCCGTCGTCCGCCCCGGCCGCTGCCTGGCCCGCATCGAGGTCGGCCCGCTGACCCGCCGGGAGGCGGTGGACTGGCTCGGCACCGAGGAGGGGGTGGGCCGCGAGGGCGCGACGCTGGCGGAGCTGTACGCGCTGCGCCGGGGCACCTCGCCCACCGCGCTGCCGGAGCCGCGGGACGGCGCGGAGGCCGGACTGTACCTGTAGTGGGGGCGGTCGGGTGTTTTGATGGGGGTATGACCCTGTTCGTCGGCACGTCGGGCTGGCAGTACCGGGACTGGCGGGACGTCCTGTACCCGCCCGGCCTGCCCGTACGGCTGTGGCTGGAGCGGTACGCGGCCGGCTTCGCGACGGTCGAGATCAACAACGCGTTCTACCGGCTGCCCACCCGGGAGACGTTCGAGGCGTGGCGCGATCGGGTACCGGCGGACTTCGTGGTCGCGGTCAAGGCGAGTCGCTACCTGACCCACATCAAACGGCTGCGGGACCCCGAGGAACCGGTCGACCGCCTGATGACCCACACGGCGGGCCTGGGCGACCGCCTCGGTCCCGTCCTGCTGCAACTCCCGCCGACGCTACGGAGCGACCCGCCCCTCCTGGACGCCTGCCTCGCCTGCTTCCCGCCCGGGACTCGGGTCGCGGTCGAGCCCCGGCACGAGTCCTGGTGGACACCCGAGGTGCGCGGAGTCCTGGAGTCGCGGGGCGCGGCCCTGTGCTGGGCCGACGTCCGGGCCCGCCCGGCCACCCCGCTGTGGCGCACCACCGACTGGGGCTACGTCCGCTTCCACCAGGGGCGTGCCGCGCCGTGGCCGCACTACGGACGCCGGTCGCTCATGACATGGGTCGACCGCATCACGACGACGTGGCCGGAAGGTTGCGACGTGTACGCGTACTTCAACAACGACCCGACGGGGGCGGCGGTCCGGGACGCGACGGCGTTCGCCAGGCTGGCGCAGGCAGCGCGGCTGACGGTCACCCGCACGCCCCCCAGGGGCGCGGGGCTGAGACATTGTGCGGCTCCGCCGCGCGGGCGCGACCAGCCACCACGCACCCGCGGATAGAAGAGCGCCTCAGTCCCCGTAGGCCGCCCGCAGGGCGTCCCGCGCCGCGCCCAGCGCGTCCGCCTCCCCGAGCCCCAGCCGCCGTGCCCGCGCGGCGTACTCCTGCGCGGCGGACGCCAACTCCCGCTCGGCGGCAGAGCCCGCGGCAGCGACAAACGTTCCGTTGCGCCCCCGCGTCTCGATCACCCCGTCCCCCTCCAGCGCCCGGTACGCCTTGGCGACCGTGTTCGCGGCGAGCCCCAGGGACTCCGCCAGTCCGCGCACGGTCGGCAGCCGGTACCCGACCGGCAGCGCCCCCGACCGCGCCTGTTCGGAGATCTGCGCGCGCACCTGCTCGTAGGGCGGGGCGCCGTCGTCGATGTGGATCTTCAAGGTCACGGGGCGATTGTCCCGCATCCCCGGGAAAATGAGAGGCATCCGACCGCCCGTCCGCCGTAGCGTGCGCCGACATGACCGTTCTTGTGCGGGACCTGCGTCCCGACGATCCGGCCGACGTCGCGGCCTTCGCCCATGTCCGCCATGTCGCCCTGCCGTTCATCCTGTGGACGCCCGAGGCCGTCGTCCATCACCTCCTCCACACCCACCCGGACGCCCGGAGCCGGTCCCTGGTCGCGGAGGAGGGCGGGGAGATGATCGGGACGGCCCAGGTGGGGCTGGTGCACGACAGCCCGGAGCCCGGTCAGGCGTACCTCAACATCTACGTCCACCCGGACAGGGTCGGGCGCGGTGCCGGCGGGCTGCTGGTGCGTACGGCCGAGGAGTACCTGGCCACCGAGGGGGCGACGAGGCTGTTCGCCTGGGTGCTGGACGAGCCCGCCAGCCTGGCCTTCGCCGAGCGGCACGGCTACGAGCGGCGGCGCTCCGCCCACTTCCTCCGCTTCGACCTGGCGAACGGCACGCTGCCGCCCCTGCCGTCCCCTCCCCCGGGTGTCGAACTGCGCACCGCCGCCGACTTCGCCGACGATCCCCGCCCGATGTTCGAGCTGGACGCGGAGACGCTGGAGGACGAACCGAGCGATGTCGACATCGAGTTCACGGACTACGAGGCCTGGCTCGCGGAGACCTGGCGGCATCCGCTGCTGAACCGTGAACTGACCACGGTCGCGGTCGTCGACGGCCGTCCCGTCGCCTTCAGCGTCGCCTACACCGACGGCGGCACCCGCTATTCGACCGCGATGACCGGCACGGTCCGTGCCCACCGCGGCCGGGGTCTCGCCAAACTCGCCAAGACCGACTCCCTGTACCGGGCCCGTGCCGCCGGATACACGGAGGCGTTCACGGGCAACGACACCGACAACGGCCCGATGCTCGCCATCAACAAGTGGCTCGGGTACGAGGTCTGCGGGACGGAGGTGCGTCATGTCCGCGAACTCGGCTGAGCCGCCGGCCGGGGTGGATGTCGTCCTGGTCAAGGCGGGCCGCACGAAGATCCGGTACGCGGGCGAGTTGCTGCACGACGACGGCACCCGCGTGGCGGTCCGCGCCCCCTGGGCCGGTGCCGGCGTCCGCGACTTCGGCTTCGTGCGCTTCGAGGCAGGCGACGTCTTCACCGAGTACTACTGGCGCGACCGGTGGTACTCGGTGAAAGAGGTCCGGACGGCGGCCGGCCTGCTCAAGGGCTGGTACTGCGACATCACCCGTCCCGCCGTACTGACCGGCACGGAACTGGTCGTGGAGGACCTCGACCTGGACCTGTGGCGCTCCGCGGACGGCACGGAGGTACTGCGGCTGGACGAGGACGAGTTCGCCGAGAGCGGTCTGGCGGAGCGGGATCCCGCGGCCGCTGCCGCCGCCGTGGCCGCGCTGGACGAACTGGAGCGGCTGGCCCGCGGGGGCGGATTCACGAACTTGTTGGTCTAGGGCCTGTCTGACAATTCGCGTCGTCGCCCGAAGGGCGGCCTCGCGGCGTCAGGTGCGTGCTCTGGGGGTCCCCCCGGCCGAAGGCTGGGGGAGTGCCGGGCGTAGAGCCTCGTACTGGATGTACTTGGCTCTGCGCCCGGTGCGGCGAGAGTGCGTGCATGGCGCCGCGAGGCAGGCGGGAACTGTCAGACAGGCCCTAGGGGGACCAGGAGGACCAGGGCCTGGCTCACTCGGGCATCGCGACCACCGCGTACCGCTCGTCCGCCACCTGTCTCCCCCACAGCGACGGGTCGTCCGACAGCCGCTCCACGCGCACCTCGCCGGCGAGCGGGGCGAGGAGGGAGGTGAGCCGGTGGGCAGCCATGCCGACCGGGGCGACGGACCCCCACACGCCCTCGACCAGGACCAGCCGCCCGCCGGGACGCAGCAACTCCCGCCAGTGCCGCAGGACCCGGCCGGGGTCGGGCAGCGTCCACAGCACGTGCCGGACCAGCACGGTGTCGAAGCGCTGCTCGCCCACCGGCGGTGCCACCGCGTCACCGGTGAGAAACACCGCGTCACGGCCGGCGAGTTTGGCTCTGGCCAGCGCCACCATCGCCGGGGACAGGTCGACGCCGGTGACGCGGTGTCCCTGTTCGGCCGCGAGGAGCGACAGGCTGCCGGTGCCGCACCCCAGGTCGAGGACGTCGCCGGGGAGCGCGGGCAGCCATGACGCCAGCCGGGCCGCCCAGGCCCGGCGCACGTCCGCGTCGCGCAGACCGTGGTCCGGCTCGTCGTCGAAGGCGGCGGCCTCCGCGTCCCAGTCGATACTCGGCGCGGTCGTCCCGTCACTGTTGTTCGCCATGCCGCCAAGAGTGACACCCGCCACTGACAACGGGATCGGGACGCCGGATCGTGACAACCGCCACTGACAGTCATGCATCGATGAGTAAGTCTCGGGGAAAGGGTCTACCTCCGTGAGAACGCGGAACCCGGTGGATCCGTAAGGAGGCAGCCATGCGCCGTCTGACCGTGCAGAAGCCCCTGAAGAAGACCGACGCCCGCCGAGTCCGTGAGGAGGCCGACGAGCGCCCCTCGGGACGCCCGGAGGTCCGCAAGGACATCGCGCGCACGTGGTGGCCGGACAACTGACCGGGCCGGTCACGTCATGAGACGCGTCAGAGCAGCCGCTTACGGTAGTGGACGCGGTCGTAGGGCCCGTCCACACGGCGTTCCACGACCTCGTACCCGTACTTCGGGTAGATCTCCTGGTTCTCCCACATCAACGCGTTCGTGTAGAGCCTGACCTCGGGCAGGCCCAACGCACGCGCGCGTGCGTCCACGAACCGCAGCAGCCGCCGCCCCACGCCCCTGCCGTGCGCGTCGGGGTGGACGGCGACGCTGTCGAGGAAGAGGTGGTCGGGGAACACGTCCAGGACCACGACGCCCACGACTCCCGCGAGGCCCGCCGCGGGCTCGCCCGAGGCTTCCGTGACGAACACCTTCCCCGCGGCCACGTTCGCCGCGTGATCGGCCTCCATCGGCTGCGGCACCACCCCGATGCGCTCGATGTAGGGGCGGTAGGCGGCGTCGGTGACGGCCTTCACCGCCGGTAGGTCGGCGGGGGCCGCCGGCCGGATCTGCTCTTCTGTCATGGCTCGAACGGTAGCTACCTCAGCGCAGCCTGAGCACTCCCTTAACGCGACCATAAGGATCTCCATCACCCGTCGCCAGCAGGCGATTCCACGGTTTCTTGGGGCTAGTTTGCTGATCACCCCCACGGGTCCACGGCCCAAGGCCCACGCCCCCAGCGACCGTTCAAGGAGTTCCCCATGCCCGCATCGTCCGCGTCCCGCAAGGTCGCCGCCGTCGCCGGCCTCGCCCCGCTCGCCCTGACCACACTGGCCGCCGCACCCGCGGCCGCGCACGGTTCGATGGGCGACCCGGTCAGCCGGGTGTCGCAGTGTCACGCCGAGGGCCCGGAGAGCCCGAAGTCGGACGCCTGCAAGGCGGCGGTCGCGGCGGGCGGCACGCAGGCGCTCTACGACTGGAACGGCATCCGCATCGGCAACGCCGCCGGGAAGCACCAGGAGCTGATCCCGGACGGCAAGCTGTGCAGCGCCAACGACCCGGCCTTCAAGGGGATGGACCTGGCCCGCGCGGACTGGCCCGCGACCAGCGTGAGCAGCGGCTCGTACACCTTCAAGTACCGCGTGACAGCCCCGCACAAGGGCACCTTCAAGGTGTACATCACCAAGCCCGGTTACGACCCGGCGGGGCCGCTGGGCTGGGGCGACCTGGACCTGTCCGCCCCGGTAGCCACGGTCACCGACCCGGCCGCCTCCGGCGGTTTCTACACCTTCTCCGGGACCCTCCCCGAGCGTTCCGGCAAGCACCTGCTGTACGCGGTGTGGCAGCGCTCGGACAGCCCGGAGGCGTTCTACTCCTGCTCCGACATCTCCTTCGGCGGCGGCGACAACGGCGGCGCCGAGAGCGGCGACTCCGCGAGCGGTGCCGCCCCGGCCCCGGCCGCCTCCGCTCCGTCCGAGGAGCAGATCGCGGCCGCGGCCGACAAGTCGACGATCGAGCACAACGGCCACGGCGACCAGGACGCCGGGACGACGGCGGACCCGACGGACCCGGCCGCCCCGGACAAGGCGTCGGCCGAGGCGTCCGGCGGGACACCGGAGGACGCCGCGACGCCGACCGCCGGTGGCGAGCCCAACCAGGTCAAGGCCGCCGGCGCGGGCACCGAGAACCTCGCCGAGACCGGCGGGGACAGCACCACGCCCTACATCGCCGTCGGTGGCGCCGCCGCCCTGGCGGTCGGCGCGGCCGTGCTGTTCGCGTCGGTCCGCCGGCGGGCCACGACCGGGGGCCGGCACAGCGGCTGACCCGGGACACGGGGGAACGCGGGGCCTGTCCGGCGGCTCAGACCGGACAGGCCCCGCTCGGCGCGCCGTGCGCCTCGTCAGTCGAAGTCAGTCGAAGTCAGTGAAGACCGCGGGTGGTGGGGGCTCACCAGGCGGGCCGCACAGGCCCGTCGGGCGCTACTCGCAGCAGACGGTCGCGCAGCGCCTGGACCTCGCCCTCGCCCAGCACGTCGACCCATGCGCGCACGGCCTCCGCCGCCGCCTCCTCCGCGGCCCGCGTGCAGGCCCACCCCGACTCGGTCAGCACGACCAGCCGGGCCCGCGCGTCGGCGGGGTGCGGCCGACGTTCGGCGTACCCCTTGCGGACCAGCTCGTCGACGAGCTGACTGGCGGCCTGCTTGGTCATCCCGAGATGCGCGGCGAGGTCGGTGACCGTCGCGCCGTCCGGGGCCAGCCGGGCGAAGGCGAAGCCGTGCGCGGGCCGCAGCCCTTCGAAGCCACGGGCGACGACACCCTCGTGGATGCGCTGCGTGAGCCCACCCGCGGCGGCGAGCACGGCGGCGGACAGGGCCATGGCGTCAAAGTTCTGCACGTGGGCATTGAAACACCCTTGACGCATTGGTCAAGCAGCTTGACCATGGAGCCCGACAAGGTAGTCAAGCACCTTGACCAACAGGCCCCTCGCCGACAGGAGTCCGCCATGCCCGTCGTCCGCTCGTCCGAAGCCGTGACCCACGAGATCCACGGCGCCCGTTTCGTCTCGTACGCCACCCCGCGCAGCGGCAGCAAGGAGCTGTGCGCCTGGCGGGGCGAGATCCCGGCGGGCACGAAGGCGCCCGCGCACACCGTCAGCCGGGAGGAGATCTTCCACCTGCTCACCGGCGAACTGCTGATCACCCTCGACGGCCGCACCGAGCGCGTCACCGCGGGCGACACGGTGATCATCAACCCGGGGGCGACCCTCGCCGTCGAGAACCCCACCGAGCGGACCGCGACGTCCTGGGTCACCACCTCCGTCGGCCTGGAGGCCGAACTGGCCGACGGCACCCGGATCACTCCCCCGTGGGCCAATTGACCCACGGGGGCCTCACGCCGCCAGCGACCCCGGCATCACCGCCTTCGGCCCGAACTTCGCCCGCGCGCGGTCCGCGACCTCCTCGATCCGGCGGACCTTCTCGTCCACGGGGTCGAAGGTGAGCTGGTGGGAAGCCTGCTCGGCGGGGGCGAGGCCCTCGGCGCGCAGGGCGATCGAGCGGACCCGGGCGCGCTGGAGGCCGAGCGCCTCGTACATGTCGTACGCGGCCCGCGTCAGCGCCGCCGAGTGCGCGGTCGGCTCCTTCAGGGTGCGGCTGCGGGTCGTGGCGGAGCGGTCGGCGTAGCGCACGGTGAGGGTGAGGGAGCGGCACACCTTGTCCACGGCGCGCAGCCGGGCACCCAGTTCCTCGGCGGCCGAGAGCAGGGCACGGCGGTGCCGGTCGGGGTCCAGTTCGTCGCGGTCGAAGGGGCGGTCGGCGGCCAGTGAGCGGGAGACGCCGTTGGGGACGACCCGGCCGCGGTCGACGCCGTTCGCCTTCTCGTGCAGCTCGCGGCCGGTCCTCGCGCCGACCAGGCGCTGGAGCGTGGACAGGGGCGCGGCGGCGACCCGGCCGAGGGTGTCGAGGCCGTACTCGCACAGCGTGCGGGCGGTCGCGGTGCCGACGCCGGGCAGCGCGGCGACGGGCTTCCCGGCGAGGAACTCCGCCACGGCGCCCTCCGGTACCGCGCGGGTCAGCCCTGGCCGGGCGTCCCGCAGCGCCATGCGGGCCGGCATCGGGCTCGGTCCGGCGCCGATCACGCAGTCGACGCCGTACAGCGCGAGGGCGCGGACGCGGATCACCGAGGCCAGTTCCACGGCGTCGCGCCCGAAGTACCGCTCGGCGCCCCGCAGATCGGCCAGCGCCCCGTCCGGCGGCAGCGCCTCGACGACCGGCGTGAACTCCTCCAGCAGCCCCAGCAGCTGGGGCAGGGCCGCCTCGTACATCGGCGGCAGCTGGAAACGTACGCAGAGAATGGTCATCCCGCACTCCCCGGACTCTGGTGCCACAACTTCCTTCCCACCGCGGGCCCTTCGCCCGCGGGGCGCAGATCGGCCCATGGATGCATCTCATACCCCGTGGGCATGCGGATGCGCCGTTGTTCCATCGGGTCCTGGGCCGCGGAACCCGTCGGCGCCGGCTGCCCGTCCGAACCGGCGAGGCGTCTGCGCGCCGGGCCGCCCTCGGGATCGTCGCCCTGACTTCCGCCCGTACCGGCCAGCCGGGCCGCGACGCCCTCCAGCCCCTCCTCCCGGCGCACCTCCAGCAGGTCGGCGAGGTTCCAGGCGGCGGAGCCCACGACGCTGAGGCTGCGCGGGCCGCGCCGCTGCACCACCCCGCGCACCAGCAGCAGCCAGGAGTGGAAGACGGTGTGCGCGCAGGCGTCGTGCGAGTCGTCGAAGAAGGCGAGGTCGACCAGGCCTGTGCCGTCGTCGAGGGTGGAGAAGATGACCCGGCGGCCGGAGCGGATCGGCGGCGTCTGGGTGGCCGCCTTGGCGCCCGCGACCAGCACCGTCTCCCCGTGCCGGGCCTCGCGCAGCCGCTTGGCCGACATGACGCCCAGCTCGTTCAGGAAGGTGCGGTGGTCGTCCATCAGGTTGCGCGAGGCGTCCATGGAGAGCACGCCCAGCTCGGCGCTGAGCTTCTCCGCCGAGGTGAGGTCGGGCAGTCCGGCGGAGGCCGTCTTCCGGCCGCCGGACAGGGGGAGCTGGTCGCCGCGTCCGCCCCGGGCGCCGCGGTGCAGCTCGGTCAAATGCAGTTGCAGGTCGCGTCGGTTGGCGCCGAACGCGTCCAGCGCGCCGACCTGGGCGAGCCGTCCGGCCAGCGGCCTGCTGGGGCGGGCCCGTTCCCAGAAGTCGAGCAGGGAGGCGTACGGCTGCCCCTCGGCGATCCGCTCCGCCTCGGCCTCGCTGATGCCGTGCACGTCCAGGAGGGCGAGACGGAGGCCCCACACCTTCGGCCGACGCGGGGATTCAGACACCAGTTCGATCCTGTGTGCGACCCCCGACTTGTTCACGTCCAACGGCAGGATCGGCACCCCGCGCCGCCGCGCGTCCGCCAGCAGCAGCCGCTTGGGATACATGCCGGGGTCGTGCGTGAGCAGACCGGCGTAGAAGGCGGCCGGGTGATGGGCCTTCAGCCACGCCGACTGATAGGTGGGGACGGCGAAGGCGACCGCGTGCGCCTTGCAGAAGCCGTAACTGCCGAAGGCCTCGACGATCTCCCAGGTCCGCTGAATCGTTTCCGCGTCATACCCGTTCGCCGTCGCGTGCTGCGCGAACCACACCTTGATCCGCCCCTGCGACTCGGGGTCGGACAGCCCGCGCCGCACGCGGTCCGCCTCGCCGCGTCCGCAGCCGGTCATGATGTCCACGATGTCGATGATCTGCTCGTGGAAGACGACGACCCCGTACGTGCCTTTCAGGGGCTCCGACAGGTCCTCGTGCGGGTAGCGCACCGGCGCCCGCCCGTGCCGGGCCTCGATGAACGGCCGCACCATGTCGGCGGCGACCGGACCGGGCCGGAAGAGCGAGATGTCGACGACGAGATCGTGGAAGGTGGCCGGCTGGAGCCTCCCGACCAGGTCCCGCTGCCCCGGCGACTCGATCTGGAAGCAGCCCAGCGTCTCGGCGGAGCGGATCATCCGGTACGTCGCCGGATCGCCCTCCGGCACCGCGTCCAGGTCGACCTCGGTGCCCGTCGCCCGCTTCACCTCGGCGACCGCGTGCGCCATCGCCGACTGCATCCGCACGCCGAGCACGTCCAGCTTGAGCAGCCCGAGGTCCTCGACGTCGTCCTTGTCGAACTGCGCCATGGGAAAGCCCTCGCCGCTGGTCGGCATGACCGGCGTACGGGAGAGCAGGGAGGCGTCGGAGAGGAGCACTCCGCAGGGGTGCATGGCGACGCCGCGCGGGAGGGCGTCGAGGCCCTCCACCAGCTCCCACAGCCTGCCGTACCGTTCCTTCTCCCCCGCCAGTTCCTTGAGTTCGGGCAGTTCCTCCAGCGCCGCGCGGGCGTCGCGGGCACGGATGTGCGGGAAGGACTTGGCGACGCGGTCGATCTCGGCCGGGTCCATGGACAGGGCGGCACCGACGTCGCGGATGGCGTGGCGCACCCGGTACGTCTCCGGCATGGCGACCGTGGCGACCCGCTCGGTGCCGAAGCGGCCGATGATCGCCCGGTAGACCTCCAGGCGGCGGGCGGACTCCACGTCGATGTCGATGTCGGGCAGCACGACCCGCTCCCTGGACAGGAAGCGCTCCATCAGCAGCCCGTGCTCGACCGGGTCGGCGTGCGCGATGCCGAGGAGGTGGTTGACGAGCGAGCCCGCGCCGGAGCCGCGCGCCGCGACCCGGATGCCCATGTCCCGTACGTCGTCCACGACCTGGGCGACGGTGAGGAAGTACGAGGCGAAGCCGTGGTGGGCGATGATGTCCAGCTCGTGGTGCATCCGCTCCCAGTAGTGCCGCGCGCCGGAGGAGCGGTCGTAGCCGCGCAGCACCATGCCCGCCGCCGCCCGGGAGGCGAGCGCGCGCTGGGCGGTGCGGCGGCCGGCGCCCACGAGGTGCGGTTCGGGGAAGTGGACGGCGCCCATGCCGAGGTCGTCCTCCGGGTCGACCAGGCATTCCGCGGCCGTCGCCCGCGTCTGCTCCAGCAGGCGGTGGGCCGTGTCGCGCCGGAAGCCCGCGGCCTCCACGACGCGCTCGGCGGCGTGCCGCATGGCGCCCGGGTCCTTGAGCCAGGCCTCGCCGGAGTCCAGTTCCTTGGTGGCGTCGATGGGGACCAGGCGGCGGGCGGCGTCCAGGACGTCGGCGACCGGACCCTGGCCGGGGTCCGCGTAGCGGACGGCGTTGGCGAGCACCGGCCGGACGCCCTGCTCGGCGGCGAAGCCGACGGTGCGGGCGGCCAGGCGCAGGGAACCGGGGCCGGTCCCTTCACGACCGTGCCAGACGGCCTCCAGACGCAGGGCGTCGCCGTAGACCTCCCGCCAGGGGGCGAGGAGCCGCGCCGCACGGTCGGGGCGGCCGGCGGCGAGGGCGCGGCCGACGTCGGAGTCGGGGCCGAGCAGGACGGTCAGGCCGTCGGCGTGGTTGTCGGCCCAGGAGAGCAGGGGCGTGTCCGGCGCGGTGTGGGCGGCGGACACCAGTCGGCACAGGTCGGCCCAACCGCGTGCGCCGTCCCGGGCGAGGAAGGTCACCCGCGGGGCCGACTCGTCGACGAAGGCGCCTCCGCGCACGGGGGCGCGGCGACGGTCCCGGCGTACGGAGGTCTCCGCGCGGTCCGCTTCGGGCTGGGGGGCGGCCACCGCCAGGTCCGCGCCGAACAGCGGACGGACGCCCGCCTTCGCGCAGGCCTTGGCGAAGCGGACCGTGCCCGCGAGGGTGTCGCGGTCGGTGAGGGCGAGGGCGTCCATGCCCCGCTCGACAGCACGCTCGGCCAGCCGCTCCGGGTGGGAGGCGCCGTAGCGGGCGGAGAACCCGGAGACGGTGTGCAGATGCGTGAAACCCGGCACACGCACCTCCCGATCTCATGAACCCGACGCGCTTATCGAACGTCTGTTCCCAACTACCTCACCCCCACCATAGACCAATTTTCGAATGCGTGTGCGACACCCGTTCGGCCCTGCCCCACCTGCGCAAACGCCCGCCGACCCGGACCGTGGGGACATGTCGCACACCCCGGTCACCGACCGTCGCAGCGGCTCCTTCCTCGGTGAGGTGAAGGACGCCGTCACCCCGCGGGCCACCCTGCTCGTGCTCGGCGTGATCGCGCTCCAGCTGCTGTTCATCGCCTCCTACGTGGGGGCGCTGCACGACCCGAAACCGAAGGACGTGCCCTTCGGGGTGGTCGCGCCCCCGGCGGCCGCCGAGCAGACGGTGGGCAGGCTGGAGCGGCTGCCCGGGTCGCCGCTGGATCCGCGCACGGTGGCCGACGCGGCGAGCGCCCGGAAGCAGATCATGAACCGGGAGATCGACGGCGCCCTGGTCGTCGACCCCTCCAGCCGCACCGACACCCTGCTGGTCGCCTCCGGCGGCGGGACCGTTCTCGCCACCACCCTGGAGGGCCTGGTCGCCAAGGTGGAGAAGGCCGAGGGCCGCACGGTGCGGACCGTCGACGTGGCCCCGGCCTCACCCCAGGACTTCGACGGGCTGTCGTCCTTCTACCTGGTCGTGGGCTGGTGCGTCGGCGGCTATCTGTGCGCCTCGATCCTGGCGATCAGCACCGGCGCCCGGCCCGCCAATCCGCGTCGCGCGGCGATCCGGCTGATCGTGATGGCCCTGGTGTCGATCGTCGGCGGACTCGGCGGCGCGGTGATCATCGGGCCCATCCTGGGCGCGCTGCCCGGCAGCGTGGTGGACCTGTGGGGGCTCGGCGCGCTGATCACCTTCGCGGTGGGCGCCGCCACGCTCGCCCTCCAGGGCGTCTTCGGGATCGTCGGCATCGGGCTGGCGATCCTGCTGGTGGTGATCGCGGGCAACCCGAGCGCGGGCGGCGCCTTCCCGCTGCCGATGCTGCCGCCGTTCTGGAAGGAGATCGGCCCGTGGCTACCACCGGGCGCGGGCACCTGGGCGGCCCGCTCGATCGCCTACTTCAAGGGCAACGACACGACCGTCTCCCTGCTGGTGCTGTGGGCGTGGGCGGTCGCGGGGACGGTGATCACGGTGCTGGCGTCCGTGCTGCGCGTCAGGCGGCAGGAGGCGGAGCTGCCGACGCAGGCCGGCTGACCCGCGGGCCGGCCGAACCGTTGTCCGCGCGCGAGCACACGGAAGTCCCGCCCCTCGCGCGCGGGACGGGACTTCAGCGGTACCTCAGAGGCACTCCACAGGTGCGGGTGCTGCTCAGCCGATCCGCGTACCGGTGGCCGACAGGGCCTCCGTCACCGGCTGGAAGAAGGTCTCGCCGCCCGAGGTGCAGTCACCGCTGCCGCCGGAGGTGAGACCGACGGCCTTGTCGCCCGAGAAGAGCGAGCCGCCGCTGTCGCCGGGCTCGGCGCAGACGTCGGTCTGGATCAGGCCGTTGACGATGTCGCCGTTGCCGTAGTTCACGGTGGCGTCCAGGCCGGTGACCGCGCCCGAGTGCACCTGGGTGGTGGAGCCGCTGCGGGTCACCTCCATGCCGACGGTGGCGTCGGCGGCACCCGAGATGGCCTGGGCGGAGCCGTCGTAGAGGTTCACCTCGCTCGGGTGGTCCACCTCGGCGGTGTACTTGACCAGGCCGTAGTCGTTGTCCGGGAAGCTGGACGCCTCGTTCTCGCCGATCACGTTCCCGGAGGAGTCCGACCAGCTCGTGATGGACTCGGTGCAGTGGCCGGCGGTGAGGAAGTACGGCACCCCGCCCTTGGTCACGTTGAAGCCCAGGGAACAGCGCCCGCCGTTGCCGGTGATGGCGTCGCCGCCCGAGCCGAAGGGCCGGTACTCGCCCTTGGTCCGCTTGAGCTCGGCCTTGGCGCCGAGCCCGTCGACCACCTTGGTCAGCTTGGCCCACTCGGCCTTGGAGACCGTGCGGTCGGCGGTGACGACGACCTTGTTGGTGGTCGGGTCGGTCGCCCAGGAGGTGCCCGGGATGGTGGCGTCCTCGGTGAGGGTGGTGCGCGCGCTCTTCAGCTCGGCGAGCGAGTTCTCGACGACTCTCGCCTCGGCGCCGGCCTCCTCGACGATCTGCGCGGCGGCTTCGTCGAGCACGTTGACGACGAGGCTCTTCGCCTGCGCGTCGTAGTACGTGCCCACCGCGTCGGTGCCGAGGTCGCCGAGCAGCGTGGAGGCGAGCTTTCCGGCCGCCGTGACCGACAGGGTCTCGGGGGCGGAGGCCTGCGGGGCCTCACTGGCGTTCGCACTCTGGAAGGTGACTCCCGCGGCGACCAGTGCGGTGATACCCGCGCCTATGACTGCGGCACGCCGCCTGGGTATGCGTCGGTGCTTCAACTCACGTCCTCCTGTGGGGGGTCGACCCGGGAGGTTGTGGGGACCTCACGGGCCGGAAGGCTGGTTGACGAGCGCTAACTCTTCCAACCGCACAGGGGGCACACAAGGTCGACTTCAGGACGTGCGCACGACAACTTCAGCGCGCGCACACGCCCTTCACCATTCATGCCCCTTCCAGCAGGATTCGCGCGGCGAACACTCCAGCAAACACTACGAGCGAGTAACCGGGAGCCGGCGACAAGGTCTGGCCATGTCTCGAATTCACCCCTTGCGCCGCCGCCTCCGAGTGTGCGTCTACACGCGATGGCGGCACCGGTCCCGGCAAAGAGGAAGGGCGAAGGGGACGGGCAAAGGAGAGCCCCCGCACACCGGTTGGTGTGCGGGGGCTCGTCGTGCTGCTGGCTGCGTTTCGGTGTACGGACCGATACGGACTGATACAGACGGATACGGACCGATACGGACCGACGGACTAGTAGACGCTGACGCCGTAGGCGCTCAGGGCCTCCGTGACCGGCTGGAAGAACGTCGTACCGCCGGAACGGCAGTTGCCGCTGCCGCCGGAGGTGAGACCGTACGCGGTGCCGTTGCTGCCGTAGAGCGGGCCACCCGAGTCGCCGGGCTCGGCGCAGACCGTGGTCTGGATCAGCCCGCCGACGACGTCGCCGCCGCCGTAGTTGACGGTGGCGTTCAGGGCGGTGACCCGGCCGCTGTGGGTGCCGGTGGTGGAACCGTCACGGATGACGGTGGTGCCCACGCTCGGGGTGGCCGCACGGGTGATGTCCACGCCGTTCGCGGTGCCGGGCCGGCTGACCGACCCCGAGTACCGCACGATGCCGTAGTCGTTGCCCGGGAAGCTGGAGCCGGCCGTGGAGCCGATGACCGAGGTGCGCCCGGAGTTGGAGTACCAGGTGCCCGCGCCGTCGGTGCAGTGACCGGCGGTCAGGAAGTACTCGGTGCCGTTGCTGCTGCGGACGTTGAAGCCCAGGGAGCAGCGCCAGCTGCTCGCGTAGATGGCGTCGCCGCCCTGGATGAGCTTGTTGAACGTGCCGGGGGTGCGCTTGATCGTGAACGCGCCGGCCTTGTCGCCGGCCTGCTCCTTGATCTTCGCGATCTCGGCCTGGGAGACCGTGCTGTCGACCGTGAGAAGCACCCGGCCGGTCTTGCTGTCGACGGCCCAGGCGGTGCCCGGGACATCGGCCTTGAGCACCGCGCCACTTGCGCTGTTCAGCTCGGCGGCGCTGAAGGTGGCCGGGGTGGGTGCGGCGTTCGCGCTGGGGATCGCGATCGCGGCCGCGGCCACGAGGCCGGTGGATACGGCGATCAGCCGGGTCCGTCTCGTGATGCCGCTGCGGGGGGTGGTGCGCTTGATCCTCACTTTTCGTTCCTCCACAAAGGAAGTCGGGGGCCCTCTTGTGGGGTTGGGGCCCGTGAGGCGCAGCCAGGGCTGGACATCCGGGTTCCGGATGCGTCGTGACCCTGACAAGCGCTGAGGTTGGAGTATTCGGCCGAACGACCGGTCGGCGCAAGAGTGCCTTTCGGCCGTCAATCTTTGAACCACCTTTGGAAGACCTTTCAACGGCCTTCACCAACCCCGGCGGACCTCAGCGCAGTTCGCGCTCCCCCGCCTCGACGCGGACGTCCAGGGTGTTCCCCGGCGGCGGGAGAGGACAGACGAAGTGGTCCGCGAACGCGCACGGCGGCAGCAGCGCGCGGTTGAGGTCGACCACCGTACGGCCCTCTGCGTCCGGCGCGGCCGGACGCAGAAACCGGAAGCGGTAACTGGTGCTCCCACTGGTGGCGTCGGCGAAGACGGCCCACAGCGAGCCGTCCGCCTCGACGCTCACCTGGAGCGTGAGGTGCTGCCCGCCCAGGGTGAAGGCCAGCTCACCGCCGAGACCGAGCCCGCGCTCCCGCCCGTCCGCGTTCGGCACCCGCACGCTGCGCCGCCCGGTGCCGTACGGCGTGAAGCGCCCCGGCACCGACCAGCGCGGGTCGTAGGGCGTGGCCGCGATGCCCCGGAACGCCCGGCGCGCCCCGGCGGCCGGATCGAAGTCGCGCACGCCCCAGGCGCCCTCGCGCAGCAGGACGACGATCCGCCGCTCGCCGCAGGCCACCCGGGCCGCGCTCGCCGGTCCCGGGTCGGCCGCGAGCCGCACCTCGCCGTCGAGGGGCCGCCCGTCCACGGTGAGCCCGTCCGCCCCGGTGGCCGTCAGCAGTACCGCGTCGCCGCCCGCCACCCAGTTCCCGGGGATGTCCGGAAGTTGCCCTTCCGGATAGTCCTCCAGCCAGTACGTGCCGGTCAGCGCGAGGGGCCCGTAGGGCGCCGACACCGCCGCGATGCGCTGCTCGTGCCACCGCTTCCACTCGTCGGATGCGTCCGTCGTCATGGAGGCAACCCTCGCACAACGGACCGCCTCAGCAGCTGCAGCCGCAGTCGCAGCCGTCGCAGCCACACCCGTCGTCACCGCAGCAGTTGCCGCAGCACTCGCAGCAACTGCAGCAGTCACCGCACCCGCCGCAGTCGCAGTTGGCGCACGATCCTTCCTTGGGCTCCCCGCTCCAGGGGTCGTGGTACGTGCCGCAGCACAGCTGGCACGTGCAGGCCAGCCCCAGCCACACGGCGCACCCCGCGAGCAGCCCGCGCCGGTCGCGGCGGGGCGGCTCCGGGGGCGTCGGCCCACCCGGGGCGCCCGGCGGGGCGTACGGGTGACCGCCGTGGGCGCAGGAGACGGTGCCGAAGGCGCGGTCGACGGAGTTGCCCAGCTCGTGCACGAGCAGCCGGTGCACCAGCCGGCCGTCACCGAACTCGGCCTCGCGCAGTGCGAGCCGTACCCCGCGCACGGCGTCGTCCGCCAGCCGCCGGGCCTCCGTGAGCGGGGTCCCGGTGGCGGTGAGGGGGTTCCAGGCGCCCGACGCGGCGTCAGCTTCCTTGTCCTCCACGGCGTCGAGGAGATGGGCGAGCCGGCCGAAGAGACGTCCGGCCTCGGCGAGCGGCTCCGCGTTGTGCGGCCGTCCGGCGAGGTGGGCGGTGTGTGCGAACGCGGCGGCGGTCGCGGTCTCGGTCGGCTCGGTGACGGTGAGCAGGGGCGTGCCGGGCCCGGCGAGCGCCTCGATGCCGCCCTGCCGGTCCACGGCGTCGACCAGGACGGCGGTGTCGAACCCGACGGCACCGCCGCCGCGGGCGCCGGCCGCGTCCCAGCCCGTGGCGACCCGGCGGGCGGCGAGGGTCACCGGCCGGCGGGCCAGCAGCCCGTCCCCGTCTGCGACGTGGTCACGCACCTTGGCCGAGGCCAGCACCAGGGAGACGGCCGCCGCGAGCCGGGCACCCTCACCGTGCGCGACGGACGCGGTGCGCATCCCGCGCAGCGGACACGGCCCGGCCTTGCGCCGCCCGGCACCCCTGCCGGTCCCGGCCCCGTCGTGGGCCTG
The DNA here is from genome assembly GCF_042744565.1 of Streptomyces sp. NPDC058812. Lineage (NCBI taxonomy): Bacteria > Bacillati > Actinomycetota > Actinomycetes > Kitasatosporales > Streptomycetaceae > Streptomyces > Streptomyces sp. NPDC058812. The sequence continues at coordinate 76,644 of NZ_JBHYOB010000023.1, forward strand.
AGCCTCCGTCAAAACCGATATGAGCAGCCCGTCATAGTTCGTCACGATCCGCGCGAACTGTCCGTGGTCCTTGCGCAGCGCGAGGCACAACCCGCACAAATGCGCCATCCACTGGCTCGTGAGACTTTCGCCGAGCCGGTGCCTGCAAGGCCTGACGATTCCGAACACGACATTCCCCCGTGGTGCGTACGACGTTGAGCTGCGGCATCGTATCGATCGCCGCGTTCACCCGTACGCACCCCGCCTCACCCGTGTGCCGGGAAGAATCATATTTCACTCACAGTCAGCATCCGTTTGGGAAAGGACCCTTGGGACACAAGGACTCTCGACGGATTCGCTGTGCACCAGTACCGTCACAAACCCCCCGGGCGGCGTCTATCCACTTGGCGCGACGTCCGCATCATGGATGACCATAGGGATGCGGAAGCACGAAAGACCGCTGTGAGAGGAGGCGTCCATGGGATCGGTACGCAAGGCGAGTGCGTGGCTCGGCCTCGTCGACGACAACGATGACGAGCGTTACTACGACGACGACTACACCGAGGGCTCCGAGTCCGGGGACGCCTGGGTCACGGACCCGCGGGTGAAGGTGGCCTCGGACGTGGCCGAGGAGAAGGGCCGCCGCATCGCAACCGTCACCCCGGACAGCTTCCGGGACGCACGGTCCATCGGCGAGCTGTTCCGGGACGGGGTCCCGGTCATCATGAACCTGACGGCCATGGAGGCCACCGACGCCAAGCGCGTGGTCGACTTCGCGGCCGGACTGATCTTCGGTCTGCGCGGTTCGATCGAGCGGGTGTCCACCCGGGTGTTCCTGCTGAGCCCGGCCGACACCCAGGTCATCAGCGGCGAGCCGGCCGCGCACCGTTCCGACGGCTTCTTCAACCAGAGCTGAGGCGGGGCCGCACACCACGGCCCCGCCCCGCCGGACTCCTTCGCGCTCCCTCGGGCTCCTACCGGAAGGCGTCGAGTCCGGTGAGCGCCTTGCCCAGCACCAGCTGGTGCATCTCGACGGTGCCCTCGTAGGTGAGCACCGATTCCAGGTTCGTCGCGTGCCGCATCACGGGGTACTCGAGGGAGATCCCGTTGGCGCCGAGGATCGTGCGGGCCGTACGGCAGATGTCGATGGCCTCGCGGACGTTGTTGAGCTTGCCGAAGCTGACCTGCTCGGGACGCAGGCGGCCGGCGTCCATGCGCCGCCCGAGGTGGTGGGCGAGCAGAATCCCCTTGTGCAGTTCGACCGCCATGTCGGCGAGCTTGGCCTGGGTGAGCTGGAAGCCGCCGATGGGCCGCCCGAACTGCTCCCGCGACTTCGCGTACTCCACGGCCGCCTCGAAGGAGCTGCGGGCCGCGCCCATCGCGCCCCAGACGATGCCGTAGCGGGCGTGGGAGAGGCAGCTGAGCGGTCCGCGCAGGCCGGTCACCTCCGGCAGTACGGCGTCGGCGGGCAGCCGTACGTCGTCCAGGACCAGCTCGCTGGTGACACTGGCCCGCAGCGACCACTTGTGCTTGATCTCGGGCGCGGAGAAGCCGGCGCTGTCGGTCGGCACGACGAAGCCGCGGATCCCGTCCTCGGTCTGCGCCCAGACGACGGCGACACCGGCCACCGACCCGTTGGTGATCCACATCTTGCGCCCGTTGAGCACCCAGTCCCCACCGCCCTCGCGCTTGGCGTGGGTGCGCATGTTGGCGGGGTCGGAGCCGTGGTCCGGCTCGGTCAGCCCGAAGCAGCCGATGACCTCGCCGGCGGCCATGCGCGGCAGCCAGGTCTGCTTCTGCTCCTCGCTGCCGAAGCGGTGGATGGCGTACATGGCGAGGGAGCCCTGCACGGATACCAGGGAGCGGATGCCGGAGTCGGCCGCCTCCAGCTCCAGGCAGGCGAGCCCGTACTGCACGGCACTCGCGCCGGCACAGCCGTAGCCGTCGAGCGACATGCCTAGGGCGCCGAGGGAGCCGAGTTCGCGAGCGAGGTCCCGGATGCCGGGCAGCTCACCGTCCTCGTACCACTCCGCGATGTGCGGCAGCACGCGGTCCGTGGCCCAGGTGCGAACGGTGTCCCGGATCGCCAGGTCCTCCGGTTCGAGGAGGTCGTCGACGCCGAGGGGGTCGGCGGGGTCGAACGCGGGCAGCTTGGGGGACGAGGCCATGGGACACCCTCCGGGACTGTGAAAACTAGCGCTGCTAGTTACGGTTCTCGTGCCGACGTTACGATGCGACGCCCCGCACGTCCACCATGCGGCTCCCACCCCCGCACCACCCGTTCACCGCCCACCGGGAGGTGGACGTGGCCCGTGGGTGGCTGAGGAGCGTCGGCGCCTGCGGGCAGCGCTCCCACAGCGGCTGCGGCCGCGCTCGCGCCCACCACCCACCCACCGCAAGCCGCCGCACTCCCACGGTCGACGTCCACCCCGCTCCCGACGGTGAACGGGTGGTGCGCGGGTGGGAGACCAAGCCGCTCACACCGAGACGCGGGACTCCACCGCGTCCCTAGGCGCAGGCACGGTCACCGCCTCACACTGCATGACCCGCGGCAACCGCAACGCCATCACCGCCCCCAGCAGCAACAACCCCGCACTCACCACCAACGTCACATGCAACCCATGCACGAACGCATCGGCAGCCGCCCGCCGCAGAGCCTCCCCCGCAGGCCCCCCGAGCTGCGCGGCGACCTCATACGCCTCCCCCAGCGAATGCCCCGCCGCCACCGACGCCGGCCCCGGCACCCCGGGCACACCCCCCGCCAGCCCGGGCGCGTACGCCGCGTTCATCACGCTGCCCAGCAGCGCGATCCCGATCCCGGCGCCCAGCTGGTACGACGTCTCCCCGATCGCCGCCGCCCCGCCGGCCTGCTCCTGCGGCGCCTCGCTCAGCATCGACTCGTACGCCCCGAACAGCGTGGTCTCCAGCCCGAAGCCGAGCAGCACGAACCCGGACAGCATCAGCGCGCAGTTGTCGGCCCGGCCCATCGCCGTCAGCAGCACCACCGCGAAGGCGGTCAGGCAGAACCCTGCGCACACCGTCCGGCGCGGCCCGAACCGCCGCAGCATCCGCGCGCCCGCCAGCCCCGCCGCCATCGCCGCGAAGGTCAGCGGCACCAGCCGCAGCCCGGTCTCCAGCGGGGACAGCCCGAGCACCAGCTGCAGGTACTGGGCCGCGATCAGCTCCAGACCCACCAGCGCCAGCATCGCCAGCACGATGCACCCCACCGACGTGCTGAACGCCGGCCGCCGGAACATCTCCAGGTCCACCAGCGGGTGCGTACGCCGCCGTTGCCGTCGTACGAAGGCGACCAGCAGGGCCGCGCCCACCACCAGCGGCAGCACGGTGAGCGCGCTCGCCACCGGCTCGCCGCCGCCCAGCCGCTTCACGCCCAGGACGACGCCGAACAGGCCGCCCGCCGCCATCAGCGCGCCGACGACGTCCCAGGGCCCGCGGCCGTCGCCCTTCGACTCGGGCAGCAGCAGCCGCCCCACCGGGAGGCTGACCAGCATCAGCGGGATGTTGACGAGGAAGACCGAGCCCCACCAGAAGTGCTCCAGCAGGAAGCCGCCGAGCAGCGGGCCGACCGCCGCGCCGACCGCGGCCACGGCGCTCCAGATGCCGATGGCCATCGCCCGTTCCCGCCGCTCGGGAAAGACCTGGCGCAGGATCGACAGCGTCGCCGGCATGATCATCGCGCCGCCGACGCCGAGCAGCGCACGGGCCACGATCAGCAGCTGGGCGTTGTCGGCGAGGGCCGCGAGCGCGGAGGCGACGCCGAAGAGCGCGTAGCCGAGCAGGAGGACCCGTCTGCGGCCCACCCGGTCACCCAGCGTGCCGAACAGGATCAGCAGCGAGGCGCAGACGAGCGGGTAGACGTCGACGATCCAGAGCAGTTCGATCGCGCCGGGCCGCAGGTCCTCGGTGACGGCGGGGACCGCCACGTGCAGCACGGTCGCGTCGACGGCGACGAGCAGCAGGCTGACGCAGAGGACGACCAGAACCACCCAGCGGTTGGCACCGGCCCCGGCCGCCCGACGGCGCAGCGCGGCGGCAGCCGTGGTCGTCCCGGACATGTACGTACCTCCAAGATGTTCCCTCGCGTCCGGCGGGCTGCGCGGGGTGGGGACTCCCCTGCGGCTCGGCCGGAGAGGAGCGGGGGCTCCGGGCCGTGCGACGGAACGCGAGTGACTCGCCAGAGTACGCGAGAGAGCGCACCGCACACGTGGCGGGCCTCACACATACCGCGCCGTCCGTGTGGCATGCGCCACCGCGTCCCGGGCCCCGCCCGCCCCGGCCGGCCGACCACTCCCGACCCCGGCAGATAATCGAGCCCGTGACCGATCTTGAAACGCGCGCGGCGGGCCGCCCCGGAGCCCTGCGCCGGGCCGCCCCGGCGCTCCTCGGCTACGCGGCCGTACGCGCCCTGGGCCTGCTCGCCCTGGCCCTGTGGAGCGCCGCGCGCGACAAGAGCGCGTACACGCTGCTGACCGCCCGCTGGGACTCCCTCTGGTACACCAGGGTCGCCGACCTGGGCTACGGCTACGAGGTGCGCCTGCCCAATGGCGACGTCCATTCCAACCTGGCCTTCTTCCCGCTGCTGCCCTGGCTGGAGCGGCTCGGCGCGGCGGTGACGCCGTTGTCGCACGCGGACGCCGGGTTCGTCGTCTCGCTGCTCGCCTCGCTCGCCGCGGCCTGGGGGATCTTCGCGGTGGCGGACCATGTGTACGGCCGCCGGGCCGGGGTGTGCGCGGTGCTGCTGTGGGCCGTGCTGCCGGTCGGGATCGTGCAGTCCATGGCGTACAGCGAGTCCCTGTTCACGGCGCTGGCCGCCTGGTCGCTGTACGCGGTGCTGACCGGGCGCTGGGTGGCGGCGGGGGCGCTGGCCGCGCTGGCCGGGCTGACCCGTCCGGTCGGGCTCGCGGTGGCGGCGGCGGTGTGGGCGGCCGCGGTCGTGGCATTCGTGCGAAGCCGGAGCGACGCCGTCCCGGACGGCGCCCACGGACCGGAGCGCGCCCCCGGTGACGGCGCGCGGCGTGTGCTCGGCATGCTCCTCGCGCCCCTGGGCACCGCCGGGTACGTGCTCTGGGTCGGGCACCGCACCGGCAAGGGCCCGCTCGGCTACCTCGACGTCCAGGCCGGCTGGCGCAACGGCTTCGACGGAGGTGTGGCCTTCGCCCGTTTCGTCGCCGGGAGACTCACGTCGTTCCCGTCGGCCCTGGCGGGCGTCGGACTGATCGTCGGGGTCGCGCTGCTGGTCTGGCTGTACGTCGTGTGCGTACGGCAGCGCCAGCCGCTCGCACTGCTGGTGTACACGGGGATCGTCACCGCCCTCGCCCTGTGCGCGTCGAGCTACTTCGGCTCGAAACCCCGGCTGCTGATGCCCGCCTTCCCGCTGCTGCTGCCACTCGCCGTCGCTCTCGCCCGGCTGCGAACCTCCAGGTCGGCGCTGGTCGTGGGCGGTGTCGCGGTGGCTTCGGCGGTGTACGGGGCGTTCTGGCTGAACGGCTCCGGCCCGCCCTGACCGGCCCGGGCCGCCCGATGGCCGCCGGGAGAATTCCGCACCAGCATTCGGTTAACGAATTCATAAGCACGATAAAACCGCTGACCGGGCAGATCAAAGGAAATGAAGTCCGCGGTCGGCCCGGATTGCGGATTCCTCGGAAATAAACCTCCGCCTGAGAGGAATCCCACATCACATCGTCATCACAAAGCCGTTGATTCGGCCGGGATCACTCCTCACTCGCTGTAACGTCGATTGGGTGCGTACCGAACGGAACCTCACCCGTCTGGACCGGGTGTTCGCGAGACTCGACCGGGAGCCGGAACGACCGGCCCACCTGGATGTGCCGGTGATGAGCCGGCACAGGATTGCGCTGTTCGCCGGGACCCTCGCGTTCTATATCGCGATCGTGTGGGCCGTGGTCATCACCTCGTGGCTCGTCCGGCTCGACTGGCAGGTCATGTTCTTCCGGCCCTACCAGCAGTGGCCGGAGATCCACGCGTTCGTCGACTACTACGTGGTGCTCGGCCAGCGCGGACCCACCGCGGTGATGGTCGCGGCGTGGCTCGGCTGGCGCTCCTGGCGGCAGCACACGCTGCGTCCCCTGCTCGCGCTCGGTGTCTCCCTGCTCCTGCTGAACGTCACGGTGGGCGCCGCCAAGATCGGCATGGGCCGGCTCGGGCCGCACTACGCGACCACGGTCGGCGCGAACGAGATGTGGCTCGGCGGCGATATATTTCCGAGCGGTCACACCGCGAACGCCGTCGTGACCTGGGGCATCCTGGCCTACCTGGCCTCGACGCCGAGGGCGCGGCGCTGGCTGTCGGCCCTGTCGGCGGTCGTTTCACTCGGGGTGGGCATGTCCACCGTCTACCTCGGTACGCACTGGCTCAGCGACGTGCTCCTCGGCTGGGCGGCGGGGCTGCTGATCCTGCTGGCGCTGCCGTGGTTCGAGCCGCTGATCACCCGGGCCGAGGCCTGGATCCTCGGCCTGCGCGACCGCTGGTTCGCCCGCCTCGGCCGCAAGGCGGCGACGAAGCTGCCGGTCAGCCCGCCCGCGGTCCTCACGCCCCCCGCCTCCGCCCCGGAGAAGACCCCGCTCCGCGAGCCGGTCGCCGCACCTCGCACCCGGGCCCCGGCATACCTCGCGCCGGGCCCGCACACGGCCCGTTCGGACCGTACGCCGGTGACCCCGGCCGGCAGCCGCAGGCCGCCGCACGCCGACCGCCACCCGCGAGGCGCGGCCCCGGCCGCACGCCCCCTGTCGGGCGGCTGACCCGGCGCGGGGGCCGGTACGCACAGCCCCTCCCCCGCGCGTCAGCCCTTCCAGGCCCGGGCCACGCGGCCGTCCTTCACCTCGAAGTTGAGGCGGCCCACGCGGTACTCCATGGTGATGACCGTGCCCGGCGCCAGTGACCGCACCGTCGACCAGCCCCGCTCCCGCGCGAGCCGTTCGGCCGCGCCGGATTCGAGGCCGACGTATGCGTCCGGACTGTCCTGGGGTTCGGCCGGTGGTGTCGGAATCGGTGCCATGCCGCCACGCTATGTCCTGCTCCGCGACCGGGGAAGCCCAGGCCGGCAACACGGGCCACAGATGCACCTACGGTCACATTTCTGTCACAGGATCACGGCCCCCGTTTTGGTCGAACTCCGTCACACGGACGGGCGGTTTTGTACGCCTTCCGCGAGCACGGCAGGCGAATTGCCACGGGTCGCATCGCCCCATCGAATAGGCGAACGGAAAAGGCCTGCAAAGCGTCCCGAACGCTCCCCCGCATTTCGCGTCCGAACGGACTTGCGGATGACTTGCGGAGATCGGACATCGACACAGGAAACACATCGCCCGCCCACAGGTTCCCGTCGCCGGTCGCGGGCCGCTCGGGCCGGGGCAGGGCGCGGGTCAGCCGGTCGCGTCCGGTCCGGCTCGCCTCCGTCGGCCCGGCCGGCTCCAGCACCTCGAAGTGGTCGCGGACAGGCACTGTCCGCGGTCGTCAGGACCCCAGCGGGGTGACGGACAGCGACAGGTCGTTGTCCCGGGTGTAGTACGGCCCGGCCTCTACGGGGCCGTGCGGCGTCCGCACGCGCGCGCGTGGATACGTGAAGACGGGGTGCTTGTCGGCGACGTCGTCCAGCAGCCGCGCGAGGCGTACGACCGGACCGGGCTCACCGGCGGGCCTCAGCCAAAGGTCCCACTCGCCCGGCGCGAGGGTGTCATAGGGCACGGTGAAGCCGAACTCCGCCCGGTCGGCCGCGACGTCCAGCCGGCGTACGGTGCCGGCGCCGGCGCCGGACCGGGCCCGCACCTCGGCGTGGGCGCCGGGGGCGAGCTGCGTGCCGTACACCCGCCCGCGTACGGTCAGCCCGCCGTCGGCGAAGCCGAGCTCACCCGTCTCCGCGTGCGGGGCCCGCAGCCAGCTGCGGACGGTGAGGTTGCCCTGCCGGGTGGCGTACGGGATGCGGACGGCGACGTGGCCGAGCAGACCGCCCGGGGTGCGGTCGGCGAGGGAGCGCAGGTCGGTGACGCCGGGCACCAGGCGCCGCGGTTCACCGGCGGACACGCGCGCGTAGGCGTCCCAGCGGCCCTCGGGCAGGGCCACGCTGCTGGGCAGCGCGGCGCGCAGCCGGCCCTCGGCGGCCGGGGCCAGCGGCAGGCTGACCGTGTCGGCGGCGGAGTCGGTGTCGGCGGCGGAGTCGGCGGCGCGGCGGCGCAGTATGAGGAGGGCCGCCTCGGTCTCCCCGTGCGCGGCGACGTCGAAGGTCAGACCGCCCGCGGAGTCGCCGATGCAGTCGGCGCGCAGCGGGGCGGCCGGTGGGGCCGGCGGCGTCATGCGGTGCGGTTCCTCCCTGGGCTTCTCGTCGTCCGGTTAGACCCGGAACCCCGCCTTCTGGTTGTCCGTGTCCGATTGCGATGTGGTCACGAACGGAAGCGGGTCCGCGGCCGCGACGCCGTCGTAGGCTTCCTGACCGGCCCGTCACTCCAGGCCAGTCCACCATTACCTCGGGTATCAGCCATTTCCGGACACCCACTTCATTCGCTGATTTCCTGATTTGTCGACCAACCGGCATGGCGATCCCTGATCCACCCCCCAGGGTCAACGCCCTTACGTTTCACCCCAGTTGACGGCAAGTGAGCGATGCCGCCCGGCGGATGACCGTACGCGCCGGATGGTTCGATTCCGTTGGCCATGGGGCGTGACTCCCGCCACAGATCGCCCGTTGTCATCTGCATGAGCCGGGGATCCGCCCGGACCACGGCCCGGGAGCCACCCGGTCCGGTCACGCACCGCATCCCGAGGGAGCCACCCGTGCCGCGCATGCTCGACGTCAGCGACGACGTACGCGCCGAGATCGGCGACGAAGAAGCCGACCGCCTGCTCGCCGGGGAGTCCGCCCCGGGCAGCTACGACTGCACGTCCTGCCGCACCCCGGGCGACTGCGAGCAGGAGCGCACCAGCACCGTTCTCTTCATCGGGGACGAGACCGCCGTCCTCGCCTTCGCCCACGCCGGCTGTCTTCCCTCGCAGGTCGTGAAGGTCACCGAGGAGCAGCTCCAGGGAGCCGTGAAGTCCATCCACGCCGACAACGCCCGCCCCGAGCCCGAGCAGGCCGCACCCGAGAAGGTCGCATCCGAACAGGCCGTGCTCGGCGTCACCAGCGGACTGATCCTGATCGCCGGGGAGCTGCACCCGGCCCTCGTGGTGGAGCCGACCGCCCCCATCGCGCGGCCCGGCACGGCCGGCGCCGGCGACGACTTCCTGCCGCTGCTCATCGAACAGGGCTTCATGCCGGTCACCGAGCTGTCCACCACGCCCGCCGTGCTGCACGGCTGGTCGGTACTGCTCGCGATGGGCCAGCTGCACGCGGTGCTCCAGCCGGGGACGAACGGCGGCCGGCCGGTGGCCTGGTGGCAGGCACACCAGCCCCTCCAGGTCACCGAGGGCTGGCGCACGGCGGCCAACAAGCACCAGCAGGTGCTGATGTTCGCGGCGCCCGTCGGGTCGATCGGACGGCAGCCGCGCGAGGACCTGCTGCGGGACGCACTGGACAAGGCGGCGGCGAACGGGCAGCTGGTCGCGGCGGCGCTGCCGCTGGCGGGAACCTGAGCGCCCTCCGTGCGGGCGCCGGACGCCCACGGCCTGGCCCGCATCTCTTCCAGTGCAAGGTCGTTTGGACATACGTGTACGCATACGACGCCTTCCACCGCCAGGGCGGCCCCTCGGCCACGCCGATCTACGACGCGCTCTACGCCGAGTACGTCAGGTCCTTCCGATCACTGCCGGGGGATCGCAGCGGCGAGGAGGAGCTGGGGTTCACGTCCTTCCGGAGCATCCCACGCAGCAGGGGCACGTACAGCGCCTACAGCGCGGGTGCCCACAGCGCCCGCGTCGGCCAGCAGTCGATGTGGCAGCGCGTCGGCACGCACCACGTCCCGGCCGCGCTGCCACCGGCTCCGCGCAGAGGTGCCTGACAGCCACCTGAGCCATGACGGCGACGAGAGAGGGCGACCCCGGCCGGGGTCGCCCTCTCTCGTCGTTGCCGGTGCTGCTACTTCTTCTTCGCGCCGCGCTTCTCGCGCACCCGCACCGAGATGTGGATCGGCGTCCCCTCGAAGCCGAACTCCTCGCGCAGCCGGCGCTCGATGAAGCGCCGGTAGCCCGCCTCGATGAAGCCGGAGGCGAAGAGCACGAACCGCGGGGGCTTGGTGCCCGCCTGCGTACCGAACAGGATGCGGGGCTGCTTGCCGCCCCGCACCGGGTGCGGGTGGGCGGCGACCAGCTCACCCAGGAAGGCGTTCAGCCGGCCCGTCGGGACCCGGGTCTCCCAGCCGGCCAGCGCGGTCTCGATCGCCGGGACCAGCTTCTCCATGTGCCGCCCGGTCTGCGCCGAGACGTTGACCCGCGGCGCCCACGCCACCTGGCCCAGCTCGGTCTCGATCTCCCGCTCCAGGTAGTAGCGGCGCTCCTCGTCGAGGGTGTCCCACTTGTTGAAGGCGACGACGATCGCGCGTCCCGCCTCGACGGCCATGGTGACGATCCGCTGGTCCTGGACCGAGATCGACTCGGAGGCGTCGATGAGGATGACGGCGACCTCCGCCTTCTCGACGGCGGCGGCGGTGCGCAGCGAGGCGTAGTAGTCGGCGCCCTGCTGGAGGTGGACGCGCTTGCGGATGCCCGCCGTGTCGACGAACTTCCAGGTGACGCCGCCCAGCTCGATCAGCTCGTCGACCGGGTCGCGGGTGGTGCCGGCCATCTCGTTGACGACGACCCGGTCCTCGCCCGCCACCTTGTTCAGCAGCGAGGACTTGCCGACGTTGGGCCGGCCGATCAGGGCGATGCGGCGCGGGCCGCCGACGGCGGTGCCGAAGGTCTGGGCCGGGGCCTCGGGCAGGGCCTCCAGGACCTTGTCCAGCATGTCGCCGGTGCCGCGGCCGTGCAGCGCGGAGACCGGCTGGGGCTCCCCCAGCCCCAGCGACCACAGGTAGGAGGCGTCGGCCTCGCCGCTCGGGCCGTCGACCTTGTTGGCGCACAGCACGACGGGCTTGCCCGCCTTGCGCAGCAGCCGTACGACCGCCTCGTCGGTGTCGGTGGCGCCGACCTTGGCGTCCACGACGAAGACGACCGCGTCGGCGGCCTCGATCGCGTACTCGGCCTGCGCGGCCACGGAGGCGTCGATACCGAGGACGTCCTGCTCCCAGCCGCCGGTGTCGACGACCTTGAAGCGGCGGCCGGCCCATTCGGCCTCGTAGGTGACGCGGTCGCGGGTGACGCCGGGCTTGTCCTCGACGACGGCCTCGCGGCGGCCGATGATCCGGTTCACCAGGGTCGACTTGCCGACGTTGGGGCGGCCGACGACGGCGAGGACGGGCAGCGGGCCGTGCCCGGCCGCCTCGATCGCGCCCTCGACCTCCTCGATGTCGAAGCCCTCTTCGGTGGCCAGCTCCATGAACTGCGCGTACTCGGCGTCGCCAAGCGCCCCGTGGTCGTGCTCCTCGCCCGAGCCCTCGGAGTGGATGTGGTCGTTCATGAAGTCCGTACCTCGTTCATCGTGGTGATCGTGGCGCACCCTGTCTCGCCGGGCGGGCCACTACTCAGTGTCGCCTAGCGCCCGGTGAGGCGCCTGGCGTTTTCCAGGTGCGCGGTGAGCTGCTTCTGGATGCGTTCGGTCGCCTCGTCCAGCGCCTTGCGGGTCCGCCGTCCGCTGCCGCCCGCCCGTCGCCCACCGCCACCCGTGCCGGAGCTTGGCACCCCTTCGATTGCGTCGAAGGGGTCGCCGAAGACGACGTCGATGCGCGAGCGCAGCGGAGGCAGCGCCTTTATCAACCGTCCGGGCCGGCCGGAACTTCCCAGCACCGCGACCGGGACGATCGGGGCGCCGCTGCGGACCGCGAAGTACGCGAGCCCGGCGCGCAGCGCGGCGAAGTCGCCCTCGCCCCGGGTGCCCTCCGGGAAGATGCCCAGCACGCCGCCGTTCTCCAGGACGCCCAGCGCCTGGGTGATGGCGGTGCGGTCGGCGGTCGAGCGGTCCACCTTCAGCTGGCCGATGCCGAGCAGGAAGGGGTCCAGCGGACCGATGAACGCCTCCTTCTTGATCAGGAAGTGCGTCGGCCGGGGCGCCACGCCCATGACCATCGGGCCGTCGACGTTGTGCGAGTGGTTGACGGCGTAGATCACCGGGCCGGTCGCGGGCACCCGCCAGGCGCCGAGCACGCGCGGCCGGAACAGCCCGTACATCAGGCCGACGCCGATACGCCGCCCGATCTCGGCACCCTTCTCGGAGGGGACGGGCGGGGTGGAGGGTGCGGTCACTTCCCCGCCCGCTTCTCCTCGACGAGGGTGACGACGCACTCGATGACCTGCGCGAGGGTGAGCTCGGTGGTGTCCACCTCGACCGCGTCGCCGGCCTTGGCCAGCGGCGACGTCTTGCGGCTGGAGTCGGCCGCGTCCCGCTTGATCAGGGCCTCGCGGGTGACGTTGACGTCGGCGCCCTTCAGCTCGCCGCTGCGGCGGGCGGCGCGGGCCTCCGCCGAGGCGGTGAGGAAGATCTTCAGGTCGGCGTCCGGCAGCACGGTCGTCCCGATGTCCCGGCCCTCGACCACGATGCCGAGCGGGGCGGAGACGGCGATCGTGCGCTGCAGCTCGGTGATCCGGGTCCGCACCTCGGGGACGGCGCTGACCGCGCTGACCTTGGAGGTGACCTCCTGGGTGCGGATCGGGCCGGCCACGTCCACGCCGTCCACCGTGATGGTGGGCGCCGCCGGGTCGGTGCCGGAGAGGATCTCGGGCTTTCCGGCCGCGGCGGCGATGGCGTGCGGGTCGTCGGTGTCGATGCCGTTGTTGACCATCCACCACGTGATCGCCCGGTACTGGGCGCCGGTGTCCAGGTAGCTCAGGCCGAGCTGTGCGGCGACGGCCTTCGACGTGCTCGACTTGCCCGTGCCGGAGGGGCCGTCGATGGCGACAATCACGGCCGGAACGGTCGGGGCGGCGCCGTTTTCCACGAGGGGACACCTTCCTGGTGCGGTGCGGTGGGTGGTGTGCGGGACGCGAACGCGCCCCGCACAAGGTTACTGGCTCTCCGGGACCCCTCCGACAGCCGTATCCCCGGGGATCACTGCCGGATCGCCCAGCCCCTTTCCTTGAGGGCCGCCGTCAGCACCGGAGCGGCCTTCGGCTCGACCATGAGCTGCATCAGGCCGGCCTGCTGACCGGTCGCGTGCTCGATCCGTACGTCCTCGATGTTGACCCCGGCCCGTCCCGCGTCCGCGAAGATGCGGGCCAGCTGGCCGGGCTGGTCGTCGATGAGGACCGCCACGGTCTCGTAGACGCGGGGTGCGCTGCCGTGCTTGCCCGGCACCCGCACCTGCCCGGCGTTGCCCCGCCGCAGCACCTCCGCGATGCCGGTGCCGCCCTCGCGGCGCTTGTCCTCGTCGGAGGACTGCAGGGCGCGCAGGGCCCGCACCGTCTCCTCCAGGTCGGCGGCGACGTCGGTGAGCAGGTCGGCGACCGGCCCGGGATTGGCGGCGAGGATGTCGATCCACATCCGAGGGTCGGAGGCGGCGATCCGGGTCACGTCGCGGATGCCCTGCCCGCACAGCCGTACGGCGGCCTCCTCGGCGTGCTCCAGACGGGCGGCGACCATGCTGGAGACCAGGTGGGGCATGTGGGAGACGAGGGCCACGGCACGGTCGTGGGCGTCCGCGTCCATCACCACGGGCACCGCGCGGCAGTGCGAGACCAGCTCCAGGGCGAGGTTCAGCACCTCGGTGTCGGTGTCCCGGGTCGGGGTCAGCACCCACGGGCGGCCTTCGAAGAGGTCGCCGGTGGCGGCCAGCGGCCCGGACTTCTCGCGGCCGGACATGGGGTGCGTGCCGATGTACGCCGCGAGGTCGATCCCCCGCGCCTCCAGCTCGCGCCGGGGGCCGCCCTTGACGCTGGCCACGTCGATGTACCCGCGGGCGGCGCCGCGCCCCATGACGTCGGCGAGCACGTCGGCCACCAGGGCCGGCGGAGCGGCGACGACCGCGAGGTCGACCGGCCCGTCCGGGGCCTCGTCGGTGCCGGCGCCCAGCGCGGCGGCGGTACGGACCTGCTCGGGGTCGCGGTCGGCCAGGTGGACGGTGACGCCCCGCTGGGTCAGGGCGAGGGCGGCGGAGGTGCCGATGAGACCGGTGCCGATGACGAGTGCGGTTCTCACTGGGCGATGTCCTTGCGCAGGGCCGCGGCGGCGCCGAGGTAGACGTGGGCGATCTCGGCACGGGGCCGGTCGGACTCGATGTGGGCGAGGACCCGGACGACGCGGGGCATGGCGCCCTCGATGTCCAGTTCCTGGGCGCAGATCAGCGGAACGTCGGTGATGCCGAGCTTGCGGGCGGCGGCGGCCGGGAAGTCGCTGTGCAGGTCGGGCGTCGCCGTGAACCAGATGCTGATCAGGTCGTCGCCGGTCAGGTCGTTGCGCTCCAGGACGGCGGTCAGCAGTGCCGCGACCTGCTCGTCCATGTGCCCGGCCTCGTCCCGCTCCAGTTGGACGGCGCCCCGGACCGCTCGTACCGCCACGGCGATGCTCCTTGCTGACGTGCGTATCGGTTGTTGGTCCGTCCAGCCTAGTCAGCCCGCCGCGTACGGGCCCGGGGCGCCCGTCTCCTGAGACGCTGGCCCGGCCGGAACCTCCCCTCCCCCGGAGCTGCGACATGACCCACACCCCGACCCGCCGTACGGTCCTCCTCTGCACGGGCGCCGCCGCGCTCTCCGTGGGCTGCGGCGGCGAAGGCGGGGACGGCGACGCCTCTGCCGCCTCGCCGGGACAGGAGCTGGCGCCGACGAGCGACATCCCGGTCGGCGGCGGCAAGATCTTCGCGGACCAGAAGATCGTGGTGACCCAGCCGGAACAGGGCGAGTTCAAGGCGTTCTCGGCGGTCTGCACCCACCAGAACTGCGTCGTGTCGGACGTGCGGGACGGCTCCATCGACTGCGCCTGCCACGGCAGCCGGTTCAGCATCACCGACGGCGCGGTGGAGCAGGGGCCAGCGACCAGGCCGCTGCCCGAGGAGCGGATCGCGGTGGACGGAAATTCGGTCCGGCTGGCGTGATCCCCCCGCGTACGCTCCGGGCATGGAACCCGAGACCCTGGTACGCGACCACAGCATTTACGCCTGTGTCACGGGTTCGCGCGCCTTCGGTCTGGCGACTGAGGACAGCGACACCGACCGCCGGGGCGTGTTCCTGGCCCCCACTCCCCTGTTCTGGCGCTTCGAGAAGCCACCGACGCACGTGGAGGGCCCGGCCGAGGAGCAGTTCAGCTGGGAGCTGGAGCGCTTCTGCGAGCTGGCCCTGCGCGCGAACCCGAACATCCTGGAGTGCCTGCACTCCCCGCTCGTGGAGTACGCCGACGCCACGGGCCGCGAACTGCTCGCCCTGCGCGACGCGTTCCTCTCCCGCCGGGCCTACGGGACGTTCACCGGCTACGCGCACGGGCAACGCCGCAAGCTGGACGCCGACGTGCGCACGCACGGCGCCCCGCGCTGGAAGCACGCGATGCACCTGCTGCGGCTGCTGATGTCCGCCCGCGACCTGCTGCGCACGGGCACGCTCACCACCGACGTCGGCGACCGGCGCGAGTCGCTGCTCGCCGTGAAGCGCGGCGAGGTGCCCTGGCCGGAGGTCGAGTCCCGGATGACCCGGCTGGCCGAGGAGGGCGAGGAGGCCGCCCGGCACAGTCCGCTGCCCGAGGAGCCGGACCGGCGCCGCGTCGAGGACTTCCTCGTCCGCACGCGCCACGCCTCAGCCCTCCGGGCGGTCCAGACGGACCCGTACGACGAAGTCGTGCAGGGCGTCGTACGCGGTGGGGGCGTCGGGCAGCGCTGACGCCGCCTGCGCCTCGTCCAGTACGCCGTGCAGCCGCTCTACGTCGGCGCGCACGCGCGCGTGGTCGACACCGGCGTCCCCGTGCTCGCGCTCCGCCTTGGCGGCGATCAGCTCGGGCAGGTAGTCCGGGGCGGCGTCGACCTCGCCGAGGAGCGTGGGCAGATGGGGCTGAAGCTCGGCGACGCGCATCAGGTGGATGCCGGTGAGCAGCACCCGGAAGGTGTACAGGAGCGGCTTCAGCTCGCCGGTCCTCTCGAACAGCCGCCACTGGGTGTTCGCGAACCCCCGGTAGTGGTGGGCGTGGTGGCTGGTGAGGACGCCCGGTGCGAGGGCGGCGAGCTCTCGGTGCGCGTCGGTGGTGTGCACGACCAGCGGTGACAGCAGTTGCTCCAGCACGTAGCCGTTGCGCCGCAGCATCAGCCGTACGAACTTGCGCAGGTCGTGCGTGACCAGGTCCATCTCGACGCCGTCCCGGTCCCACATCCGCGACCTGGTCTCCTCCGGCTCGCGCAGCCCGACCAGGTCGGCGGCGGGCAGCAGGTGCACGCCGCGCAGGTCGACGTCCGAGTCGCGGGAGGGGAAGCCGTAGAGGTGGGCGCCGGAGACGGTGGCGAACAGCACGGGGAAGGGCTGTTCGGCCACCACCGGGGCCAGGTCGATGTCCAGGGCGTCGATCATGCGCTCAAGCGTCCCAGAGCGCTCCGAGGGCCAGCAGGTCGCCCCGGTACTCGATGCGGTCGGCCCACTCGGCGGGCCAGGCGTCGGCGCCCAGGTGAGCGCCCGCGAAGGCACCCGCGAGGCAGGCGATGGAGTCGGAGTCGCCGGCGGTGCAGGCGGCGCGGCGCAGGGCGGTCAGCGGCTCGTCGACGAAGAGCAGGAAGCAGAGCAGCCCGGCCGCCATCGCTTCTTCGGCGATCCAGCCCTCGCCGACCACCAGGCAGGGATCGGTCTCCGGCGAGACGGTGCGCACCGCCTGCTGGAGGCGGTCGAGTATCGCCAGGCACTCGTCCCAGCCGCGGGCGATGAAGTGCTCGGGCGTCGGGTCCTGGGCGCGGGTCCACAGGTCGCCGAGCCAGCGCTCGTGGTAGCGGGTGCGGTTGTCGTAGGCGTACGACCGCAGCAGCCCGACCAGTCCGGTCGGCTCGGCTCCCTCGGCGAGCAACCGTACGGCGTGCGCGGTGAGGTCGGATGCGGCGAGGGCGGTGGGGTGCCCGTGGGTCAGCGCGGACTGCAACTGGGCGGCGCCCGCGCGCTGTTCGTCACTCAGACCCGGGACGAGCCCGACCGGCGCGACGCGCATGTTGGCGCCACAGCCCTTGGAGTGGATCTGGCTGGCGTCCTGCCAGGGGCGGTCCGGCCGCTCCAGGAGGTCGCAGGCGGTGAGGCAGGTGTTGCCCGGGGCCCGATTGTTCTCCGGCGACCGGTTCCAGGCGATGAACTCCCGCCGCACGGGCTCGGCCATCCCCTCGGGCGTCAGGACTCCGCGGTCCATGGCCGCCCGCAGCCCCTTCCCCAGCGCCAGCGTCATCTGGGTGTCGTCGGTGACGATCGCGGGCCGGGGCAGTGCCATCTCCCGCCAGGGCCCGCACTTGGCGAGGATCGCCGGGACGTCGTTGAACTCGGTCGGGAAGCCGAGCGCGTCCCCGAGGGCGAGGCCGGTGAGGGCCCCGGTGGCGGCGCGCTTGGTGACGGTGGTCGTGGTCATGCGGGGCGTCCTTCCCGAGGGGTGCGGAGCAGCGGCGGGTGCAGGGTGGTGGCCGGGCCGGCGCGGTGGAGCGCGGCCGGTTTGCCTCGGCCGCCGGTGAGGCGGGCGGCGCCCGGGACGGGTTCGACGAAGCCCGGGGTGGCGAGGACCTTCCGGCGGAAGTTGGGCCGGTCCAGGGCCGTGCCCCACACCGTCTCGTAGACCTGCTGCAACTCGCCGAGCGTGAACTCGGCCGGGCAGAAGGCGGTGGCCAGGCAGGTGTACTCCAGCTTGGCACCGACGCGTTCCCGGGCGTCGGCCAGGATCCGGTCGTGGTCGAAGGCGAGGTCGCGGGCCTTGTCGTACGGCACCCAGCGGGCCTCGGCCGCGTCACCGCCGCCGCGCGGTTCGGGAGGGTCGGGCAGCAGGGCGGCGAACGCGACCGACACGACCCGCATCCGGGGGTCGCGGCCGGGCTCGCTGTAGGTGCGCAGCTGCTCCAGGTGCAGCGCGCTCACGTCGGCCAGGCCGGTCTCCTCGGCCAGTTCCCGGCGGGCCGCCGTCTCCGCCGACTCGTCCGGCAGCAGAAAGCCGCCGGGCAGTGCCCAGCGGCCGGCGTACGGTTCCTGCCCCCGCTCGACGAGCAGCACGTGCAGCGCGTCCGCGCGGAGCGTGAGGACGGCGAGGTCGACGGTGACAGCGAAGGGCTCGAAGGCGTACTTGTCGTAGCCGTGCACAGGCGACCACCCCCTTTATAGTCACTCGGACTATAAAGGGGGTGGCCGACCCGTCACAACCCTCGCAGGGGGATCGACGGCTCAGAGCTCGACCTCCTGCATCAGCATCCCGACCTCCGTGTTGGACAGCCGGCGCAGCCAGCCCGACTTCTGGTCGCCCAGGGTGATCGGGCCGAAGGCGGTGCGCACCAGCTTGTCGACGGGGAAGCCCGCCTCCGCGAGCATCCGGCGGACGATGTGCTTGCGGCCCTCGTGGAGGGTGACCTCGACCAGGTAGTTCTTGCCGGTCTGCTCGACGACCCGGAAGTGGTCCGCGCGCGCGTACCCGTCCTCCAGCTGGATGCCGTCCTTGAGGCGCTTGCCGAGGTCGCGCGGGATCGGGCCCACGATGTGCGCGAGGTAGGTCTTCTTCACGCCGTACCGGGGGTGGGTCAGGCGGTGCGCCAGCTCGCCGTGGTTGGTGAGCAGGATCACGCCCTCGGTCTCGGTGTCGAGCCGGCCTACGTGGAAGAGGCGGGTCTCTCGGTTGGTGACGTAGTCCCCGAGGCACTGCCGGCCGTCCGGGTCCTCCATGGTGGAGACGACGCCGGCGGGCTTGTTGAGCGAGAAGAACTGGTACGACTGCGTCGCGACGGTCAGGCCGTCGACCTTGACCTCGTCCTTCTCCGGATCGACCCGCCTGCCCTGCTCGAGGACGATCTCGCCGTTGACCTCGACCCGGGCCTGCTCGATCAGCTCCTCGCAGGAACGCCGGGAGCCGTAGCCCGCGCGCGCGAGGACCTTCTGCAGCCGCTCGCCCTCCTGCTCGGCGCCGGGGAAGGTCTTGGGGGGCTTGACGTCCTTCTTGCCCGCGTACCGCTCGCGGTTGCGCTCCTCGGCCCGTGCCTCGTACTCGCGGGACGTGGCCGGGACCGAGCGCCCCCGCTGCAGGGGCTTCTTCGGCCCCCCCTTGGCGCCGCCGCGGGCCGCCGGGCCGCGGCCCGACTTCGGGCCCTCGTGCGTGGCGCCGGGCCCCACGTCGTAGCGCCGCTCCTCGGGGCGCGGGTTCTTCGGACGGCCGCCCTGCTTGTTGTCGCGGTTGCCACCGGCGCCGCGGGGGTTACCGCGGCCACCGCTGCTCCCGCCGCGGCCGCCGCTGTTGCCACCACGGCTCCCGCCGTTGTTTCCGCTGCTGTTCCTGCCGCTGCTGCTTCGCATCAAAGTTCCGTCTTGTCGTCTGCGTCCTCGGAATCCGGGGCGTCCGGATCGAACGACGGGACCCCTTCCAGTGTCTCGGCCTCGATCGCCGCCGCCTCCGGGAGGAAGGGCGCGAGCTCCGGGAGCTCGTCCAGGCCGCGCAGGCCCATCCGCTCCAGGAAGTAGTTCGTCGTCACGTACAGGATCGCACCTGTTTCGGGTTCCGTGCCCGCCTCCTCGACCAGACCCCGTTGCAGGAGGGTGCGCATCACGCCGTCGCAGTTCACGCCGCGCACCGCGGAGACGCGGCCGCGGCTGACCGGTTGGCGGTAGGCGACCACGGCGAGGGTCTCCAGCGCGGCCTGGGTGAGGCGGGCGTGCTGGCCGTCCAGGACGAAGCCCTCGACGGCCGCGGCGTACTCGGGGCGGCTGTAGAAGCGCCAGCCGCCCGCGATCAGGCGCAGCTCGAAGCCCCGGCCCTGCACGGTGTACTCGTCGGCCAGCTCACGCAGCGCGTCGGTGATCCGCCGCCGGGGCCGCTGGAGTATCCGGGCGAGGTGCTCCTCGGTCGCGGGCTCGTCGACGACCATGAGGACGGCTTCGAGGGCGGGCTTGAGTTCGAGGTCGGCGACGGCCTCCGGCCCGCCCGCGGCCTCCGTGGTCTCCTCAGTCACGCCTTCCGCTCCTCCTCGGTCTTCTCCGGCGGCCGGTCGAACTCGTCGGTCACCACCGGCTCGGTGTCCGCGTCCCCGCCCGTCCAGCGCACCAGCAGGTCACCGAGCGCGGTCTCCTGGTCCAGCTCGACGGCCTTCTCCCGGTACAGCTCCAGCAGGGCGAGGAAGCGGGCGACGACGGTCAGCGTGTCCTCGGTGTCCTCGACCAGGAGGCGGAAGCTGGCCTCTCCCAGCTCCTTCAGCCGGGCGACGACGATCCCGGCCTGCTCCTGCACGCTGACCAGGGGCGCGTGGATGTGCTCGACGTAGACCTGCGGTTTGGGCTTGGGCTGCATCGCCTTGACGGCGAGCTTGGCGAAGCCCTCCGGTCCGATGCTGATGACGACCTCGGGCAGCAGCTCGGCGTGGTGCGGCTCCAGCCCGACGGTACGGGGGTAGCGGCGGGCCTCGGCTTCGAGCCGCTCGTTGAAGATCTCCGCGATCTGTTTGTACGCGCGGTACTGCAGCAGCCGCGCGAAGAGCAGGTCGCGGGCCTCCAGCAGCGCCAGGTCGGCCTCGTCCTCGACCTCGGCGGCGGGCAGCAGCCGGGCCGCCTTCAGGTCGAGCAGCGTGGCCGCCACCACCAGGAACTCGGTCGTCTCGTCGAGGTCCCAGTCCGGCCCCATCGCCCTGATGTGCGCCATGAACTCGTCGGTCACCTTGGAGAGCGCGACCTCGGTGACGTCCATCTTGTGCCTGGAGATCAACTGGAGGAGCAGATCGAACGGCCCCTCGAAGTTGGCGAGCCGGACCTTGAAGACACCGTCGCCACCGTCGTCGGGCGCGCCCTCGGAAAGCGTGTGAGGCGTCTCTCCGGCCTCTGGCGGGCGCTCTGCCCCGCCTCCCGCCGGAGCCACCGGCGCCACGGCCGCGGAACCCGCCCCCGCCGCCTCCCCGCCGTCCGCCGCCCCGCCGGGCTCTGAGACCCCCTGCGCCACGCTCTCGCGGTCTGCGGGGCCGTACGCCGCCCCGGGGGCCTCCGGAGCGGCTGCGGGCGGCCGCACCGCGGCGTCGGGCCGAGGGCTCGCCGGCGCTTCCGGCTCGCCACGCGGCCCGGTGTCCAGGAGGGCACGCTCCGCCTCCGGCCCGGTTGCCGCGCGGGACATCTCCGGAGAGGTCGCGTCAGTCGGCGGGGCGGCCGGCGAAGCCGTGGTTTCCGATCGCTCCTCGGACGGCGCCGCCTGCGTGACCGCGGGCTCGGGGGGCTCGATGCCGGACGGCACCGCCTCGGGCGCCTCGGGGAGCGGCGGAACCGGCGGAGCCACCCGCCCTCCCGGACCTCGCCCCAGCGCACGCCGACGGCCGGCGCGGGCGCCGGGGCGGGGGGCGTCGTTCGAGGTCATGGCCCCCGCAGGCTACCGCTACCGTCCGCGCAGCCGTCGTACGAGGATGCTGGCGTCCCCGCGGGTCTCCAGATCGGCGAGGACCACGGCGACCGCCTCGCGGACGATGCGGCCGCGGTCGACGGCCAGTCCGTGCTCGCCCCGGAGCACCAGGCGGGCGTGCTCCAGGTCCATCAGCTCCTCGGCGGAGACGTACACGGTGATCTTCTCGTCGTGGCGCTCACGGCCGCTGGGTCGGCGCGAGGGGGACCGGCCACGCTTGCGCGGCTGGGCGGCGGCAGAACCTTCCTGCGCGCCCACGCCCGGCACGGAACCCCGCGCGGAGCGCTCCGCGCCCCGGCTGCGCGACTCGCCCGCCGAGCCCGGTTCCGCGTCCGCCGCGGCGTGCTCCGCGCCCTCGCCGTCACCGCCCTGCGCGGGCACCGACTGCGGTGCGTCCTCGGCGGCGGCCTGGTCGCTCTCCCCCGCCGGCGCCGGCACCCGGCCCTCGCCGCCCGCCGGTCGCCGCGGGGAGGAGGCCTGGAGCCCCATCCCCCCTGTCGTACGGAAGAGTTCGTCGGCCCCCGGCAGACTCACTCGGCGTGACACCGGGCGAGCACCTCCCTGGCGAGCTGGCGGTAGGCGGCGGCACCGACGGAGTTGGAGGCGTACGTGGTGATCGGCTCACCGGCGACCGTGGTCTCCGGGAAGCGGACCGTACGCCCGATGACCGTGTGGTAGACGTGATCGTCGAACGCCTCGACGACACGCGCGAGCACCTCACGGCTGTGGACCGTGCGCGAGTCGTACATCGTGGCGAGGATGCCGTCGAGCTCCAGGTCGGGGTTGAGCCGCTCCTGGACCTTCTCGATCGTCTCGGTCAGCAGCGCCACACCGCGCAGCGCGAAGAACTCGCACTCCAACGGCACGATCACCTTGTGCGCGGCCGTCAGCGCGTTGACCGTGAGCAGACCGAGCGAGGGCTGGCAGTCGATCACGATGTAGTCGTAGTCGTCCATCAGCGGCTTCAGCGCCCGCTGCAGCGTGGACTCGCGCGCGACCTCGCTCACCAGCTGCACCTCGGCCGCCGACAAGTCGATGTTGCTGGGCAGCAGGTCCATGTTGGGGACCGCGGTCTTCAGCAGCACCTCGTCGGCCGCCATGCCCCGCTCCATGAGCAGGTTGTAGACGGTGAGGTCGAGCTCCATCGGGTTGACGCCGAGACCGACCGAGAGCGCGCCCTGCGGGTCGAAGTCGACGAGCAGCACCCGGCGCCCGTACTCGGCGAGCGCGGCACCCAGGTTGATGGTCGACGTGGTCTTGCCGACGCCGCCCTTCTGGTTGCACATCGCGATGATCTTCGCGGGGCCGTGCTCGGTCAGCGGGCCCGGAATCGGGAAGTAGGGCAGCGGGCGTCCGGTCGGTCCGATGCGCTCACGGCGCTGGCGGGCCGCGTCGGGCGCGAGCGTGGCGGCGTACTCGGGATCGGGCTCGTACTCCGCGTCCGGGTCGTAGAAGTGCCCCTCGGGCAGTTCGTCGTAGTCGGCGAAGTGGTTGCGGGACGCGCCACTTCCGTTGCCGGCCATGGCGTTCACGTGTTGGCCATCCATACTCATGTGTGCTGTCTGAGTTGCCTGCGGACTCTGGTGGGCTGCGAAGGTGCGTACAGCGACGGAGCCGACAGCCTCGAGACGCCCGGGGCCGTGGGCCCGTGCAGGCGTTCCTGGTTGACCACCCCCGGGAGTAAATGTCGACTCATTCACAAGTCGTCTTACCTCCTTGGGGACCAGGAAACTTCTAGACAGGTCAGCGTGGCACCATGCCGACGTTCGGTGACTCTATGGCGTGTCGGGCGTCCGCAGCAACACAATCCGCCGGACCCGGCCCGATGTGTCGGCAATGAAACATCCCTCTGTCAAGGGCGTACGGCCGTCGCACAGCAGGTTTCACCGGTGCGCGAATCGGTTGAAGCGTTACGTTCGAGGCGAGTTGGCCGAGAATCGCAAAGTGACCATACACACACCCGGCCGGACCTTGTCGGGCAAGGTCCGGCCGGGTGTGTGGGGTTGACGGCGACTGTTGACGTATCGCCTTTTCCGGTTGGTGACTTAGCCGAGCAGGGTGACCGGGTCGACATACTCCAGACCGTGCGCCTCGGCGACCTCGCGGTAGACGACCTTGCCGTCATGCGTGTTGAGACCCTTGGCCAGCGCGGGGTCGCGGCGCAGCGCCTCGACCCAGCCGCGGTTCGCCAGCTCCACGATGTACGGCAGCGTGGCGTTGGTGAGGGCGTTGGTGGAGGTGTTCGGCACCGCGCCCGGCATGTTGGCGACGCAGTAGAAGACCGAGTTGTGGACCGGGAAGGTCGGCTCGGCGTGCGTGGTGGGACGCGAGTCCTCGAAGCAGCCGCCCTGGTCGATCGCGATGTCGACAAGAACACTTCCGGGCTTCATCCGGGAGACCAGCTCGTTGGTGACGAGCTTCGGGGCCTTGGCACCCGGGATGAGCACCGCGCCGATGACCAGGTCGGCGTCGATGACGGCCTTCTCCAGCTCGAAGGAGTTGGACATGACGGCCTTGACCTTGGTGCCGAAGATCTTGTCGGCCTCGCGCAGCTTGTTGATGTCGCGGTCGAGCAGGGTCACGTCGAAGCCCATGCCGACGGCGATCTGAGTGGCGTTCCAGCCGGAGACGCCACCGCCGATGACGACGGCCTTGGCCGGGATCACGCCGGGGACGCCACCGGGCAGCACACCGCGGCCGCCGTTGGCGGCCATCAGGTGGTAGGCGCCGACCTGGGGGGCCAGCCGGCCGGCGACCTCGGACATCGGGGCCAGCAGCGGCAGCGCGCGGCTGGGCAGCTCGACGGTCTCGTAGGCGATCGCGGTGGTGCCGGACTCGATGAGCGCGTCCGTGCACTCCTTGGAGGCGGCCAGGTGCAGGTAGGTGAAGAGCGTCTGGTCCTTGCGGAGGCGGTGGTACTCCTCCGCGATGGGCTCCTTGACCTTCAGCACCAGGTCGGCGGCGGCCCAGACCTCGTCGGCGGTGTCGAGTATCCGCGCGCCGGCGGCGACGTACTCGGCGTCCGGGATCGAGGAGCCGACGCCGGCCTCGCGCTCGATGACGACCTGGTGACCGTGGCGCACCAGCTCGTGCACGCCGGCGGGGGTGATGGCCACCCGGAACTCGTTGTTCTTGACCTCGCGGGGGATACCGACCTTCACGTCGATCACGGTCCTTGGCTCAGAGGGTTGGGCTATTTCTACACGTACCCGTATGCACGTGGGCACAACGGGAGAGACCGCAAGAACGTGCGGCAGAGCCAGTCTAATGAAGGTGTTCCCGCTGTCCAGCCTTTCAAAGCATCAATCTTCAGACGATGCGCTGCGGATTTCGCAGGCCTCGACGGGATCTTCCCTCAGCATGCGATCCGCTGCGCTCCGCTGCAGCCCGGCAGCGGTGGGATCGCCGAGGTGGTCGAGCGTGTCGGCCAGCCGCAGGTGCAGGGCGGCCTGGAGCCGGACGTCCTCGGCCCGGCGTGCCCACTCGACGGCCTCCTGGCAGGTGCGCAGCGACTCCTCGGGGCGTCCGGCGTACTCCTGCACACGGGCCAGCTCGCTCAACGCCCGCGCGTGCGCGGCCACGTCGCCCGCCTTGCGGTACCCGGCGACCGCGGCGCGCCAGCCCCGCTGCGCCTCGCCGTAGCGGCCGGCGTAGGTGTGGGCGGTGGCGAGCCGGCCGTAGACGCGGGCGGCGTCGGCCCGCTCGTCCCGGGCGAGCCGCTGGGCGAGGGCCCGGCCGAACCAGTCGGCGGCCCGGTCGTAGTCCCCGAGCTCCAGATGGGCGCCGCCTACGGATTCCATCGCGCGGCCGGTCGCGTACGGGTCGTTCGCCTCGCGTCCGGCGTCCAGCGCCGCCCGGTAGCGGACGAGTGCCTCGGCGGTGCGGCCGGTACGGGCGTCCAGGTCGGCCAGGTTCAGCAGGGCCGCCGCCTTCTCCCGGGGCAGCTCGCGGCGCTCGGCCACGTCGAGGACGAGGCGGTGGATGCCGTACAGGTCGGGAGCCGCCGCCTGGGTGCCGAAGTGGGCCACCATGGTCCGCACCAGCTGGGACATCAGTCTGCGGGCGAGGGTGTCCAGCTCCCCGTCGGCGACCGCGAGCCGCGCCGCGGCCAGCAGGGCGGGCCGGCGGACCCGCAGCCAGTCGGCGGCGGCCCTCGGATGGGGGAAGCGCAGGGCGCGCGGCATCCCGAGGAGCTTCTCGCGGGCCTGCGGGCTGTCGGTCTCGGTGACCGCCCGGCAGGACTGGAGCAGCCGCACCGTCCGCTCCAGCATGCGGGCGCGGGCGAGCTGCAGCTCGGCGGGCCGGTCATGGGTCTCGGCGAGGGCCCTCAGCCGGTCGTGCAGGCACCCGGGGACCTCGTACTCGGGCAGCGGCGAGTCGACCGCCCGCAGCACGCCGAGGGCGACGAAGTCGTCCAGGGTGGTGCGGGCGCCGCCCACCGAGCAGCCGGCGAGCGCGGAGGCGGTGTGCGGGTCGACCAGGCCGGCCGGGGCGAGGGAGAGCAGGCGCAGTATCCGGGCGGCGGGGCTGGGCAGGGACGCGTAGGCGAGGCGGAAGACGCGGCTGAGGGCGGTGCCCTCGTCGCCCTCCGCGTGCACGTGCTTGGCGAGGTCGGCGACGGCCGCCTGGGGACGGGCGGCGAGCCAGCCGCCGGCCAGGGTCAGCGCGGCGGGCTGGGCCTGGCAGACCTCGACCAGCTGCTCGGCGGCCCGGGGGTCGACGGTGATGCGGACCGAGCCGGTGTGCCGGGACAGCAGCTCCACGGCCGACTTGGTGTCCAGGCCGCCCAGTGTGCAGGGGCGGACGTCGGCGATGCCGGTCAGCGGGCCCTCGGCGACGACGACGGCCAGGCAGTCCGGGGTGTCCGGCAGCAGGGCGTCGACCTGCTCGGCGTCGGCCGCGTCGTCGAGCAGGAGCAGGACCTCGCGGTCGGCGAGGGCGGTGCGGAGCGCGTCGGTGAGGTCGTCCTCGCCGGCCCCGGGCGGGGTGGGCCGGTCCAGCTCGCTCAGCAGTTCCCGGGCGAGCCGCTCGACGGGCACACGGGTGCCGTCCGGTTCGCTCAGCCGGGCGCGCAGCACGCCGTCGCGGTAACCGTCCGCAACCTGGGCCACCAGCTCCTCGGCGAGCGCGGTGCGGCCGGAACCGGGCCGGCCGGCGATGAGCAGCACGCGCGCGCGGGGTGCCTTGCGGCCGGAGAGGGTGTCCAGGCCCGCGCGCTCGATGTCGGCGCGCAGCTCCTTCAACTCCCGGGTGCGGCCCAGGAACCGACTCTCCTCAGCAGGGTCCTCCGACAGCCGTACGCCGTCCGTGTCCACCGCCTGATCCGTCACGGGCCACACTCCCGATCCCACCGCACGCCGGCGCCCGCCGGAACCCCGGTTCGGGCGTTTCCAGAGCCTAGTTCACGCTCTGCTACGTTCCCTGCGGAGCGCGGCGGGCACATCCCTCGATCGGATCAACCGATGGTCACACCACGGCGGGCGAGAGTGTTTCTCAGGCCTCGAACGGACGAGCCGGCCACGGCGCCTGAGCCGGACGGAGCGCGTCGAGCCCGTCGCCCTGCTCCGCCGCCACCAGCGAGAGCACACCCACGACCAGGCAGTTGTTGTGCAGCTCGCCCGCGAGCACCCCCCGCACCAGATCCGCCACGGGCACCCGGGCCAGCTCCATGTCGGCCTCTTCGTCCTCGACCTCGAAGCGCTCGCCCTCGGCGTCCGACAGGTCCCGGGCGAGGAAGATCCGTACGGCCTCGTCGCAGCCGCCGGGGGTGGTGTAGACGTCGGTCAGCACCCGCCAGTCCTCGGCCTTGACGTGCGCCTCCTCGTACAGCTCGCGCTGGGCCGCGTGCAGCGGGTTCTCGCCGGGGACGTCGAGCAGGCCGGCCGGGATCTCCCACAGCTTCTCGCGCACGGGGTGCCGGTACTGCCGGATGACCAGGACGCGCCCCTGGTCGTCCAGGGCGAGGACGGCCACGGAGCCCGGGTGGACCTGGTAGTCACGGGTCACCACGGAGCCGTCGGGCATGACCACGTCGTCCGTGCGGACGGAGGTCTTCTTCCCCCGGAAGGGCGTCTCGGTGCCCCGGATCTCCCACTCCTCGGGGATGTCCTTGATCGTGCTGCCCGTCATGCCTGACCTGCCCTTCCAGACGTACGCGAAAAGCCGGGGCCCGCGCGGGTGAATGCGCGCGCCCCGGCCACCGTACAACTGGTGTGTTACTTCGACGTCTTCCGCTCGACCGCGGCCTTGACCAGCCCGGCGAAGAGCGGGTGCGGGCGGGTCGGGCGCGAGCGCAGCTCCGGGTGCGCCTGCGTGGCGACCAGGTAGGGGTGCACGTCGCGCGGGTACTCGACGTACTCGACGAGCTTGCCGTCCGGGGAGGTGCCCGAGAAGAGGATGCCCGCCTTCTTCTCCAGCTCCGCGCGGTAGGTGTTGTTCACCTCGTAGCGGTGGCGGTGCCGCTCCTCGACGTACTCCTTGCCGTCGTAGACCTCGCGCACGATGGAGCCCTCGGCCAGCTTGGCCGGGTACATGCCGAGCCGCATCGTGCCGCCCATGTCGCCCTCGCCGGCCACGATGTCCAGCTGCTCGGCCATCGTGGAGATGACCGGGTGACCGGTGGCCGGGTCGAACTCGGTGGAGTTGGCGTCCGTGATGCCGGCCAGGTTGCGCGCGGCCTCGACCACGATGCACTGCAGGCCCAGGCAGAGACCGAGCAGCGGGATCTTGTTCTCTCGGGCGAAGCGGATCGCGCCGACCTTGCCGAGCACGCCCCGGTCACCGAAGCCGCCCGGGATGCAGATGGCGTCGACGTCACCGAGCTGCGCCTTGGCGCCGGCCGCCGTCTTGCAGTCGTCGGACGTGACCCACTTGATCTTCACGCGGGCCTTGTTGGCGAAGCCGCCCGCACGCAGCGCCTCGGTCACCGACAGGTAGGCGTCGGGCAGGTCGATGTACTTGCCGACCAGGGCCATCGTGATCTCGTGGTCGGGGTTGTGGACGCGGTCGAGCAGATCGTCCCAGGTCGTCCAGTCCACGTCGCGGAACGGCAGGTCCATCTTTCGGACGACGTAGGCGTCCAGGCCCTCGGTGTGGATGACCTTGGGGATGTCGTAGATCGACCGGGCGTCGGGGCAGGCCACCACGGCGGCCTCGTCGACGTCGCACATCAGGGAGATCTTGCGCTTGATCGCGGTCGGCACCTCGCGGTCGCAGCGCAGCACGATCGCGTCCGGCTGGATACCGATGTTGCGCAGCGCCGCGACCGAGTGCTGGGTCGGCTTCGTCTTCAGCTCACCGGAGGGGCCGATGTACGGCAGGAGCGAGATGTGGACGACGAAGACGTTGTCGCGGCCGACCTCGTGCCGCACCTGGCGGACGGTCTCCAGGAACGGCAGCGACTCGATGTCGCCGACCGTGCCGCCGACCTCGGTGATCACGACGTCCACCTCGTCCGTCGCCATGCGGCGGATGCGGTGCTTGATCTCGTTGGTGATGTGCGGGATGACCTGGACCGTGTCGCCCAGGTACTCGCCGCGCCGTTCCTTGGCGATCACCGTGGAGTACACCTGGCCGGTGGTGACATTGGCGGAGCCGTCGAGGTCGCGGTCGAGGAAGCGCTCGTAGTGGCCGATGTCCAGGTCGGTCTCGGCGCCGTCGTTGGTGACGAACACCTCACCGTGCTGGAAGGGGTTCATCGTGCCAGGGTCGACATTGAGGTACGGGTCGAGCTTCTGCATCACGACGCGCAGACCCCGTGCCTTGAGCAGCATGCCGAGGCTGGAGGCGGTCAGCCCCTTGCCGAGCGAGGAGGCGACACCCCCGGTGACGAAGATGTGCTTGGTCGTCGAGGATTTGGGCGGCATGGCCAAAGGGGGGCTCCCGTGGTCGCGGTCTGGGGTGCGGTGCGTTCGTCGTCCGACCCGGTCGTACCGGGTTGTCGTCGGCGGCGCCGTCGCTGCGGTTCCGGGGTTTTTCTCCCACCGGTCCACGGGCTACCAGCGTATCAGCGCCTCGGGGCGGCGGCTTCCGGCCACCCTCCGCGCACGCCCGGACACTCAGGCGAGCGGCTCACCGTTTCCTCACCCGGTGGTCACTCGTTCGGCGGACCCGGGTTGCCCGGAGCGGCACACAGATCATCTACGTGCGTCGTATCCTGCTCGGACGTTCGCTGCCGAGCCCACCCGGCGACATGGCACCACCCCTCGCCCGTCAGTACCGGAACAACGAGAGCTCGTCAGTTCGTTGAGCAACAATTGTCGTTTGCGGCACAGCGTTTGGCTTCACGGCCGGACGGCTGCTTTGCTTCATGGCTCAACGACGCATGACCCACACCCCTCGACCCACCCCCTTGACCGCACTAGCGACCGCCCCCACGCGGGGTGACGTGGCCGTTCGACTGGAGTTGCACGTGGCCGGGCGCATCGAAGACTACGCACTCATCGGAGACATGCAGACCGCCGCCCTGGTCTGCCGGAACGGCACAGTCGACTGGCTGTGCCTGCCCCGCTTCGACTCGCATGCCATCTTCGCCGGTCTGCTGGGCACCGGGGAACACGGCTTCTGGCGGCTCGGGCCCGCCTACGCCCCCGGCGCCGAACCGCCCACAGCGGACCGGCGGACCTACCGCGGCGACTCGCTGATCCTGGAGTCCGAGTGGGACACCCCGCGCGGCACGGTCCGGGTGACCGATTTCATGCCGCCGCGCGACGGCGCGCCGCAGCTGATCCGGATCGTGGAGGGTGTCTCCGGCCGGGTGCCGATGCGCTCGGAGCTGCGGATGCGGTTCAGCTACGGCCGTGTGGTCCCTTGGGTGCACAAGCACGAGGGCCGCACGGTGGCCGTCGCGGGCCCCGACTCCGTGTGGT
Source organism: Streptomyces sp. NPDC058812 (assembly GCF_042744565.1). Taxonomy (NCBI): domain Bacteria; kingdom Bacillati; phylum Actinomycetota; class Actinomycetes; order Kitasatosporales; family Streptomycetaceae; genus Streptomyces; species Streptomyces sp. NPDC058812. The sequence goes on from NZ_JBHYOB010000023.1 coordinate 107,049, forward strand.
TCGACACAGAGGCCGAGACCTACGGCAAGGCGCTCACCACGTACGCGGACTTCACGGTCTCGCCGGGCGAGCGGATCGCCTTCACCATCTCCTGGGAGCCCTCGCACAAGGAGCCGCCGGCGCTGCCGGAGCCCGAGCAGTCGCTGGAGGCCACCGAGGACTTCTGGCGCGACTGGGTCGAGCACTGCACGTACCACGGCCCCTACCGGGAGGCCGTGGTCCGCTCCCTGATCACGCTGAAGGCCCTCACCTACGCCCCCACCGGCGGCATCGTCGCCGCCCCCACCACCTCCCTGCCGGAGGACATCGGCGGCGTCCGCAACTGGGACTACCGCTACACCTGGCTGCGCGACGCGGCGATCACCCTGTCCTCGCTGCTGCGCACGGGCTACCGCGAGGAGGCCCGCGCCTGGCGCGAGTGGCTGCTGCGCGCGGTCGCGGGCGACCCGGAGAACCTGCAGATCATGTACGGCATCGCCGGTGAGCGCGAGCTGGGCGAGGCGGAACTGGACTGGCTGCCCGGCTACGAGGACTCCACCCCGGTCCGGGTCGGCAACGGCGCGGCCCACCAGCTCCAGCTGGACGTCTACGGCGAGGTCACCGAGGCCCTGCACCTGGCCCACATGACGGGCCTGTCCCGCAACGACTACGCCTCGCTGCTCCAGCTCAAGCTGATCCGCTACCTGGAGGACCACTGGCAGGAGCCGGACGAGGGCATCTGGGAGGTGCGCGGCCCGCGCCGCCACTTCGTGCACTCCAAGGTGATGGCCTGGGTCGCCGTCGACCGCACCATCAAGCTGATCGAGTCCGGCGACGCCGACGGCCCGCTGGAGCGCTGGAAGCAGCTGCGCGACGACATCCACCGGGACGTGTGCGAGAAGGGCTACGACAAGGAACGCAACACCTTCACGCAGTCCTACGGCTCCCAGGAGCTGGACGCCTCACTGCTGCTGATCCCGCAGATGGGCTTCCTGCCGCCGGACGACAAGCGCGTCATCGGCACCATCGAGGCCATCCAGCGTGAGCTGTCCACGTCGGACGGCTTCATCCTGCGCTACCCGACGGAGGGCGGCAGCGAGGGCGTCGACGGCCTGCCCGGCGACGAGGGCGCCTTCCTCGCCTGCTCGTTCTGGATGGCCGACGACCTGGCGATGATCGGCCGGGTGGACGAGGCCCGCAAGCTCTTCGAGAAGCTCCTCTCCCTCCGCAACGACCTGGGCCTCCTGGCCGAGGAATGGGACCCCCGCCTCCAGCGCCAGGTCGGCAACTTCCCCCAGGCCTTCAGCCACGTCCCCCTGATCGACACGGCGCTGCGGCTGACGGCGAGCGGGGCTTACGGGGGCTGACGAGCCGGTCTGCCACTGCCCGCAGCGGCGCGGCCCGCCGCCGCTGCGGGCAGTCGTGCGCCGCCGCCTCCCCCTGCGGGCAGTCGTGCCTCCCCCAGTGCCTGAACGGCCTGGGAGGTACCCCCAGGGGCAGCACGGGTGGGCGGTGGGGGCACCTCCCGCTCGAGCGAAGCCGAGAGTGGGGGAGGCACCCGGCCGGCGCCGGTTCGCGTCACCCGCCCCCGGCCCACTCCCACGCCGGGCACGCAGCTCACACAGCTCACGCCACAGGCACAAGACACCCGGCACCGAAGATGTGCCCGCCCGACACCCCCAGGTACCGTCCGCCCCATGAACACCCCCAGCGCACCCCCACCCTCGGGGATCACCGTGCAGCGCGCCCTGGAACTCCCCGGCCTCCGCAGCGGCCTCCCGGAGATCCTCGCCGGCGCCGACCGTCTGCACCGCACCGTGCGCTGGGTCCACGCCGGCGAGGTCCCCAACATCGCCTCCCTCCTCAAGGGCGGCGAACTCCTCCTCACCACCGGCTACGGCCTCGGCACTCGCCCCGCCGAGCAGCGCGCCTTCGTCCGCACCCTCGCCGAGCGCGGCATCGCGGCCCTCGTCGTGGAACTCGGCCCGCGCTTCGCCCGCCTGCCCGCCGCCCTCGTGGACACCGCCCGCGCGGCGGGCCTCCCGCTCGTCCAGCTGCACCGCGAGGTGCCGTTCGTGACGGTCACCGAGGAGATCCACACCGAGATCGTCAACGGCCACTACGCACTCCTCCAGCGGGCCGAAGAAGTGCACCGCCGTTGCACGGAGGCCCTCCTCGGCGGCGGCGGGGTGCCCCAGGTACTCGGCATCCTGGCCGACTTCGGCGACAACCCGGTCTTCCTGGAGACCACCGACGGCCGCCTGCTGTACGCCGCCGGCTCCGGCCCCGAGGGCGCCGACCCGCTCCAGGTGTGGGAGGGGCTGCGCGGCCCGCACAAGGAAGCCCCGCCGCCGGCGGGCTCGGTCCTGGTGGACGTGCCCGGCGGTGGCCCCGGCACCGGGTCGGTACGCGCCCGGCTCGTTCTCCTGCCCGTACGGTCCCCGCTGGCGCCGGTGCACCGGATGGCGGCCGAGCGGGCGGCCGGCATCCTCGCCGTGGTTTTGATGCAGGCCCGCCAGGAGGAGGAACTGGCGGCGCGCGGGCGCGGCGACTTCCTCACCGACCTCGCCGAGGGCCGGATCACCCCGGAGGACGCCCCGGCGCAGGCGCGCGTCCTGGGCTTCAAGCCGGGCGCCGGCCCGCTGCTCCCGGTGGTGATGCGGCTCGGCGACACCCTGTCCCCCGCCGGCGGCGGCTGGGCGGTGCTGGCGCGCGCGGTCGCCGAGGAGCTGGCCTCGGTCGGGGTGCCGGTCCTGCTGGGCGTACGGCCGGTGGAGGGCCGGGTCCCGCTCCTGCTGGGCCTGCGCGCGGAGACGGAGCGGGCGGCGGTCGCCGACCGGGTCGCGGTGGCGCTGCGGGCGGGCGTGGAGCGGGCCGGGATGCAGCCGCCGGGGGCGCAGCCGCCCGTCGTGGTCGTCGGAGTGGCCGGCGGCTGGGCGGCGGCGTCCGCGAGTCTCAGGCACGCGGCGGAGACGGCGACCGCTGCCCAGGGCCTCACCGACCGGCCCTGGTACGACGCCCGACGCCTCGACATCGACCTGTTGCTGTGGCGGCTGCGCGAGCATCCGGACCTCGCGGCCTTCGTGGACCGGGCGATCGGCCCCCTGCGCGACCACGACAACCGCTCCAAGCCGCCCCTGCTGCCCACCCTCCAGACGTACCTGGCGCACGCGGGACGCAAGGCGGAGACGGCGCGCGAGCTCCACCTCAACCGGCAGACGCTCTACAACCGCCTGGCGCGGATCGGGGAGCTGCTGGGCACCGACCTCGACGACCCGCAGACCGTCCTCGCGTTGAGCCTGGCCCTGCGCGCCCGCCGCCACGTGCCGTGACGCGGCGCGTCTAGAGCAACGGCGTCGGCTGCGTCAACTCGTCGTAGACGCTGAGGACCTGGGCGACGGTCTCGTCCTCGGTCGGCCAGGTGGCCGCCTGCCGTACGCCGCGGTCCTTGAGCTGCTCGCACCGCCCCGGGTCGGCGAGCAGCCGGACGACGGCGTCCGCGAGGGCCTCCGCGTCCCCGTCCGGGACGAGTTCGGCGGCGTCGCCGACGAGTTCGGGGATGCCGCCCACGTCGCTCGCGACGAGCGGCACGCGCGCGTGGAGCGCCTCCTGGGCGAGGACGGAGCGCGCCTCCCGGCGGCTCGGCAACAGGGCGAGATCGGCCGCCGCCAGAAGGTCGGTGACGTCGTCGCGGCTGCCGATGAGCACCACCGGCAGTCCCTCGTCCTCGATCCGCCGCTGCAACTCCGCGCGCAGAGGGCCCTCCCCGGCGACGACGACCAGCGGTACCGGGTCGAGCCGGCGCCACACGCGCGCCGCGTCGAGCAGGACGTCGTAGCCCCGGTGCCCTTCCAGGGAGCCGACCGCGATCAGCAACGGGCGGCCGATGGAGCCGAGTTCGGCCCGGACCTTCGGACGCCGCCGGTCGGGGTCGTCGGCTTCGGCCGGCCGGCACGGGCGGACGGGGAGCGCGACGGGGCCGAGCCGGGCGTCCCGCGCGCCCGTTCGCCGTGCCCGGTCGACCAGCTCCGAGGTGGCGCCGAGCACTACGGTGGCGGCCTTCACCACCCGTCTTTCCAGGACGCGCAGCAGTTGGGCGCGCGCTCCTTCGGCATGGACCCGGTCGTGCCAGGTGACGACGAGCGGAGTGCGGACCCGGCGTCCGCCGAGGGCCAGCGCGGCGCGGAAGGAGGCGTGCAGCCCGTGCGCGTGCACCAGGTCGGCGTCGGCGCACACCGCCCGCAGCGCGGCAACGGACACGGGGTCGCTGCTGCGCGGCACGTGCACGTGGTCGGCTCCGGCGCCCGTGAAGTCGTAGGTGCGTTCCGCATCGGCGGGGGCGCACACCGTCACTTTCACGCCCCGTGCGACGAGCCCCGCGGCCAGGGAGCGCACGTGCGTGCTACTGCCGGCGTTGCCGCCGCCCAGCACCTGCACGGTGCGCAGCGGCGACTGGCCGTGCGGTGAGTGGCTGCTCACGGGGGTCACGTGGCCGGGAACTCCTGGTTCGGCGGGGGACGGTCACGAAGAACGTACAGAAGGACGGTGCGGAGAGGGCGCGCCGCGCGGCTTCCAGCGCGTTACTCCGTCAAGGATGCCAGGCCGTACGGGTGTTCCGGGAACGACGACCGTCCCGCGCGGGCGACCGTCGGGGCAACGGGACGGAGCCGGTTCACTCACACGAGTGAGCGTGCCGCCTCGCTCACCCTCTCCCCGTAAGCCGCCGCGGCCACGAGTGCGACGGCGTGCGCGGCGAGCGCCGCCCGGCCGTTCCCGGCCACCACCGCGACACCCAGGGCCGCGCCCAGCGCGTGCGCTCCGGTGTCGCCAAGCATCGTGCGCTCGGCGATGTCGTCCGGCAGTACGGCCGCGGCGGCACCCATGGCGGCGGCGGCCGTCTCCGCTCCGGGCCCCTTCCTCAGCAGCCCCGGCGCACCGAGCGCGAGGACCGCCGCCCCGGCCCGCCCGGGGCGTACGTCCACGAGGTTGACGAAGTGCGCGGCCCCCGCGACGACGACGCCCGCGAGCACCTTGTCCAGCGGCCGTTCCTTCATCACCGCACCCGCGGCGAGCCCGGCCGCGGAGATCCCCAGCAGCTTCACCGCCCCGCTGGTGACCTCGCCGTGCCGCAGCGCCGACAGGTGCGCCCGGAACCCACGCCGGGAATCCCCGGCGCCCACCGCGTCGTCGTAGGCCCCGCAGACCCCGGCGGCGAGCACGGCGAACCCGGCGGCGGGCCGCACCCGCGTCGTCCCCACCGCCGCCGCCACGGCGGACGCGGGTCCGGCGTAGAGATCCACGGTCCGCCCGGCGTGGTTCTTCCGCTCCCAGCGTTCCCGGCCGCCCGGCGCCGTGGCGCGCAGCGCGGACAGGCCGGTCCGCGCGAGCGCGGTGGCGAGGGCGAAGGAGGAGCCGGTCCGGCGAGCGCGGTCGATCATCGGGCCACCCTACGGGACCCCGGCGATCCCCCTTCCGCCGAACGCACCACGGCACCGAACCGGCGGACCCGGCCCCCCCGAAGCCGACACCCCCGAAAGCGGCCCGGCGGACCAACACCCAGAACCGGGCGCAGCCACCAAGAACCCCAGCCGCCCCGCACCACAGGACGCCGGACCAGCAGACCGGCATCCGGCCCCCACCCACCCGGAGCCGACACCGAGGCTCAAAGACGGCCCAGGCCGGCACCGACAACCGACCGCAGCCACCGGAAAGCACAGTCGCCCCACAGCCTGTCCCCGGACTCAGCGGCCCGACGGCCACCCGGTCCGACGGGCGGATCGGCTCGGCGTCGACCGCACCGCGCCGACCGCCCCGGCGGCGGCTGACGCCACCGCCGGCTCCGCCCTGCGGGTGCGTGCACCTGGCGCCGTCCACCCGCGCCGTCGGCGGGGCGCCGGCGACATCCCGCGACGCGGCCCGCCGGCCGGGCCTACGCGTCCGACCGTGCCGTCGCGAGCAGTTCCTCCGCGTGGGCCCGGGCCGTCTCCGAGTCCTCCTGGCCGGCGAGCATCCGGGACAGTTCGCGGATCCGTTCCTCGCCCTCCAGCACCTTCACGCCGGACCGGGTCACCGAGCCGTCGTTCGTCTTCTCCACCAGCAGCTGCCGGTCGGCGAACGCGGCCACCTGCGGCAGGTGCGTGACGACCACGACCTGCGCGCTCTTCGCGAGCCGCGCGAGGCGCCGACCGATCTCCACCGCCGCCTTGCCGCCGACACCGGCGTCGACCTCGTCGAAGAGGTACGTCGGCACCGGGTCCGTGCCCGCGAACACGACCTCCACGGCCAGCATCACGCGCGACAGCTCACCGCCGGACGCGCTCTTGGCGATCGGCCGCGGCGGCGCACCCGGATGCGGGGCGAGCAGCAGCTCGACCTCGTCGGCGCCCGACGGCCCGTACGCGACCGTGCGCCCGCCGACCTCCACGCCCTCCGGGTCCTCGGTCTGGCGGATCTCGAACGACACGCGCGCGTGCGGCATGGCGAGCGAGGCCAGCTCGGCGGTCACCGCGGCCGCGAACCGCTCGGCGGCGTCCGTCCGCGCGTCCGTCAGTGCCTGCGCCAGTCCGCCCAGTTCCGCCCGGAGCGCGTCCCGTTCGGCGGTCAGCTCGCCGATCCGGTCGTCGTCGCCGTCCAGCTCGGTCACCCGCGCGGCGCTCTGCTCGGCCCAGGTCAGCACGGCGGCGACGTCCTCGCCGTACTTCCGCGTCAACGCGGTGAGCGCGGCCCGGCGCTCCTCGACCGCCGCCAGCCGCAGCGGATCGGCGTCCAGGTCGTCGGCGTACCCGGCCAGTTCCCCGGCCACGTCGCGCAGCAGGATCCCGACCTCGCCGATCCGCTCGGCGAGCGCGGCCAGCGCCGGGTCGTGCGACCGCACGGCGTCCAGGGCCCGCTGCGCGCCCGCGACGAGCGTCGCCGCGTCCACGCCTTCGGGGTCCTCCGGATTGCCCGCCAGGGCGGCGTGAGCGGCCGTGGCGGCCGACGCGAGCGCCTCGGCGTGGCCCAGCCGCTCCGCCTCCTCCGCCAGCTCCACGTCCTCGCCGGCGCGCGGCTCGACGGCCGACACCTCGTCGAGGCCGTAGCGCAGCAGATCGGCTTCCTGGGCGCGCTCACGCGCGCGCGTGGTGATCTCGTCCAGCTCCGTGGCGACGGCCCGCAGCCGCCGGTAGGCCTCGGCGTACTTGGCGAGCGGTCCGGCGACCGCGTCACCCGCGTACCGGTCCAGCGCCTGTCGCTGCCGGGACAGTTTGAGCAGCCCCTGCTGGTCGGTCTGCCCGTGCACGGCCACCAGTTCGTCGGCCAGCTCGGCGAGCATCCCCACCGGCACGGACCGCCCGCCCAGGTGCGCGCGCGACCGCCCCTCGGCGGAAACGGTACGGCTGATCAGCAGCGCCCCGTCGTCCAGCTCGGCCCCGGCCTCCTCGGCCCGGGCGGCGACCGCGGCGTCCCCGGGCACGGCGATCCGCCCCTCGACGACCGCGTTCTTCGCCCCGATCCGCACGAGCGCCGCGTCCGCGCGTCCGCCCAGCAGCAGGCCCAGGCTGGTGACCACCATGGTCTTGCCGGCACCCGTCTCACCGGTGACAGCGGTGAACCCGGGCGACAGCTCGACCACGGCGTCGTCGATGACTCCGAGCGACCGTATCCGCATCTCCTCAAGCACGGACACGACCATACGAGGTCGAGGGCAGGGAGCGCACACAGGCCGCCCGTGTGACGCCGGGGGAGCGCACTCGCCAGGGGCGCGGGACTGTGCTGATGGCGGCTGCGCCGCGGGGCGCGACCAGCCACACACCGCACGCGGCCGGGACTCAGCAGAACCACCCCTTCGAGTCCGCTAGTGCGGAGCCCCCCGCCACCCGGACACCGGCAACGCGAACTTCGCCACCAGCCGGTCGGTAAAGGACGCATGGTGCAACCGAGCCAACCGCACCGGCACCGCCCCCCGCCGCACCTCCACCCGCGCCCCCGGCGGCAGCTCCACCGTCCGCCGCCCGTCGCACCACAGCACCCCCGGCGGAATGTGCGGCAGCACCTCCACCGCGAGCACCGAGTCCGGCGAGGTCACCAGCGGCTTCGCGAACAGCGCGTGCGCGCTGATCGGCACCATCAGCAGCGCCTCGACCTCGGGCCACACCACGGGCCCCCCGGCCGAGAAGGCGTACGCCGTCGACCCGGTCGGCGTCGACAGCACGATGCCGTCGCAGCCGAACCCCGTCACCGGCCGCCCGTCGATCTCCAGCACGACTTCCAGCAGCTTCTCGGCGCCGGCCTTCTGCACGGCGGCCTCGTTCAGCGCCCAGTCGGTGTGCACGATGTCGCCGTTGCGGTGCACGACGACGTCGACGGTCATCCGCTCCTCGACCTCGTACGCCCGGCTCACCACCCGGTCGACGACCTTGTCGAGGTCGTCCCGCTCGGCCTCCGCGAGGAAGCCGACCCGGCCGAGGTTGACGCCGAGCATCGGCACTCCGGACGCGCGGGCGAACTCGGCGCCGCGCAGCAGCGTCCCGTCACCGCCCAGCACGATCAGCAGCTCGCACCCGTCGAGGCACTGCGGGGTGGCCTCGCCGACCAGCTCCACCTCACCCGGGAGCGGCAGGTCGCACGCCTCGGCCTCCAGGACGCGCACCCCGAGCCCGGCGTTGAGCAACCCCTTGACCACGAGCTCCGCACTGCGGATGGCCGCGGGACGCCCGGTGTGGGCGAGCAGGAAAACAGTACGAGCTCGGTTCTGTGTCAACGCGGCCCCTCCGCCACTGCACGGTCAACGTCGGCCGGGTCCAGTTCACCGGCCCCGGCCCGCAACCAAAGAAAGTACTCGACGTTCCCGGAGGGACCGGGCAGCGGACTGGCGGTGACCCCCTTCACTCCGAGTCCCAGTTCCCAGGCCCTGCGGGCGACTCCCCGTACGGCCTCGGCCCGCAGCTGCGCACTGCGTACCACTCCCCCGCTGCCCAGCCGCTCCTTCCCCACCTCGAACTGCGGCTTCACCATCATCACCAGATCGGCGTCCGGCCGCGTGCACCCCACCAGGGCGGGCAGCACCAGCCCGAGCGGGATGAAGGACAGATCCCCCACGACAAGGTCCACGGGCTCCCCATCGATCACTTCCGGCGTCAACTCGCGCACGTTCGTACGGTCCTTGACGGTGACGCGTTCATCCTGCTGGAGAGGCCAGGCGAGTTGTCCGTATCCGACGTCGACGGCGACGACGTGCGCGGCGCCCGCCCGCAGCAGTACGTCGGTGAAGCCTCCGGTGGACGCGCCGGCGTCCAGCGCCCGCCGTCCCTCGACGACGAGCCCCTGCGGTACGAAGGCGGCCAGGGCGCCGGCGAGCTTGTGGCCACCGCGCGAGACGTAGTCGGGGTCGCTGTCGTCGTCGGTCACCACGATCGCGGCAGCGGTCTCCACCTGCGTGGCGGGCTTGGTCGCGACCGCCTTGCCGACGGTGACCCGCCCGGCGGCGATCAGCTGGCTGGCGTGCTCGCGCGAGCGCGCCAGCTTGCGGCGGACCAGCTCCGCGTCGAGACGGCGGCGTGCGACTCCTGCCACGTTCGGTTCAGCTCCTGTTTTCGTACGGCGAATTGGACTCGTGGCCCGAAGGGCCTCATTGAGGGGTGGTGGTCGGGTGACTGATGGGAGCCGGAGGTCCCGGGCGGGCGTCGAGCGCGGTGAGCGCGTCGCGCAGCCCCCGGTGTACATCTTCGTACACCTCGACATGTCCGTCCGTGGCCAGGTGGTCGGCGTCGGCCAGCCGCGCCAGCCGGGCGTCCACCTCGGCGTTTCCGGTGGGGGCGCGGGGGACGTCGAGGGGGGCGGGCGCGGCGGGGTCGTGCTCCGGCGCCCGCGCCTCGGACGGGCCCCCGTCGGTTTCCTGCGCCGCCGGCTCCGGTACTGCGTCGCTCATGCCCCGACGCTACCGCGTACCGCTGCGGTACGGTCGGTCCCGATGGCGACGACTGAGGAGTGCCGCGCCGCACTCGACAAGCTCTCGGACAACATGCACAGCGCCGAAGGAGACGTGCGGTCGGCCACCGAGCTGGACCGCTCGGTGAGCTGCCACATCACCGACCTGGACGTCACCTTCGCCGGACGCATGGCGGACGGCCGGATCGACGTGCGCGAGACACTTGAGGGGCCGCCGCGGGAGAAGGCCGAGATCAGGCTGGCGATGACCGGCGACGACCTGGTGGCCCTGGTCGGCGGCGAGCTGAACTTCGCCAAGGCCTGGGGCTCGGGCCGGGTGAAGCTGGAGGCGGGCCTGCGGGACCTGTTCCGTCTCAGGAGGCTTTTGTAGCCGCCGCCATCTCCGGCTTGCCGCCCGCTGCCGCGCCCCGTGTCCCGCGCGCGGCCGGCACCACCAGCGGCGTACCCGTCTCCGGGTCGTCGATGACCTGGCAGCGCAGCCCGAAGACGCGCTCGACGAGTTCGGCCGTGACGATGTCCTTCGGCGCGCCCTCGGCGATGACCTCCCCGTCGCGCAGGGCGATGAGGTGGGTGGCGTACCGGGCGGCGTGGTTGAGGTCGTGCAGGACGGCCACGAGCGTGCGGCCCTGCTCCTCGTGGAGTTCCGCACAGAGGTCGAGGACGTCGATCTGGTGCTGGATGTCGAGGTACGTCGTCGGCTCGTCGAGCAGCAGCAGCGGGGTCTGCTGGGCGAGCGCCATGGCGATCCACACGCGCTGGCGCTGACCGCCGGAGAGTTCGTCGACGTAGCGCTCGGCGAGTTCCGAGATGCCGGTCTGGGCCATCGACTCCTGGACGACCCGCTCGTCCTCGGTCGACCACTGGCGCAGGATGCCCTGGTGCGGGTAGCGGCCCCGGCCGACGAGGTCGCCGACGGTGATCCCGTCGGGCGCGATGGACGACTGCGGCAGCAGGCCGAGGGTCCGCGCGACGTGCTTGGCGGGCATCGACTGGATGACCGATCCGTCCAGCAGCACGCGGCCCTGGGCGGGCTTGAGCATCCGCGACAGGGCCCGCAGCAGGGTGGACTTGCCGCACGCGTTCGGGCCGACGATCACGGTGAAGGAGTTGTCGGGTATCTCCACCGACAGCTTCTCCGCGATGACCCGCTGGTCGTAGGCGAGGGTGACGTTCTCGGCTGTCAGGCGGCTCACGTTGCTCCTTTGGTTGTTCAGGCCGCTGCGGGTACCGGCGCCGGCGCTCATATCCGGCCCGCCTTGCGCTCGGTGACCAGCAGCCACAGCAGGTAGACACCGCCGAGTACGCCGGTGACCACACCGACGGGCAACTGGTCGGCGCCGAAGGCCCGCTGCGAGATCCAGTCGGCGCTGACCAGCAGGGCGGCGCCCATACACACGGACGGCAGCAGGTTGGGGCCCGGCGAACGGGTCAGACGCCGGGCGAGCTGCGGCGCGGTCAGCGCGACGAAGCTGACCGGCCCCGCGGCGGCGGTGGCGGCGGCGGTGAGCAGCACGGCCGCCACCATCAGCAGCGCCCGCACGCGCTCGACGCGCACGCCGAGGGCGTACGAGACGTCGTCGCCCATCTCCATCATCCGCAGCGCCCGTCCGTTGGTGAGGACGAGCGGGACGAGCACGGCGCACAGCGCGAGCAGGGGCCAGACATGGTCCCAGTCGCGGCCGTTGAGGGAGCCGGTCATCCAGACGACGGCGCGGGAGGCGTCGACGATGTCCGCACGGGTGAGCAGATAGCCGTTGACCGCCGTGACGATCGCGGACATGCCGATTCCGACCAGGACCAGCCGGTACCCGTGCACGCCCCGCTTCCAGGCGAGCAGATAGATGGCGAGGCCGGTCACCAGGCCGCCCACGAGCGCACCGACGGTGACCTGCGCCGAGCTGCCGGAGAACAGGACGATCATCGTGAGGGCACCGGCCGTCGCGCCCTGCCCGAGGCCGAGCACGTCCGGGCTGCCGAGCGGGTTGCGCGAGATGGCCTGGAACAGGGCGCCGCCCAGCCCCAGCGCGGCACCGACCAGCAGCCCGACCAGGACCCGCGGCAGCCGCAGTTCGTTGACGATGAACTCCTGACTGGCGTTGCCCTCGCCGACGAGAGTTCTGAGCACGTCGGCGGCCGGTATCTCGAAGTCGCCCGTGCCGATGAGTACGACGCTCGCCGCCAACGCGACGACCAGCAGCAGCGCGACGACGACGGTGGCCCGGACGTCCAGCCGGAACGAGAGCCCGCCCGGGCTTCGCACCGCACGGTTGGTCTTCACGGTCTTCCGGGTCTTCACAGCTGGGCCGTCCTCCGCCGTCGTACGAGATAGATGAAGACCGGCCCGCCCAGGACGGCGGTGACGATGCCGACCTGAAGCTCCGAGGGCCGTGCGACGATCCGGCCGAGGACGTCCGCGCCCAGCAGCAGCACGGGCGACAGGATCGCGGCGTACGGCAGGATCCAGCGCATGTCGGGCCCGGTGAAGGAGCGGACGATGTGCGGGACCATCAGCCCGACGAACACGATCGGCCCGCAGGCGGCGGTCGCGGCCCCGCACAGCACGGTCGCGGCGAGCATGGACAGCGCCCGGGTGCGGTTGAGATCGGCACCGAGGGCCCTGGCGGTGTCGTCGCCCATCTCCATGGCGTTGAGCGGCCGGGAGAGCGCGAGGGCCAGGACCGTGCCCGCCACGAAGAACGGGAGCACCTCCTTGATGGTGCCGTTCGTCGCCGACGAGAGCGAACCGACCGTCCAGAAACGCATCCTGCCCAGCGCCGCGTCGTCCATGATCATCACGGCCTGGAGGTAGCCGAAGAGCGCGGCGCTGATCGCGGTGCCGGCCAACACCAGCCGCACCGGCGTAGCCCCCCGGCTGCCGCCCAGGAACCAGACCAGCGCGCCCACGCCCGCCGCGCCGGCGAAGGCGAACCACACATACCCCGTCAGCGAGGTGACGCCGAAGAAGGTGATGGCCGTGACGACCGCCGCCGAGGCGCCCGCGTTGATGCCGAGCAGCCCGGGATCGGCCAGCGGATTACGGGTGAGCGCCTGCAGTACGGCTCCCGCGAGGCCGAGCGCGGCACCGGCGAGCAGACCGAGCACGGTCCGCGACAGCCGTTCGCCCACCACGACGTCGCCGTACGTGCCCGAGTCGTGGAACAGGCCGTGCCAGACCTGCGCCAGGGACAGGTCCTTCGCGCCGATCGCGATACTCGTCAACGCGATGAGCACCAGGACCGCCGCCGAGACGGGCAGTCCGACGGCACGTAGGACACGGCGCTTCGGGGGCGGCGCGGGGGCGGTCTCCGCGCGCTGTTCGGGGGGACTGTCGACCAACACGCAGTTAGGTTAGCCTACCCTGTCAATCGGTCACGATCCCGAGGATCTCTCCTCGCTCCGCCCGCGACCGGGCCCCTGCCCCCGTACGACGGCTCACAACCCCAGTCGCGCCAACGCCTTCCCCGAGTCCAGTCCGCACCCAGCCTCCCCGCCCGCTGTCCAGGCCGCCGCACACAGCGCACGCAGTCCGTCCAGCGCCGCCCCCTCGCCCTCCAGTTCCAGCCGCTCCTCGCGGGCCGTGGCCGTCCAGCCGCCGCAATGGAACCCGCCCTCCCCGTCCCCGCCACCCGTGACCTCCGGCTGCCCGGTGAGCAGCCCGCGCAGATCGGCGTCGACATACGTCGGCCGGTGCTGCGGCGGTGCTGCCAGCAGCTGCGCCCCGTCGGTCACGCCGGTCAGGACGAGCAGCGAGTCGACCTCGCCGTTGAACGCGCCCTCGATGTCCGTGTCCAGCCGGTCACCCACCACCAACGGCCGCTGCGCGCCGGTGCGCAGGATCGTCTCCCGGTGCATGGGAGGCAACGGCTTTCCCGCGACCCGCGGATCGGCCCCGGTGGCGATCCGTACGACCTCAACCGCCGCGCCGTTGCCCGGTGCGATCCCGCGGGCGCCCGGAATCGTCAGGTCGGTGTTGGAGGCGTACCACGGCACGCCGCGCGCGATGGCGTAGCAGGCCTCCGCGAACCGCCCCCAGGGCAGCTCGGGCCCGCCGAACCCCTGCACGACGGCCGCCGGATCGTCCTCCGCGGACTCCACGGGCTCCAGGCCGCGCTCCCGCAGCGCCACCCGCAGCCCCTCGCCGCCGATCACCAGCACCCGCGCCCCCGACGGCACCTGCTCGGCGATCAACCGGGCCACCGCCTGCGCCGAGGTGATGACGTCGTCGGCACCCGTCGGTATACCCAGCTCGGTCAGATGCTCGGCCACCGCGTCGGGAGTCCGCAGCGCGTTGTTCGTGACGTACGCCAGACGCATGCCGCCCGCGCGGGCCGTGGCGAGCGAGTCGACCGCGTGAGCGATCGCGTTCCCCCCGGCGTACACCACGCCGTCCAGGTCGAGCAGCGCCGTGTCGTACGCCTCGCTCAGGCCCCGCCCACTGCCCTCGGGCCTCGTCCTGACGCTCCGGCTCATTGCACATCGCTCCTCGTTCGACGCCTTTCCCCCGATCATCCCCCATGCCACTGACACACGTACGATGCCGGGATGAACACAGCAGGTCACCCGGAAGCAACGGCGCGCCGGGGCCTGGAACTCACCCCGTTCCGAGGCCTCCGCTACGACCCCGACCGGGTCGGCAGCCTGGCCGCCGTGACGTCCCCGCCCTACGACGTCGTGGTCCGCCCCGACGGCCTGCTCCACCTCGAGTCCGCCGACCCGTACAACATCGTCCGGCTGATCCTGCCCCAGGCCGCCACACCCGAGGCGCGCAACGACCAGGCCGCCCACACCCTGCGGCGCTGGGTGGCGGAGGGCGTCCTGACCGCCGACCCCGAACCGGGCCTGTACGTCTACGAACAACGCGACGGCGACGGCATGCTGCAACGCGGCATCATCGGCGCCCTGCGCGTGTCGGACCCGTCGGAGCAGGTCGTCCTGCCGCACGAGGACGTCATGCCGCACGTCGTCGCCGACCGCGCGGCGCTCATGCGGGCCACCTGGGCGAACCTCGAACCCCTGCTCCTCACCTACCGCGGCGACGGCCCCACCGCGGCCACGACCACCGTCGTGGAACGCGTCGCCGAACAGCCCCCGCTTCTCTCGACGACCACGGAGGACGGCTTCTGCCACCGACTGTGGTCGGTGACGGACCCCGACGACCTGTCCCGCGTCCGGTCCGAGCTGGCGCGGCACCAGGCCCTCATCGCCGACGGCCACCACCGCTGGGCGACCTATCGCACGCTCCGCGCGGAGCATCCTTCCCCCAGCCCCTGGGACCACGGCCTGGTCCTCCTGGTCGACACGGCCCGCTACCCGCTCCGGGTCCGCGCCATCCACCGCCTGCTGCACGACCTGACGGTGAGCGACGCCGTGGCCGCCCTGGACGGCCACTTCCGTGTCCGCCGCCTCGACACGCCGCTGGCGGAGTCCATGGACGCCCTGGCGAAGGCGGCCGAAGCGGGCAACGCCTTCCTCCTCGCCGGCGACGGCGCCTTCCACCTCGTCGATCTGCCCGCCCCCGGCCTGCTGGCCCGTACGATCCCCACCGACCGCCCCGAGGCCTGGCGCACCCTGGACGCCACGGTCCTGCACGCCACCCTCCTCGCCCACGTCTGGCACATCCCGGACGACTCCGTCGCCCACATCTCCTACATCCACGACACGGCGGCCACCGTCGAGAAGGCCGAACGCGACGGCGGCACGGCGGTACTGATGCACCCGGTCCGTGAAGAGGTCGTCCGCGAGCTGGCCCAACAGGGCGTCACGATGCCCCGCAAGTCGACGTCCTTCGGCCCGAAGCCGGCCTCGGGCCTGGTGCTGCGCACGCTGGACCTGTGAGTCGACACGACGACGAAGGGGCGGGACCGTACGCCGGTCCCGCCCCTTCGTCGTCACGCCATGGACGTCAGTCCTTCTCGCCGTCGGCGTCCTTGTCCGCGCCCCTGTCCTCGGCGGAGGGGCTCTCCACGTCACTCTCGCTCTCGCCCTCGCGCTCGCGCTCGTCAAGGGCGTCCATGAACTCGACGCCGTCCAGCTCGGCGAGGCGGTCGGAGGCATCCGTGCTGCCGTCCCGGTCGGACTCCACGGCCTTCGCGAACCACTCCCGCGCCTCCTGCTCCCGGCCGGCGGCCAGCAGCGCGTCGGCGTAGGCGTACCGCAGCCGCGCGGTCCAGGGCTGCACGGAGTTGGAGGCCAGCTCGGGGCTCTGCAGCGTCACGATCGCCGCGTCCAGCTGCCCCATGTCACGCCGGGCGCCGGCCGCGACGAGCCGCATCTCGACCTGACCGGCCTTGTCCAGCTTGTGCACCTCGGGGGCGCCGGCCATGTCCAGCGCCTTCTCCGGCCGGCCGAGCCCGCGCTCGCAGTCGGCCATGACCGGCCACAGCTCGACGGACCCGGTCATCCGCCGCGCGGCCCGGAACTCGGCCAGAGCCTCGCTGTACTTCTGGTTGGCGTACGCGGCGAACCCGCCCGCCTCCCGTACGGCGGCGACACGGGACGCCAGACGCAGAGCGATCTTGGAGTAGGCGTACGCCGCCTCCGGGTCCTCGTCGAGAAGCCGGGCGACCATCACCAGGTTCCTGGCGACGTCCTCCGCAAGCGTCTTGGGCAGACTCTGAAGCTCCTGCCGTACGTCCTTGTCGATCTCGTCGCCGGTGACCTCCTCGGGAATCGGCAGGCGCTTGATCGGCTCGCGGTCACGGTCCCGCTCCTCACGGAAACGGCCACCGCCGCCGTGCCGGTCGTCACGCCCACGGAAACCACCGGGCCGCCCGCCTCGGTCATCACGCTGCGGCCCACGCCCCCCACGGTCGTCCCGACCGCGGTACCCACCACGCTCACCACCGCGGCTGTCGTCACGCCGGCCGAAGCCACCGCGCTCGCCACGATTGTCGTCGCGACGGAAGCCACCACGGTCGTCACGGCGGTCGTCACGGCGGTCGTCACGGCGGTAGGGGGGACGTTCGCCGCGGTCATCACGGCGATCGTCACGCCGGTCGTCACGGCGGAAGGACGGCCGGTCACCACGGTCGCCTCGGTCATCACGGCGGAAGGACGGCCGGTCACCGCGATCGCCTCGGTCATCACGGCGGAAGGACGGCCGGTCACCGCGATCGCCTCGGTCATCACGGCGGAAGGACGGCCGGTCACCGCTGCGGTCATCGCGGCGGAACCCACGGTCGCCGCCACGGTCACGGTCGTCACGACGCGCGAACCCACCACCACGGCTGTCATCCCGCCGGTCGTCACGACGGTCATCCCGCCGGTCATCCCGCCGGAAACCACCACGCTGCCCGCCGCGGTCGTTGCCACGGCTGTCGTCACGCCGGCCGACGCCGCCACGGTCGCCGCGGTCGTCACGGCGGAAGGACGGCCGGTCACCACGGTCGCCTCGGTCATCACGGCGGAAGGACGGCCGGTCACCGCTGCGGTCATCGCGGCGGAACCCACGGTCGCCGCCACGGTCACGGTCATCGCGACGCGGCCCACGGTCACGGTCGTCACGACGCGCGAACCCACCACCACGGCTGTCATCCCGCCGGTCGTCACGACGGTCATCCCGCCGGAAACCACCACGCTGCCCGCCGCGGTCGTCACCTCGACGGTCGTCACGGCGGAAACCACCACGGTCGCCGCGGTCGTTGTCGCGACGGAAACCGCCACGGTCCCCACGCTGACCGCTCCGGTCACCGCGGTCACCACTGTCCCGTCGCCGCTGGTCGCGCTCCGGTCGGTCGTCGGGAGAGTTGGTGGGCATCGGTGACTCCTGTCTTCGGTACTGCAAGTCATTCTCGCGCAGCCGGGTACCCGGTGCGCTCTGGAAAAACGAAAGGACCCCTGGTCCCCAGCTGAACGCTGGGGACCAGGGGTCCTTTCCAAAGATTGTTCGGCGGCGTCCTACTCTCCCACAGGGTCCCCCCTGCAGTACCATCGGCGCTGTAAGGCTTAGCTTCCGGGTTCGAAATGTAACCGGGC
>NZ_JBHYOB010000024.1:0-108548 GCF_042744565.1 Streptomyces sp. NPDC058812
GCGCCGGGGCGCCGGTACCGCGGAGCGCGGCCCGCCGCGTTGCGCGGCGGGCCGACTCGGACGTCAGTTACACGTCGTGACGCTGAGGCTGCTGTCGCCGCAGAGCAGCAGGCTCGCGCGGCTGCCGGTCTCCACGTCGCCCATGGCCTCTTCCTTGGGGGTCTCCATCGACTGCAGCTCGAACAGGTTCATTTCGCTTCCCTTCGTAGACAAACGGGTGCTTTCTTCACGACCCCTGATGGGGTCGGCTCATGGGCCGCGGCACTCGCCGCGGCGGTGGGAGGAACGGCAGACCGGCGTGCCGGTCGCCGTGTACGGACGCGACGGCCAGCAGGCATCCGGCCGTCCCGGTGGAGAGGTCCATCGACAGGCGCATCATCTGCTCGCCGGGGAAGGCGAGATGACCGCGGTAGGACATGGCGTGCCAGGTCAGCGCGTCGATCTGGCGCCGGACGGCCTCGGGGCCGGTGCCCGGCCCGGTGGCCGTCGTACGGCCGAGGTACAGCACCATGCCGGCCACGCCGCGGTAGAGCCCCGGCTGGGCGTAGAACATGGCCTGTGCCGCGCGCACGATCTCCTCCCGTGCCTGCTCGAACCGCTCGTCGGCGCGGTGCGCCAGGTAGTCGTCGAGCACCATGCCGATGCCCACGCTGCCCGCGCCGAGGTACGGCATCGTGCGCCAGCCCTCGTCCACCTGGAGAGCGCCTCCCGCGCCGCGGACGCAGCGCGCGAGGTCCTGGCGCAGTGCGGCGCCCGCGAGGTCGAGCAGTCCGGTGTCACCCGTGCGTTCGTACAGGCGCAGGAACAGCAGGGCGCTGCCCGTGGCGCCGTACAGGAGACCGGCTCGATTCCGGCGTTCGGCCCCTCGGCCCGGTGCGTCGGCCGGTATGCACCGGGCGCTCAGCTCGGCACACCGCATGGCCGCGTCGCGCAGGGCGGAGTCGCCGGTGGAGGCGGCCAGGGAGTCCAGTACCAGGCCCACTCCGGCCGTCCCGCTGTGGAGGTCGGCGGCGAGACCGTCGAGGGGCTGCTCGAGGAGCAGCCGCGTCAGATCCAGCGCCCGGGCCCGGTGGCCGAGGTGGTCCAGGGCCCAGGCGACTCCCGCGATCCCGTCGTGGAAGCCGAACGGCATTCCCGAGGGCGGTTCCTTGGTCCGGTCGAGCAGCCACTGCTCCTCGCTCTCGTCGCGCTCGGCCCCACTCTCGGCCAGGGCGTACAGCACGCCGGCCGCTCCGTAGCCGAACGAGAGTCCCCCGCCGGCGGTGCCGAACTGAGCCACGTCGCCGGGGAAGAGGCGGTCCTCGCGCGACGGAGTGGCCGACGCGCGGATGGCCGCCGTCATCGAGTCCCGGCTGCGGGGCCAGTCGCCCGGTGCCACGGGAACGAAGTGCTCGGTGGTGGGTCGTGCCGCCGGACGCCGATCGGAAGAGTCGGCGATCTCGTCGAGCGCCGCGTCGAGGAAGGCGCGCTCCACGGGGAACTGCCGCGCCACCACGTCGGCGAGGTGCTCCGCCTTGCGCCGGTCCAGGGCGAGCAGACTGGTCAGCGGCAGGAACAGGGCCAGTCGCAGACAGGCCAGCGCGTACCGGTCCACGGCGGTGCCCCGCCGGCCGGCAGGTGCCACGAAACCGGGGTGGGCGACCGTCTGCCGACCCGGCTCGTCGACGCGGTGGGCGGCCTCGAAGTCCAGCAGGGCCACCCGCCCGTCGTCGCGGATCATGATGTTGAAGAGGTGCAGGTCGTTGAAGACCACGCCCCGCGCGTGCACCTCCTCGACGGCCCGCTCGACCTGGGCGTGGACATCGAGCGCCCACTCGGTGTACTCGGTCAGCCGTCGCTCGTCGGGGTCCGCCTCGATGAGCGGATGCCGCCGGGCGAAGAAGGTGTTGAGGGGCTTGCCGTCGAGGTACTCCAGCACCAGGAAGTGGTGCTCCCCGACGGCGAAGCTGTCCAGCACCTCGGGTGTGCAGGACAGCCCCGACAGCTGTTCCAGGGCCCGGCGTTCGCGATGCAGCCGGGTCACCGCGTCGGCACCGTCGGCCGCCAGGCCGGCGTACGGGCGGGCCTCCTTGAGGACCACCACCTCGCCGGTACGGGTGTCCCGTGCCCGGTAGACACCACCGCCGTTGGAGAAGTGGAGCGCCGACTCGACGGTGTACGGGATGTCGGCCAGGGTCACCGTCGCCCGCGCGTCGACGTGAGGCCGCAGGAAGGCGGGCACGCTCACCCAGTCGGGCACGCGGAACACCGGGCCGCGGAAGTCGGGGACGAGTACTCCCTCGGGGTTCGCGACGGCCGGCCGCAGTTCCCCGCTCTCGTCGTAGCAGTTGCGGCGGGTGAAGCTGCCGTAGCGCACGTGCACCGGGCCGTCCCCGATCCTGAGATCGCTCAGGATGTGCGGTCCGGGCTCGCCGTCCAGCAGAGCGGCCAACTCGCCCACGAGGCGCTCGAACTGTGCCTCGTCCGCCGGGTACACGGTGACGAACTTGCCGCTGCCCGCCCGGTCCGCGTACTTGGCGTTGCGCTGGTGCAGCAGGTAGCGGCTCGGCACGAACTTGAAGGCGATGCCACGCTCGACGCAGTGGTGCCGTACGCGCTCCAGGACGGACTCGGCGTTGTCCAGGCAGGCGGAGACGTGGATCTTCCAGCCCTGCGCCGGCAGTTCGGCGTCCAGCGGACGCAGGGCGAGCCAGTCGCCGCTTTCCCCGCGCTGCCAGCCCGCCGGTACGGGCAGGGTGGCCGCCGCGTACCGGGTGCCCGCCGCCCGGGTGCCGGGGCCGGTGCGGTGCGGCGCGTCGTAGAAGTGCGGGTCCGCGTCGCAGTACACGGCGTAGCCCTTGTTCACGCCTGCTCCCTTCACCTGGTCGGTGCCGGGCATGACGCTGTCACGCGGCGTCGGGTCCACGACAGTCACCGCTGTCACGTCTCCGACGTGCGGAACGCACAGGTAACTTCGCCGGGCGGGTGCTCGGGGAGGCGGCAGGGTTCGCCGGGCGGACGTCCCTTCGCGTGGCCGGCCCGGCCGTGCGGCGGGCTCCGGGCCGCCCAGGGGAGGGGGCGGCCCGGAGCCCGTGTCACACCGGGGCGCCGGCGGTCAGAACTGGAGCGACCAGGCGTTGAGGTACCCCGTGTCGTTGACCCAGTTGTCGCTCACGCGCAGCTTCCACGTGCCGTCGGCCGTCTCGGCGGAGGCGTTCACGGCGTAGGTGGCCCGCACGTTGTCCGAGCTGTCGTTGCTGTCGTAGTCCTTGAGCGGATACGTGGTGCCGTCGGGGGCGACCAGTTCCACGCGCAGGTCGCCGCGGAAGGTGTGCCGGATGTCGACCTTGACGGAGAGGTCGGCCGGGGCGTTGCCGCCGACGCCGGTGACCGGCAGGGGGGACTCGACGGTGGCGTTGTCACGGATGGCGTGGTCGTCCGTGTTCTCGAACAGTGGTCCGGTGGGCGGCGGCGTGCCGGTCCCGGTGTGGAGCAGCTTGTTGGGCGAGCTGGCCCGGGCGTCGCCGACCCGGTCGGACGTGGCGTCGGCGACCAACCGGTCACGCACCTGGGCCGGGGACCACGTCGGGTTGGCCGACAGCAGCAGTGCGGCCGCGCCCGCCGCGTGCGGTGCGGCCATCGACGTACCGCTCATCGACTGGGAGGCGGTGTCGCCCGCGTTGGACGTGGACACGATGGCGTTGCCCGGAGCGAAGAGGTCCAGGCAGGAGCCGTAGTTGGAGCCCTGGCCGTTGGACCAGCCGGTCGAACGGGCGTCGTTGGCGGACGTGGCCCCGACCGTGATCGCCGACGGTGTCGAGGAGGGGGAGTACTGGCAGGAGTCGGCGTTGTCGTTGCCGGCGGCGACCACCCAGGTGACGCCGGAGGCTATGGAGGCGGCCACCGCGTCGTTGACGGACTGGGTCCGGCCGCCTCCGATGCTCATGTTGGCCACGGCGGGCTCGACCGCGTTCTTGGTGACCCAGTCGATGCCCGCGAGGACCGGCCCCCAGGTGCTGCCGGACGTGCCCTGGCAGTTCAGCACCCGGACACCGACCAGCTCGACTCCCTTGGCGACACCGTGCGAGGCGCCGCCGACGGTACCGGCGACATGAGTGCCGTGGCCCTGGCAGTCGGAGGCGTCGCGGTCGTTGTCGATGAAGTCGTAGCCGCTGACCGCCCGGCCGCCGAAGTCGCGGTGGGTCATGCGGATACCGGTGTCCACGATGTACGCCGTGACGTTCGAGGCCGTGGTGGAGTACGTGTAACGCGAGTCCACCGGCCGGTCGCGCTGGTCGATGCGGTCCAGCCCCCACGAGGGCGGGTCGGTCTGTGTGTCGACCGCGTACGCGACGCCGTCGGCCTCCACGCGGGCCACGGACGGATCGGCGGCCAGCTCCTTCGCCTCCGCCTCACTCATTCTGACCGAGAAGCCGCGCAGCGCGGCCGTGTAGGTGTAACGCAGGCTGCCCGCGTGTCGCTTGGCCAGCGCCTTCGCGGAGGCCGGCACGTCGGCTCGGGCGACCGAGTCCTCGAAGGTCACGATGTAGGAACCGTCGACCGCGCCCGGACGGTCCGCGCCGACGATGCGTCCCTCGCCGTCGCCGGGCGGTACGGGGGCGGCCCCGGCGGTCGTGGCGGCCCCGAAGAGCAGGGCGGCACTGGCGCCGACGGCGAGCACGCGCCGGACGGCGCGAGCGTCGAACTCCATGGTTTCTCCCTTGAGAGCGGTCCGGAACCGGGTCGGATCCGGACGGCGGCAGCCGTCGCGGCGTGAGCCACCCAGTACGTGGGGAGTGCGAGCGTATGACGAGCGCATGACAATTACGCCAGCGGTGTCCTGGGCGGTCCACGAGCGGTGGGGCAGGGTCGGGCGGGTGCCGCGCGGAGTGGGGCGCCGGGCGACACCGCGTCTGATGGAACGGCCGGCCGTTGCGGCGGCCGACCGCTCAGAGCTTCGGGCGCACGGCCGCCCCCCGGCAATCCGTAGCCCTACCCAAAGAACGGCGACGACCGGTCGGCCCGCGCACGGGACCGGGCGGGGTGGACGGCGTCTCCAATGCCTGGGTGGTGGACACCTATTGCACCGGAGTCCGCCGACCGGTAGACCCTGCGCACGAGCGTGGTGGGCGGCGCCGAGGAGGCACCTGTGGAGAGACGTGTCCCCGATCTCGGGGCAGGTGACGGCGCCGGTCCCCGAGGGACGGCCTGCGCGGCGGGGGGTGCCGCGGCCGGGTTCGTCGGGCGCGCCGCCGAGGTGGCCCGGATCCGTGCGGCGCTCCGCCGGCCACCATGTGTCGTGGTCGTGCGCGGCGAGGCCGGTGCGGGCGCGTCCCGGCTGGTGGACGAGGCGCTGGCCGACGACGGGCTCCGGGGCTGCGCGCAGCTGCGCGGTGTCTGCCCCGACGTGTCGGAGGACACCGCCCTCACCCCGATCGCCGACGCCCTGGCCGGGCTGCCGTACCGCGCGGACGGGGCGGAACCGCCCCTGCCCCCGCTGACCGGGGTGGTGGCCACCCTGGTGCCCGAGTTGGCGGACCGGCTCCCTGAGCCGCCCGAGGCGGCTGCCGATCCGGAGGTACGGCGCGGGCTGCTGCCGCGCGCGGTCCGCTTCCTGCTGGCGGCCCACGGCCCTGCGGTCATGGTCGTGGAGGACGTCCACTGGGCCGACCCGGCGACCCGGGACCTGCTGCACCGACTGCTGGCAGACCCGCCGCCCCGGCTACGACTGGTCCTCACCGAGCGCCGGGCTCCGGGGTTGCCGGTTCCCGGCATCCGCGTACCGGACCACGTTCTCGTCGAGGAGGTCGAGGTGCGGCCGTGGACGCCCGAGGAGACGGGGGAGTTCGTCCGGCGCCGACTGGGGGAGCGGGCGACGGAGCCGGGGGCCGCGGAGGCGGTGCACGCGCGGACGGGCGGCTTCCCGGCCGCGGCGGAGGCCCTGTTGCGCGCCGTGTGCGGAGGCGGCAGCACGGGAGCGGCCGAGGGCGTCGCACCGGCCGAGGGCACCGTGCGGGCCGTGCTCGCCGCCGGGGTGCCGTCGCGGGTGAGGCGCGATCTGGCGCAGCGGCGCGGGCCGCTCACCGATGACGCGCAACGGGTCGTCGAGGCGGCGGCGGTGCTGAACCTGCCCGTCACCGTGGACACCCTGGCCGAGGTGGCCGACCTGGAGCCCGGGCGGACCGAGCGTGCCGTCGCCCAGGCGGTACGGCGGTCGGTGCTCCGCGCCGACGGACCGCGCCCGGGGTTCCGGCACCCGCTGGAGCGTCAAGCCGTGCTGGACGACATGCCCGGGCCGAGACTGGCGTGGCTGAGCCTGCGGGCCGCACGGGCCCTGCAGCGCCGCGGCGCACCGCCGCCGCTCGCGGAACTGGCCCGGCTGTACCGGGCGGCGGGCCGGACGAAGGAGGGCCTGCGCTGCCTTGTCGCGGCCGCGGACCGGGCTGCGGCCGAGGGCGACTACACCGCCGCGACCACCCTCTACACCCAGGCGGTCACCGAGGAACCGGGAGCCGGGGGCCGTATCCGGACCGCCGCGAAGCTGGCCCGTACAGCGCAACTGGCCCGAGCCGGCGAGCAGGTGGTGAGCGCGGTGCGGCGGGTGCTGGACGAGGACGCGCCGCCGCCCCGGCTGAGCGGGGAGATGCGCCTCCACCTCGCCGTGGTCCTGCGCAACCAGAGCGGGGGCGCGCTCGACAGCCTCGACGAGGTGGCCCGCGCCATCCCCGACCTGGAGGTCTCCGACCCGCAGACCGCGGTACGGGCGATGCTGGTCGCCGCCATCCCGTCCATCCAGGGCTGGCCGGTGCGACGGCACGTGGCCTGGCTGGAACGGGCGGAGGCGGTGGCCGGGCGGGTCACGGACCCGGTGGCCAGGGCGGCGATGGCCGCCAACCGCGCCACCGCGCTCATGCTGCTCGGGGACCACCGGGCGTGGGCCGCGGCCGACGCGCTGCGCGGCCCCGCCGCGTCGGTCATGGAGGCGGCGCAGTACGCCCGAGGCTGGACCAACCTGGCACACGCCTCGATGGCCCTGGGACACGCCGAGAAGGCGCGGGAGTTCCTCTTCCGCGCGGCCGCCGGACTCGCCGACACCAGCAGCCCGTACCTGGAGGGGCTCACGCAGACCGGGCGCCTGGTGCTGGCCTGGCACGAGGGCCGCTGGGAGCGCCTGCACCAGGACGCCGACCACACCGCACGGCTGTACCAGGAGATACCCGACCTGACCGCGGAGGCGATGCTGGTGCGCGGACTGACCGCCCTGCACGTGCTGGGCGACGTCCCCCGCGCCCGCCGCGACCTCACGGAGGCCGCCCGTACGTCCCGCTACGACACCGGCGTCATCATCACCGCGTCCGCCGCCGCCATCGCCCGCGTCCACCTGGAGGCCGGCCGGCCCGGGCAGGCGTGCGACGCCGTCGAAGGCGCCCTGCGACACCTGGAGCGGACCGGCGGGTGGGTGTGGGCCACCGAGGTCGTCCCCACGGCCGTCGAAGCCCTCTGCGGCAGCGGCCAGGCCGAGCGGGCGCACCGGATCGTCGCGGACTTCGAGGCGGGAACCGCCGACCGTGACGCGCCCGCCGCCCGCGTGGCGCTGACAGTGTGCCGGGCACTGCTGGCCGAGGAGGAGCGGCGGCACGACCAAGCGGCCCTCCTGCTGGCCGAGGCGGAAGCGGAGTGGCGCGGCCTCGGCCGCCCCTTCGACGCGGCTCGGACCGCCGAGGCCAGAGGACGGTGCCTCCTGCCCGGCCCGGAGGCGCCGGAACACGACGCGTCCGAGCGGCAACAGGCAGCCGTACGCACGATCCACGGGGTGATCGGGCAGTACCAGAAGCTGGGGGCGCGCTGGGACGTCGCCCGATGTCATCGGCTGCTGCGCCGCCACGACATCGTCACCACACACCGTCGCGGACGTCTCGGCTACGGCGACCAACTGTCCCCGCGCGAACAGGAGGTGGCCCGGCTCGTCGTCCAGGGACGAGCCAACCGCGACATCGCCGAGAGCCTGGTGCTGTCCACCCGGACCGTGGAACACCACGTGGCGCGCATCATGCGCAAGCTCAACGTCAGCTCCCGTACGGACATCGCCGTGGCCGGCGACGGGGACGGCATCGCGGGGCGGTGACGGGGCCTGGCCGAGGCACCGGTCAGGCCGTCATGACTTCCCCTGGGCCGCCGTGGCCGTCGAGGGAGATGCCCAGCTGTTCGGCCACGGTGGTGAGGGCGGCTCCCAGCGGGAGCGCGACCCGGGTGAGGGCGTGCCGGTCGCCCCGTGTCGGGTCGAGGTTGACGATCAGTACCGGCTTCCCGTCCTGGGCCGCCTGGCGGACGAACCGGAGTCCGGACATCACCGTCAGTGAGGAGCCCAGTACCAGCAGTGAGGTGGAGTCGCGGACCAGCTCGCGGCAGTGCTTGACCCGCCGCGGCGGAACGGCTTCGCCGAAGAACACCACGTCCGGTTTGAGGATGCCGCCGCAGATGGTGCAGGGCAGCACACGGAAGTCCCCGACCTGTTCGTCGGTGAGGTCGGCGTCACCGTCGGGGTTGATCCCCGCGGCCACCGGCTCGAAGCCCGGATTGGCCTCCTGGAGCCGCCGGGCGAGTACCCGGCGCGGACTGAAGGCACCGCAGGACAGGCAGACGACCCGGTCCAGGCTTCCGTGGAGTTCCACGACGCCCTCGCTGCCGGCTGCCTGGTGCAGGCCGTCGACGTTCTGGGTGATCACACCTCTGAGCAGGCCGTGCCGTGCGAACGCGGCGACGGCCCGGTGCCCGGCGTTGGGGCGGGCGCGGCCGAAGGTGCGCCAGCCGAGGTGGCTGCGCGCCCAGTACCGGCGTCGAGCCTGGGGATCGGCGGTGAAGTCCTGGTAGGTCATCGGGACGTGCCGGTTGAGGCTCCCGCCCTCGCCCCGGTAGTCGGGGATGCCCGACTCGGTGGAGATGCCCGCCCCGCTGAGCACCAGCACGCCGCCGGTGCCCAGCGCATCGGCGACCGGCTCCGGATCGGTGGTGCCCGGCGGCAGGTCCTCGGCAGGGGTCCAGCTCAGAGTGGGGCGCATGCGCATGCCGCCAGGGTACGGAACGGGCTGCCCGCGGTCCGGCCCGCCGGCGGCAGTGGGCCGCGGCACCCCGCCGGCACTCGGGGTCGCCGCGGACCGCGGGGGCCGAGGGACGCCTGTCGCGGCGTACGAGCGGAGGAGCGCCCCCGTCCTCGGACGGGCCGGACCACGTTCACGGCAGTGGCGTGCCACCGGTCGCGTTCAGGATCTCCGCCGTGACGTAACCGGCCTCCTGCGAGGCGAGATAGACGTACGCCGGTGCCAGCTCGGCCGGTTGCGCGGGACGGCCCAGGGGGCTCTGTTTGCCGAACTCGGCGGTGTCCGGCAGCGTCGCCGGGATCAGCGGAGTCCACACCGGCCCCGGGGCCACCGCGTTCACCCGGATGCCGCGCTCCGCGACCATTTGGGCCAGCCCCTGGGTGAAGGTCACGATCGCGCCCTTGGTCGTCGCGTAATCCAGCAGGTGCGGGCTGGGCTTGTACGCCTGGACCGAGGTGGTGTTGATGACGCTGCCGCCCTCGGGAATGTGCGGCAGGGCGAACTTCGTCAGCCAGAACATGCCGTAGAGGTTCGTCCGCACGACCCGGTCGAACTGCTCCGTCGTGATCGCCTCGATGCCGTCCGGCTGGGCCATCTGGTAGGCCGCGTTGTTCACCAGGACGTCGATACCGCCGAACTCCGCCACGGCCCGGTCGATCAACGACCGGCAGTTCTCCTCCTCACGGATGTCGCAGGAGACGGCGACGGCCTTCCGCCCGGCGTCCTCCACCAGGCGGGAGGTCTCCCGTGCCTCGTCCTGTTCCTGGGCGAGGTGGGTGAACAGCACGTCGGCACCCTCGCGTGCGAAAGCCAGAGCCACCGCTCGGCCGATGCCGGAGTCACCGCCGGTGACGACGGTCCTGCGGCCCATCAGACGGCCCGACCCGCGGTAGGACTGCTCGCCGTGGTCGGGCGGCGGGTCCATCGGCCCGGTCCAGCCCGGGTGCGGCTGGTCCTGCGAGGCGAAGTCGGGGCGGGGGTACTGCTCGGTCGGATTCTGCTGATCACGCTGGTCGTCCGCCACGTCGGCCTCCTGTGTCTCACGGTGGGCGGTCAGCGACCGTGTTCCCTGGCCGGTCCGTCCGAAAAGCCTCTCCACCCTGCGAGCGGCACTTCCGCCGACCGCGCGCGAGGTCAGCAGAGAGGGACGCCGGGCAGCGGGGAGGAGGGGAGGTCGACAGCGACAAGTACGGCATTCCCCGGGACCGAGCACACATCGTCGGACGCAGCGAGGTGCCCGGCAACGACCACACCGACCCCGGCCCGCACTGGGACTGGGCCTACCACGTGAGCCTGGTCCGCGGCGACGACGGGACTCCGCCCGGGTGGCGAGCCTGCCCGGACCGACGTCCGTCCGCGTGGCCTGCCAGGTCCGCGGCGGACTCGTGGAGTACGACGGCTACAGCAACGATGCCTGGTCGTACCTGCCGGACCACGGCGGTTACACCTCCGGCATCTTCATCGACGTCACTGACGCCTGGCTCCCTGGAGTGCCCACATGCTGACCCCTTCCCCCCGGCGCGGGAGCTCCGCCGCGCGCCGCGGAACGCGGTCCCCGCGCGCACTGAGCGGCACGGTCCGCCTGCTCGCCCTCGCCCTCGCCGGGGCGGCACTGGCCACGGCTCCGGCCGCCGGTGCCGCCTCCGCGTCCACCTCGGACTCCTGGCGCCCGGACCTGTCCCGGACCGGCGCCGACGACGTCAACGTCGAGTACGACGCCGGCGCCCTGCGGGTGCGGGACGGCTCGGTCAGCCCCGCCTCCCTGGGCCGGGACGGGGGCTACGCCTCCGCCGTGCTGGAGGCGCACCGCGTGGACCGGCCGGTGAACCGGGTCACCGTGGACCTCGACGCGACGGTGCCCGAGGCGGCGAGCGTCGAGGTCGACGTGCGGGGCCGGACGGCCGGCGGAACCTGGACCGAGTGGCGTCAGGCGGTGACCGGCACCGCGGTGGAACTGCCGCGCGACGTCGTCGACGTCCAGGCCCGGCTCACCCTGTGGAACGCCGAGGGCGGGGCCACAGCGGTCGTGAGAGCCCTGACGCTGACAGCGGACGACAGGGGAAGCACCCCCGTCGAACCCACGCCGAAGGCGGCCTCCGCCTTCTCGGCCCGGGTCTACGCCACTCGCGAGGGGCTGGTCGGGCACACCACGGCCAACGGCCACGTCATCCGCGAGAACGACCACTTCGTGGCGCTCCCCTCGCGCAGGGCCCTGTCGCCCAACGGCAGCGGCCAGTACTCGGTGCAGGTGTGCGGGCCGGCCCGCTGCGAGACGGCACCGGTGTGGGACGTCGGCCCGTGGAACACGCACGACGACCACTGGAACCCCTCCGCGCAGCGCGAGCAGTGGAAGGACCTGCCACGGGGCCTGCCCCAGGCGCAGGCGGCCTACGAGGACGGCTACAACGGGGGCCGGGACGAGTTCGGCCGACAGGTCGCCAATCCGGCCGGCATCGACCTGGCCGACGGGACCTTCTACAACGTCGGCCTCAACGGCAACGGCTGGGTGACCGTCACCTATCTGTGGACCGACGGCGGCGACACCACGTCGTTCCCGACGCGGGGCACCGACGTGAGCGTCCGGCAGCAGGCGACCACCACATCCACCCGTGTGGCGAGCCTGCCCGGCCCCACGACCGTGCGGGTGAGGTGCCAGGTCCACGGCCAGCTCGTGAACTACGACGGCTACAGCAACGACGGGTGGTCCTACCTGCCCGACTACGGCGGTTACGTCTCCAACATCTTCATCGACGTCGCCGATCCCTGGCTCCCGGGCGTGCCCACCTGCTGAGCCCGCGGAGGGCTTCGGCGGACGGCCGGTGGCGCGGACGTGGGTGAGTACGGAACGGTGCAGGGCACCGCGTACCTCGCGCCGCCAGGGGCCGTAAGCCAGGGCGCCCGACCGGTCTGCGGCAGGTGGAGGCTGAGCACCGTCTCCCAGGGGATCGGCGCCCGGCGCCACCCCTGATCCGCTCGGATTTATGTGCGGCGGCGTGCAGCGGGGTCGCGTTCGGCGACGTGGCGGGAGCGGGCCGGCAGCATCCGGTCGGCGCCGGTTCGCCGGCGAGCGTCCATCCGCACGTCGTCAGCGAGATCCGGTGGATCCGCGCGGAGGACTTCGCGATGCCCGCGCCGGTGAGGTGGCGCTCGACCGCCGCGGTGTACGACGCGGGCGGGGCGGACAGAGGTACGACCCGAGGGCGCGGCAACCGAAGCGCGCCCCCCACTCCCGAGATCGGTCACCGATTCGATCGTCACGCCGCCCCGCCCTCCTGGCACTGCCGCAGTAAATGCGTACACCTCGCCCCGGCGGCCGGAATGGCCCGCCGCAGGTCGCGGTGATCACCGTAGGGGCTCTGTCGCGGTACATCCGGCATTCACTGCGGCAGCTGCGGACGCGTTTCCGTGATCGAGTATCCGCCCGAATGCGGTCCTGCTGTGCGGACTTGAGGCGAGGGGACGGTCAGTGCCCGGCGCCGGCATGCTTACCTGGGTCATGCCCCAGATCCTCCGTCACGGGCAGGCACTCGGCGAGCAGGTCGAGGACGTCGCGCCAGGCTCGCCGCGCGTGCCGTGGGTGGTAGCCGACGCCGGGGACCACGGGGTGGCCGACCGGCGGATGGTGAAAGGCGTGCAAGGCGCCGCCGTAGACCGCGAGGCGCCAGTCGACGCCCGCGGCCTGCATCTCAGCGGTGAACGCGTTCCGTTGCGCGGGCGGCATGATCGGGTCTTCCGACCCGACCCCGGCCCACACCGGGCAGCGAATGCGCGCCGCCTCGCCCGGTCGGCCCGTGGTAGTTGCGTTGACTGTCCCGATCGCACGGAGGCTGACGCCGCCGCGCCCGAGTTCCAGCCCGACGGCGCCCCCGGTGCCGTAGCCGATGACGGCGATCCGGTCGGGGTCGGTCCGCGGTTCGGTGCGCAACACGTCGAGCGCCGCATGGCCGATGCCCCGCATCCGGTCGGGATCGGCGAGCAGCGGCAGGCAACGGGCCAGCATCTCCCCGGGGTCGCCCAAATAACGCCCGCCGTGAAGGTCGAAGGCCAGCGCTATGTATCCCAGTTCGGCGAGAGCATCGGCCCGGCGGCGCTCGACGTCGCTGAGCCCCATGCCCTCTGGTCCGAGCAGCACCGCGGGCCGGCGGTCGACACCGGCCGGGAGCGCGAGGTGCCCGACCATCGTCAAACCGTCGGCCGGATACTCGACCGTACGCGTCGTAATCGTCGTCATGAGACTGGACCGTAGTGATCGTCGAGCCCGGTCCGGCCGGTGTTCTGCCGCTGGCAGATTCTGGGGGCGTGGACTTCTGCCAGCAATCCAGAGGTTCGACACCAACGTAGAAGATCCCTCGGCCGCGCTCGACGCGGCTGGCATGTTGCACCCGATGGCGGCCGTGAACTCTGATCGGGAGATGCATAAAGTATGTTCGTCGCCGGCAAGCTCACGCCGCGGGTCCGCGAACGGATCGACGGCCCCCTGCTCCTGGCCGGCAGCGCCACCATCGTCGGCGGAGGGTTCGTCCTGTTCGCCACCGCCCGGTCCAACCTGGCTGAACTGCTCGCGGCCACTGGGCCTGCTGGGCTTCGGCGTCGGCAGCTTCTCGGCCGCCATGCCCGGCGTCATCCTGGCCGGCACCCCCAAGAGCGAGACGTCGAGCGCCATGAGCTTCAACTACGTCGTTCGCGGCGTCGGGTACTCCCTGGGCGGCGCCATCGGCGGTCTGGTCCTGGCCGCCGGCACCGTCACGGGCCGCCTCTTCCCGAACGACGACGCCTACACGACCGCGGCGCTGGTCGGCGCCGCCGCGATGGCGATCACGACGATGGCCAGCCTCGTCCTCGCCCGCCGACGCTCACCCGAGACCGATCCGATCACAGCTCCGGTGGGTGTGCCGGGTCCGGGCCGGTCGAGTCGAACCGGAAGCTGAGGAACGAAGCCGTCCGGGCGGCTGCTCGCCCGCGGCAGCCGGGTCGTCGCGCACGACGCCGGAATCGCCGAGCGCACCGTCCTGATCGAGTTCGACAGCTTCGAACAGGCGGTCGCCGCACATGCGAGTGCTGCCTCGACTGACGATCGAGGCCGCGGCGGCGACGAACACGAAGCCGACTGCGGGAATCACCCCGGCTCGTCAGCGCGCCGCACCATCGCGAACAGCGTCAGGCCAGTGGCATCGGCGGTGATGTCCAGTCCGGCGACGGTTCCCGGCGGCACGGCGGCACGGACGTCGGCCTCGATGTCGGCGGGAGTGCGTGATGGGAGCGTGCAGGAGGTAGTCGTCGAAGTTGCATATGCGTGCTGGTTCCCGATCTCTGGAGAAAGGCCCGCACCGCCGCTAATCCCCTTACCAGGGGAGCTGAGCAGCGAGGGGAGCCGCGATGACGACCTTCGACGTCGAGACGACCGAACCGTCGGACTTGCCCGCGCCGCCAGGACCGCTGAATCAGGCGATCACCGCGGATCAGACAGTCGGACCTACCACGCTGGCCGACTGCGTCCGGCAAGCCATGGCCGAACTCCCGGCGATCTCCGGCGCAGACCGCGCGATCGCACCGCGATCCGGCGTGACGACCGACATATCGCCACCGGCCCGCTCCTGTGAAGGGCGTCACCAGCTAGGCCGTGTCCCTTTGGTCAACGTCCGTCCAGACCCTGGTGCGCGGTGCTGCGAAGATGGGGGTTGACCCTCACACTGTGTCAGCCAGTGAAGTGGCCGATGTCATGTTCAGCATTGGAGCATTCGCTAAGTACGGCGGCGTATCGGTGCGCATGCTGCGCCACTATGACGCCGTGGGGTTGTTGCGCCCTGCCCACGTCGACCCGCACACCGGCTACCGGTTCTACGAAGCCGACCAACTGGCCCGGCTCAACCGTGTGATCGCGCTCAAGGAGCTTGGTCTCACTCTGGATCAGGTTCGGGCCATCCTCGACGGCGAACTGGAGGCGGGTGAGTTGCGCGGGATGCTGCGGTTGCGCCGGGCCGAGCTGGAGTCGGCCATGGCGGCCGACGCGGCGCGGATGGCGCAGGTCGAGGCGAGGCTTCGGATGATCGAGAGTGAGGGACGGATGTCGTCTGACGACGTGGTGATCAAACGGATCCCGGCGATGCGTGTGGCGGAGTTGACGGCCGTTGTGGAGAGCTTCGAGCCGAAACTCGTCACCCCGGTGATCACCTCGCTCTACGAGGAGTTGTGGAGCCGGATGCAGGCCGCCGGGCTCCGGGCGAGCGGTGCGGCCGTCGCCTACTACGAGAAGCCCGAGGGGCCGGTGACCGTGCATGCGTCCATCCCCGTCGACTCTGAGCCGGCCCCGGGACACGACTTCTCCGTGGTGGATCTACCGGCGGTGGAGGCCGCGACACTGGTGCACAAAGGGCCGGCAGAGCAGGTCATTCCCAGCGTTCAGGCGCTTGCCCGCTGGATCGACACCAATGGCTATACGTCGATGGGCCCCGCCCGGGAAGTCACTCTCTCCTGCCCGCACTGCGGCGACCACGCGGTGACCGAGTTGCAAGAGCCGGTCGCCCGCCGCTGAAGCACCCTCGTCGCGCTCAGTACGGCACCAGATGAGGATGTTGAGGCGGTGGATGCGGCGTTCGACGCCGTTCCGCTGCTTGTACGCCTCCACGTCGAGGCCGGGCGGGCGTCCGCCTCGGCGGCCCCGCCGCAGGCGGTGCCCGACCTGGTCGGACGGCTGCGGAATGACGGCACGGATCCCGCGCTGTCGCAGGTGAGCGCGGATAGCGCGGGACGAGTAGGCACGGTCCGTCAGAACTGCAGTGGGGCGAGTGCGTGGCCTGCCCGGGCCTGTTCGGGGCACCCGGATGCGGGCCATGACAGCCTCAAAGGCCGGTGCGTCACCGGCTTGTCCTGCGGTGATGCCGAAGGCCAGGGGTCGTGCACGGCCGTCCGCGGCCAGATGGACCTTGGTGCTCAGCCCGCCGCGGAAGCGTCCGAGCCCGTGATCGGTCGGCTCACCGCGGCCAGCTGCCCCTGTGCCGTCGACGGCACCTCTGATCAACCGCTTGGGAGCGGTCTGGTACGAGCCGAGCTCGTCAGGGAGGTCCCGCCAGGGCGAACAAGTGCGGTACTTCCACGCGATGGCCTAGAGCGTGCGGCGATGGTCGGCCCACCGCCGCCCACGGACCGGGTCAGCCGTCATCAACGGCTTGATCCAGTCCCACATCGCATCAGCGATCACTGATCGGACGGGCGATGGGCGGTGCAGAACGAATGGTGCCCGAGGTCTGCGCGCGTACGCCATGGGGCGTCGGCGGCGACGCTCCCCGTTCCGCGAGCCGGTACGGATCCTTCTGGCGGCCACGGTCCACCTCGGTGATCGTCGGTGCCGGAACGGGGCTCAGGGCCGTGGCGTCGGGAGACGTGGCCGAGTACGGGGGAGACGCCCTTTACACGCTTCTGGCGTCCGCTCTCGTCGTCCTGGTGGCGCCGCGGGTGAAGCCACTGAGAGCCGCCACAATCGCCCTGGCTGTCAGTCGGGGAGTCGAGTTCTCGCAGCTCAGTGACCTGCCGGCAGATCTCTCCCGGAAGAGCACGGCTGCCCGCCGGGTCCTCGGTTCCACATTCGACGCCCCGGACCTCTTCTGGTACGCGGTCGGCGCGGCGTCCGGCTGGCTCGTCGTACGCCGGATGCGGGGCGCGCCGCGCAGCCTGCTCCGGTCACGCGTGCGGTGTCGTGGAGTAGGGCCCGCCGAACGAGGGCCATAATCAGGTATATGTCCGCGAATCGCCCCTTCCGGGAGTGTGTGTCCCGGCTGTACCCAAGGTCCCGGGGACCGAAGACACGGCCTGGCCTCGCCGAGCGTGGACCGAAGGTACGGAGCGTCGCCGGACAGGTGTTTCTGCTGCAAGCAGTGCTGGTGGTGCTGCTGGCCGTGGCCGCGGTGATCTCCCTCGTGCTGCAGGTCCGGCGGGACAGCACCGAGGAAGCCCGGCGCAGGACCCTGTCGGTCGCACAGGCCTTCGCCAACGCCCCCGGGACCGCGGCGGCCCTGGACAGCCCCGACCCGACGGCCGTGCTGCAACCCCGCGCCGAGGCGGTCCGCGAAGCGGCCGACGTGGCCTTCGTCGTCGTCGCGAACACCCAGGGGATCCGCTACACGCATCCTGATCCGGATCTCATCGGCAAGCGCGTTCTGGGCCCCTACGAGAAGGTGGTGCAGGGCATCCCCCTGACGGCGGAACTCGACGCGAGCGTCGGGCCGGCAGTCGATTCCACGGTCCCCGTCTTCCGGAGCGACGGTTCGGTCGCCGGTATCGTCGGCGTCGAGATCACACTCGGTGACATCAATGAGTCCGTCAGCCGTCACATCCCGGTCATCCTCGGCGGCACCGCCGGCGGGCTCGTCTTCGCTCTCGGCGGCTCGGCCCTGGTTAATCGGCGTCTGTCCCGTCAGACCCGCGGGCTCGGTCCCGCCGAGATGACGCGCATGTACGTGCATCACGACGCGGTACTGCACGCCGTCCGGGAGGGAGTGCTGATCGTCGACGGAAAGGGGAGGCTCGTTCTCGCCAACGACGAGGCACGCAGACTGCTCGGACTCCCGCCGGACGTCGAAGAGCGCCCGGTCGCCGAGTGCGGCCTGAGTTCCCGGATCACCGAACTGCTGGTGTCCGGGCGACCGACCACCGACGAGGTGGTGCCGGTGGGGGAGCGGCTGCTCGCGGTCAACGTACGGGTCACCGGCGACCGCGGCGGACCTCCGGGCACCGTCGCGACCCTCCGGGACACCACCGAACTGGCCGCGGTGATCGGCCGGGCCGAGGCGGTGCGCGAGCGGCTCCTGCTCCTCTACGAGGCCGGCAAGATGATCGGCAGCACCCTCGACGTGACCACGACCGCGGCGGAACTGACCCGGGTGGCCACTCCGCGGTTCTCGGACTTCGCCACCGTGGACCTGGCCGAGTCGGTGTTCCGGGGGGACGAACCGCGTGAGTCGGACGGCACAGTCGTGGAGGTGCGACGTGCCGCCGTCGCCGGCCTGCGTGACGACCACCCGCTGCACCCCCCGGGGCGGGTGACCGGCACCGTGCCCACCAGCCCCGGCTCCCTGGGCGACGGCGAGCGGCACTCCCTGCCCGACGCGAACGTGGAGACCGTACTCGCCTGGTACGACCAGGACCCGGCACACGCCGAGCGGATCATCGAGTACGGCTTCCACAGCGTCCTGGCCGTCCCCCTGCACGCACGGGGCGTGGTCCTCGGCCTGGTCAACTTCTGGCGTTCGGAGAACCCGGCACCCTTCGACGCGGACGACGAGGTGTTCGCTCGGGAACTGGCCGCCAGGGCCGCGGTGTGCGTCGACAACGCCCGTCGCTACACCCGCGAACACCAGACGGCCGTGACCCTGCAGCGCAGCCTCCTGCCGAGCGGGCTGCCCGAGCAGAACGCCCTCGACATCGCCTACCGGTACGTGCCGGCCGAAGCCGGGGTGGGCGGCGACTGGTTCGACGTCATCGCGTTGCCGGGGGCCCGTGTCGCCCTGGTGGTCGGCGACGTCGTGGGCCACGGCCTGCACGCCGCCGCCACCATGGGACGGTTGCGTACCGCCGTGCACAACTTCGCCGCTCTCGACCTGCCGGCCGACGAACTCCTCGCGCGCCTGGACGAGCTGGTCTCCCGGCTCGACCAGGAGGGCGGTGCGGACAGCGCCGAGATCGCCGGGGTGACCTGCCTCTACGCGATCTACGACCCGGTGGCGGGCCGGTGTTCCCTGAGCCGGGCGGGACATCCCAGCCCCGCGCTGGTGCTGCCCGACGGGTCCGTGCGCTTCCCGGGCAGCCCCGTCGGGCTGCCTCTCGGCGTCGGCAGCGGCCTGCCGTTCGAAGCGGTCGATCTCGACCTGCCCGCAGGCAGCCGGCTCGTGCTGTACACGGACGGTCTCGTCGAGACCCGGGGCCGGGACATCGACGAGGGCATGGAACTGTTGCGCCGGAGCCTCGCCCGGGCCGGGCGAACACCCGAGGAGACGTGCGCGGATGTGCTGGCGACGCTGCTGTCCCGGCCGTCCGACGACGACGTGGCCCTTCTGGTGGCCGGCACCCGCGTGTTCGATCCGTCCAGGGTGGCCGCCTGGGACGTGGAGCGGGACCCGGCCGCCGTCTCCCGTATCCGCGGCGAGGTCGCCGACCGGCTCGCCGAGTGGGGCCTGGACGAGGAGGCCTTCGTTACGGAGCTGATCCTCAGCGAACTGCTGACCAACGCGGTGCGCTACGGCACCGATCCCGTCCGGGTCCGGCTGCTCCACGACCGGACCCTGATCTGTGAGGTCTCCGACGGCAGCAGCACCGCACCGCACCTGCGCTACGCGGCCACGACCGACGAGGGCGGCCGCGGCCTGTTCCTCGTGGCCCAGCTGGCCGACCGCTGGGGGACCCGCTACACCGAGACCGGAAAGGTCATCTGGTCGGAGCAGACGCTTTCGCCTTTGCCGCGTCCGTCTCTGTCGCTCGCACCTCCGACGTGAGCGAGGCCGGCGGTGGCCGGCCCGGGCACGTCCGGGCCGGCCACCGTCTCGTGCGCCGCTACGGCAACGGTTCGATCCAGATGTCGCGGTACCGCACCTTGTTGCCGTGGTCCTGAAGGCGGAGCGCACCCGCCGTCGGCCCCTCCTGAGCGCCCCCGGCGGTCGCGCCGCCGAGCGCCACGTCCTTGTGGACGGTCACGCCGTTCCACACCACCGTGACGCGCGCGTCCTGCGTCTTGGCGCCCTGGTCGTCGAAGCGCGCCGCGCGGAAGGTGATGTCGTACGTCTGCCAGGTGCCCGGCGGGCGGGCCGCGTTGGCGTCGGCGGCCTTCTGCTGGTAGATCGCGGCGGCCTCGTTGTCCGCGGGCGTGGTGTCACCGAACGAGTCCAGGATCTGGATCTCGTAGCGGTCCTGAAGGTAGATGCCGCTGTTGGCCCGGTTCTGGCCCGTCACGTCCGGGGGCAGCTGGGGCAGCCAGAACTCGGCGTGCAGCCTGAAGTCACCGAACGCCTGCTTCGTCCGCAGGTCGCCGCAGCAGACCTCCATCCCGCCGTCCGTCAGCGGCCACTGCGCGGTGCGGCCGTCCGTCTGCTGCCAGGCCGCGCGGTCGGCGCCGTCGAACAGGACGATGCGCTCACCCTCGGGACGCACACTGATCATGTCGAGATTGACGTGTCCGGTGTCGCCCTCGTCCACCCGGTAGGTGATGGTGTTGGCGCCCTCGCGCAGCCTCAGCGACTCGGTCCGTGTGGACCAGTCGTCCCAGCCGCCCGTACTGAGCAGGCTCGACTGCTTCACCTTCCGGCCGTCCACGTACACGCTCACCGTTTTGGTACCGGTGAAGGGGTTCGGCCCGTTCGCGTACCGCAGGGCCACGTCGTAGGTGCCCTTCTTGTCCACGTCGACGGTGAACGAGGTGGCCGCGCCCTGGGTGCCGTAGCCGTCCACGAAGCCGCTGCCGGAGTAGCCCGTGTGGTCGGTGTTGACGCCGGCCCCGCCGGAGCGCTCCGCCTCCTCAGCCTCGTACGACGTCGTCGGGGGCTGCTCGCCCGGCATGGCGTTGAGCGTGTACCACGCCTCGGTGCTCCACAGCGTCTCACCCTCGGCCGAGCTGAAGGGACGCGGTGAGCGGACGTGCACCACACGGTCGGGCTTGAGGCCCGTGATCCGCAGCGTGACCTTCTTCCGGTCCTGGGACAGCCGTGCGGAGGCCACGGCGAGGGTTTCCTCGTCGACCTTGGGACCGCCGTACGCGGGGGTCGGCACGTAGCGCCACTGCTCGACCCGGTAGCTCTCGGCGAGCTTGTCCGCCGTCTCCTGGGACAGCGGCTGGGTGTACTCCAGCTCGAAACCGCCCCGCTCGGCGCGCATGGCCCGGATGTCGAACGCCTTGCCGCCGTTCGGGGTGAGCTTCTGCAGACCGTGGGTCAGCTTGCCCTCCTGGCCCCAGTTGCCCCCGGCGCCCAGTCCGCCCGCGTAGATCGCGCCGTCCGGCCCCTGGGTGATGCGGTTGACGCCCGCCTCGAGGCCCTGCGTGTGGCGGAAGACCGCGCCCTGGTCCTTGCCCTTCACCTTCTCCAGGAAGGCGCGCTGCAGACCGCCGTAGGTCACGTCGCCGAACAGCAGCTGGCCGGCGTACGGGCCCTTCTTCAACAGGATCGGGGTGCTGGGGGAGTTGGCGATCTCGTTCTGCGGCAGCCACAGCACCGGTTCGGTCACCGGCTGGTCGTCGAACGGGCCGGCCGGGTTGGTGTAGTGGTTGAAGAAGCGGTCGGGCTTGACGCGGACCAGCTTCGAGGCCGGGAGCCAGCCGCCCTGGTTGTCGGCGACGAAGAGGTCGCCGCCGGGACCCCAGCCGATGCCGTTCGGGGTGCGCAGGCCCCCGGCGAGGTAGGTCACCTTGCCGGTCTTCCGGTTCACCTTGATCGTGGTGCCCCGGTTCGGCGCCGGCTGCGGGTCCGTCGTCGCGCCCCCGTAGTCGATCGCGACGGAGAGGTTGAGGTAGAAGTGCCCGTCGCGGTAGAGCAGGCCGAAGGCGAACTCGTGGAAGTTACCGCCGTACGGCCAGGTCGCCACGGTGCGCCGCTCGTCGGTGACGTCGTCGCCGTCGGTGTCGCGGAGTTCGGTGAGTTCGTGCTTCTGCGACACGTAGAGGGCTCCGTCGAGCGCCTTGATGCCCATGGGCTCCTTGAGACCGCTCGCGACCTTCTTCGCCGTCACCTTGTCGGGGCCGGTCGCGCCGGTGACGTTGTCGAGGAGGTACACCTCGCCCTCGGTCTTGTCGGTGCCGCCCCACGTGGTGATGGCCATCCGGCCGTCCGGAAGCCAGTCCATGCCGGTGACCTGGGGCTCGAAGCCGTCGGGCCGCAGGTCCGTCAGCGTGTAGTCGGGGTGCACGCCGTCCAGGGGCAGCCCGTCGCCGGGGGTGTCGGTGCCGCTCTCGCACTGCTTGCGGCCGGGGGCCGTGACCCGTACGACGTCGGCGTCGGTGCTCAGGGCGGAGTTCGGCACGAGGGAGAAGTCCGCCGCGCCGGGCGGCTTCCACTCCAGCGTCACCCGCTGGTCGTTCGTGCGGTCGAAGTGATCGACGCGCAGGGCGTGGTGACCGGCCGTCATGGTCGCCGTGCCCTCCTTGGGCTCGGCCGCGTGGAGGCCGTCGTGATCGATGACCGTCCGGTCGCCGATGGTCAGGCGCGAGCCGTCGTCGCTGGTCAGCCGGAAGGTGTAGGCCCCGTCCTCGGGGGCCTCGATGTTCGCGATCACCTGCGAGACGAAGTTGTCGCCGATGCCGAAGTCCTCGGTCGTGGAGAAGTCGATGACGGGCATCAGTTTGTCGACGTTCGGGGTCTGGCCGGGCTTGAGCACGCAGATCTCGTTCATCGGCTGTCCGATGTCGAAGACGCGCAGTGTGACGCCCGGTTCCTGCGGCGGCAGGTCGTCGGCCGTGTCGGCGGCGCCGGCGGGCGCGGAAGTGAAGCAGCCGAACAGGAACGAGACGGCGACCAGACCGGCCAGCCGTCCGCGGGTTCTGGAGCGGGACCGTGAACTCATGCATCCTCCCCGGGGGCCGCCCCGTGGCGGGGCCGCCCATGACGGTGGTACGGGACGACGAGGTGGTGCGGTCGGCGTCGTGCCGACCCGAAGTGACGCGTGGCGTGCGCGAGATGCCTGGATTCGACTGGGCGTCGGCCACCATAGGAGCCCTTTGCCCGCCGCGTCTACAAGTTTGTCATCAGTGAGTACAAACTATGCTCGTGCACGGGTGAAGAACGCGGATCCCGGGCCAGGTTTCCCCTGCCAGGAACATATTGGCCGCGCGTCGGGCTCTCAGCGCCTGGGCAGGCTCGAACCGCGGACGACCAGCTCGGGCTGGAGCACCACGTGCTGGTGACGGTGCTCGTCCGCCTGGTCGCCGGCTTCCTGGAGAAGCAGGTCGGCGGCCAGGGCGCCCATGGCGCGCGCGGGCTGGCGGACGGAGGTCAGCGGTACGGTCGCCGCGGCGGCGAACTCGATGTCGTCGTACCCGACGATGGCCAGGTCGTCGGGGACCTTGACCCCGGCCGTGTACATGAACTGGAGCACGCCGAGGGCCAGCAGGTCGTTGGCGCAGAAGACGGCGGTAGGCCGCTCGGCCAGACCGAGCAGTCTGGCACCCGCGTCACGTCCGCCGGCCACGTCGAGGCGTTCGGTGGGGATCTCCCGCAGCGCCGTGGGGGGCAGGCCGGCCTGGGCCACGGCTTGCAGCGCCCCGGTCCGGCGGTCCCGCACCTGCCTCAGATGGGGCGGTCCGCTGACGTAGGCGATGGAACTGTGCCCGGCGCCGGTGAGGTGACGGAGCGCCAGAGCACCGCCGGTGACGTCGTCGACCGAGACGGAGCAGCCCTCCGCGTCGCCGGCCACCCGGTCCACCAGGACGTAGGGAATACCGTGCCGGCGGAAGTCGCCCAGACTGCCGCCACTCGGGTCGGCGGGGGTGACCAGCACCCCGCGGACCCGCTGCTCGGCGAAGAGGTCGAGGTACTCCGCCTCCTTCTGCACACTCTGCGCGCTGTTGCACAGGGTGACGGCGAGCCCCGCGTCCCGGGCCGTGCGCTCGGCTCCCTGGGCCAGGTCGACGAAGAACGGATTGCCCATGTCGAGGACGAGCAGCGCCATGACACGGCTGCGGCCCGCCCGCAGTTGCCGGGCGGACTCACTGCGCACGTAACCCAGCCGCGCGATCACCTGCTCCACGTGGTGGCGCGTCCGCCGCGAGACCCGGCCGGGCTGGTTGAGCACGTTGGAGACCGTGCCCACGGAGACGCCGGCCTCCCGCGCCACGTCCTTGATGCCGACCGTCGGCGTGGAGTGCGTCATGTGCGTCTCCTGCTGCTCTGCCCCCGCCCATCGAGCCGGTCGGGGGAAGCGTTCATCCTACGAAGCCGGGACGTCGGTTCACGCCAGGTGGAAGACCTCGGTGAGGGGACGCATGGCGGCATCGGGTGCCTGTCCGTCCAGTGCTTCGAAGAACCCCGCCATCTCGGCCTGCCAGCGCGTGTTCACCTCGGTCGCGTCCATGGCCGCGCGGGCCGCCTCGAAGTCGTCGGTCTCGAGATAGCCGACGAGCAGGCCGTCCTCCCGCAGGAAGAGGGAGTAGTTGCGCCAGCCGGCTGCACGGAGCGCGGCGAGCATGTCGGCCCACACGTCCTGATGGCGCTCGCGGTATTCGGCGACCATCTCGGAGCGGACCTTGAGAAGAAAACAGACGCGTTGCATCGGATCACCCTGTTGCCGAGTGGGGCCCCGGCGAGGCCGGGGCCCCACGAGTGTCGTACGGATCAGAAGTCGTACTCGTCGATGTTGGCCTTGTTGAAGACGGTCGGCTCACCCGGGGAGACGACACCGTCCGCACCGATGGTCATCGTGCCGAGGTCACCCGCGGCGAAGGTCTCGCCTTTCTTGCCGGTGATCTGACCGGACTCGAGGGCGACCGCGGCCCGGGCGGCGAGTGCGCCGAGCTTGGCCGGCTCCCACAGCTCGAACTCCTCGACGGTGCCGTTCTTGACGTAGGCGCGCATGTCGTTCGGGGTGCCGAGGCCCGTGAGCTTGACCTTGCCCTTGTACTTGGAGCCGGACAGGTACTGGGCGGCCGCCTTGATGCCGACGGTGGTGGGGGAGATGATGCCCTTCAGGTTCGGGTATTCCTGCAGCAGGCCCTGGGTCTGCTGGAACGACTTCTGGGCGTCGTCGTCCCCGTAGGCGGTCTTGACGAGCTTGATGTCCTTGTAGGCGGGCTTCTTCAGCTCCTCCTTCATGACGTCGATCCAGGTGTTCTGGTTCGTCGCGGTCTGCGCCGCGGACAGGATCGCGATCTCGCCCTTGCCGCCGATCTGCTTGGCCAGCAGCTCGACCTGGGTGCGCCCGAGGTCCTCGGCGGAGGCCGGGGAGACGAACACCTGGCGGCAGTCCTTGTTGGTGTCCGAGTCGTAGGTGACGACACTGACGCCGTTGCGCATGGCCTGCTTGAGGGCGGTGCACAGGGCGCCGGGGTCCTGTGCGGAGACGGCCATGGCGTCGACCTGCTGCTGGGTCAGGGTGTTGACGTAGCTGACCTGGCCGGCGGTGTCGGTGCCGCTGCTGGTGCCGACCTCCTTGTAGGTGGAGCCCAGTTCCCGCAGCGCCTTCTCGCCGCCCTTGTCGGCGGTGGTGAAGTAGGGGTTGTTGACCTGCTTGGGCAGGAAGGCGACGGTGAGGCCCTTCTTGGTCTCCGCGTCGGGGTCGGCCTTGCCGACGGCCGCGCTGCCGTTGTCCTTGGCCGCGTCGTCCTTGGTGGTGCCGCCGCAGGCGGTGGCGCCGAGCGCGAGGGCGGTGGCCGTGGCGAGTGCGAGGGTCAGGCGGCGTGATCTGGCGGTGGTGCCGAGCATGGGAAGTTCCTTTGCCTGTGCGGGAGGGAGGGCCGGAGAGGAGCCAGTGGCGAGGGACTACGGGGAAGGGGCCGTCAGCGGTGGGGAAGCGGCCGTTCTCCCCCTGGCCCGTGCCTGGGAGATCTGGCGGCCGATCCGCGGGGCGAGAACGGAGACCACCAGGAGGACTCCGGTCGCCACGGTCTGGGACTGGGCGGAGACGTTCAGCAGACTCATGACGTTCTGCATCGTGCCGAGCAGGAACACACCGGCGACGGCGCCGCCCAGCGTGCCCTTGCCGCCGTCGAAGTCGATGCCGCCGAGCAGCACCGCGGCGATCACGGACAGCTCCAGTCCGGTGGCGTTGTCGTAGCGGGCGCTGGCGTAGTGCAGCGTCCAGAAGACACCGGTGAGAGCGGAGATCACGCCCGTGGACACGAACATGGCCAGCTTGAGCCGCTTGACCCGGACACCGGCGAAGCGGGCGGCCTCCTCGGAGGCGCCGATGGCGAACAGCGACCGGCCCAAGCGCGTGGCGTGCAGCACGACGACGGCGATCGCCAGCAGGATGATGAAGGGGACGACGGCGTACGGGAGGAACGTGTCCCCGAACCGGCCGGCCCCGAAGTCCAGGTACTGAACGGGGAAGTCGGTCACGGAGTCGGAGCCGAGCACGATCTGCGCGATGCCCCGGTAGGCGCCGAGCGTGCCGATGGTGACGGCCAGCGAGGGCAGTCCGAGCCGGGTGACCAGCAGGCCGTTGACCAGGCCGCACACCACGCCGAGCAGAACGCAGATCGGGATGATCGTCTCGATCGCCATGCCGGCGTTCCACAGCGCGCCCATCACGGCGCTGGAGAGGCCGGCGGTGGAGGCCACCGAGAGGTCCACCTCGCCGGAGACCACGAGCATCGCCATCGGCAGCGCGATCAGGGCGATGGGCAGGGTGTTGCCGATGAGGAACGACACGTTCAGGGCGTTGCCGAAGTTCTCCACGAAGGAGAACGAACAGATCAGCAGGACGACCAGCAGAACGCCGACCGAGGTGTCCCAGCGCACCGCACCGCCGAGACGGGACAGCACGGGAGACTTGACGGTGGTGTCAGGCATGACGGGCACTCCTCGACTGTGCGGCCTTCTTGCGCAGGGCTCCGGAGACTCTGAGCGCCAGAATCCGGTCGACGGCGATGGCGAGCAGCAGCAGGAAGCCGTTGATGGCGGTGACCCAGACCGAACTCACGCCGAGGGCCGGGAGCACACCGTTGATGGAGGTCAGCAGTACGGCGCCGAGCGCGGCGCCGTACACGGTGCCCGATCCGCCGGTGAAGGCGACGCCGCCGACGACGACGGCGCTCACCACGATGAGTTCGTACCCGTTGCCGGTGTTGGAGTCGACGTTGCCGAACCTGGCGAGGTACAGGGCGCCGGCGAGTCCGGCGAGCGCCCCGCAGACCACGTAGGCCGTCATGATGCGGGCCCGGATCGGGACACCGGCGAGCCGGGCGGCCTCCGGGTTGGACCCCAGGGCGTACATGTCCCGTCCGCTGCGG
Source organism: Streptomyces sp. NPDC058812 (assembly GCF_042744565.1). Taxonomy (NCBI): domain Bacteria; kingdom Bacillati; phylum Actinomycetota; class Actinomycetes; order Kitasatosporales; family Streptomycetaceae; genus Streptomyces; species Streptomyces sp. NPDC058812. Next base: position 26,995 of record NZ_JBHYOB010000024.1, read on the forward strand.
TAGTTGCGGAGGTAGTAGGCCACGACGACCAGGACGGCCAGCGTGAGCAGTGCGAGGTAGGGCACCACCCAGATGCCGTCGCTGCCGAAGTCGACGAAGCCGTCGGGCAGGGCGCTCGCCGTGATCTGGCGGGAGCCGACCCAGATCGAGTCGATGCCGCGGATGATGTAGAGGGTGCCCAGGGTCACCACCAGTGCCGGCACCTTGCCCAGACTCACCAGTGCGCCGTTGACCACGCCGAAGAGTGCGCCGACCGCCACGGCCAGCAGGACGGCGACGAGCGGGTGGCCGCCGTCCTTGAGGCAGAGCCCCGCGGCGAAGGCGGAGATGCCCAGCACGGAGCCGACCGACAGGTCGACGTTGCGGGTGATCACCACCATCGCCTGGCCGATCGCGACCAGCACGAGGATGGTCGCGTTCAGCATCAGGTCCCTGATGCCCTGCTGTGAGAGGAACTCGGGGTTGGACAGCTGGGTCGCGCCGAGCATCACCACCAGCACGGCGATCACGGCCAGTTCGCGGGCCTTGAACATCTTGTCCATGAGCCGCCGCGCGGCGAAGGACTCCGGTGGGACCTCCTGCCGCACCGGCTCGACGGTCGTGGTCATGCCGCCTTCCTCCCTCGGTCGGTGCGGCCGGTCGCGGCTGCCATCACGGTCTCCTCGGTCGCTTCCGCCCGGGGGATCTCCGCGGTCAGCCGGCCCTCGTGCATCACCAGGACCCGGTCGGCCATCCCGAGGATCTCCGGCAGATCGGACGAGATCATCAGCACCGCCACCCCGTCGGCGGCGAGCGAGGACAGCAGACGGTGCACCTCCGCCTTCGTCCCCACGTCGATACCGCGGGTCGGCTCGTCCACGATCAGCACCTGGGGAGCCGTGGCGAGCCATTTGGCCAGTACGACCTTCTGCTGGTTGCCGCCCGAGAGCGTCCCCACGACGTCGGCCAGGCGCGCGTACTTCACCTGGAGCCTCGTCGCCCAGTCCACGGCGCGGCTGCGCTCGGCCCGCCGGTTCATCAGCCCGGCCCGGGAGGTGGCCGCGAAGCCGGTGAGCCCGATGTTCCGCTCGATGGACATGTCCATCACCAGGCCCTGGGCGCGGCGGTCCTCGGGCACCAGGGCGAGTCCGGCGGCCATGGCCAGGCTCGGAGCCCCCGGCGGGAGCCTCCGGCCGAGCACCTCGACCTCACCGCCGTCGAACCGGTCGACGCCGAAGACCGCGCGGGCCACTTCACTGCGACCCGCCCCGACCAGACCGGCGAGACCGAGGATCTCTCCGCGCCGGACGTCGAAGGAGACATCGGTGAAAACGCCTTCGCGCGTCAGCCGGCGCACGCTGAGGGCGACCTCGCCGATCCGGGTCTGCTGCTTGGGATAGAGCTCCTCCAGATCGCGGCCGACCATGCGGCGCACCAGGCCGTCCTCGTCGAGGTCGGAGAGGGGTTCACTGGCGATCCAGGCGCCATCCCGAAGGGTGGTGACCCGCTGGCACAGCTCGAAGATCTCCTCCAGGCGGTGCGAGATGAACAGCACCGCCGATCCCTGCTCGCGCAGTGTCTCGACCACGCCGAACAGCCGGGCCACCTCGCTGCCGGTGAGCGCCGCCGTCGGCTCGTCCATGATCAGGACGCGGGCGTCGAAGGACAGTGCCTTGGCGATCTCCACCAACTGCTGGTCGGCGATGGAGAGGCCGCGGGCCGGCTGGTCGGGGTCGAGGGCGACACCGAGGCGGGCGAAGAGTTCGGCCGCGGCCGCCTTGACCGTGCGGTGGTTCACCCTGCCCAGGGAGCGCCGGGGCTGTCGTCCGATGAAGATGTTCTCCGCGACGGACAGGTCGGGGAAGAGCGTCGGCTCCTGGTAGATGACGGCGATCCCCGCGTCGCGGGCGTCCGCCGGGCTGTGGAAGTCCACCGGCTCGCCGTCGAGGAGGACCGTTCCGGTGTCCGGACGGTGCACGCCTGCGAGAGATTTGATCAGGGTGGACTTGCCGGCGCCGTTCTCGCCCGCCAGGGCGTGGGCCTCGCCCGCGTACAGCCGCAGCGAGACGTCACGCAGGGCTCGGACGGCGCCGAAGGATTTACTCACTCCCTCCAGGGCGAGCACCGGAGTGGTCTCCGGTTCGGGATGAGTCATGAGTTCTCTCCAGTACGGGTGCCGAGCGGGAACCCCGCTGTGAAATGTTTCAAACGGGATTGCCGGGAAGCTAGCTTCGGCCCGTCCGGGGCGTCAAGGGTCCGGGTCCGTGCAATCCCGGCGCCTGTGGTGAGGGTGGCGGCGAGTGGCTGGGTCGAGCACTGCCGGGACCCTTGACGGGGGGTGTGTCACGGGTTAGTTTCGGCGCAGCCTGAATCGATTCACACGACAGGTCATTCAAGTGCTCCGCGACGGGGCAACTTGCGCATCCAGAGGTGGACATGCCTGACATCACTGCCGTGAGAGCCGCACTCGCCGACCAGCGGGTCGAGACGCCTTCGTGGGGCTACGGCAACTCCGGAACGCGTTTCAAGGTGTTCGCGCAGCCCGGCGTGCCGCGGACCCCGCGTGAAAAGCTGGACGACGCGGCCAAGGTGCACGAGTTCACCGGCGTCACTCCCCGGGTGGCGCTGCACATCCCCTGGGACAAGGTGGACGACTACGCGGCGCTGGCCGCGCACGCGAAGGACCGCGGCCTGGAACTGGGCGCCATCAACGCCAACGTCTTCCAGGACGACGACTACAAACTCGGCAGTGTCTGCCATCCGGACGCCGCGGTGCGGCGCAAGGCGCTCGCGCACCTCATGGAGTGCGTCGACATCATGGACGCCACCGGCTCCCGCGACCTGAAGCTGTGGTTCGCCGACGGCACCAACTACCCCGGCCAGGACGACATCACGGCCCGTCAGGACCGGCTCGCCGAGTCGCTCCGGGCCGTCTACGAGCGCCTGGGCGAGGACCAGCGGATGCTCCTGGAGTACAAGTTCTTCGAGCCCGCGTTCTACACGACCGACGTTCCCGACTGGGGCACGGCCTACGCGCACTGCCTGAAGCTCGGTGAGAAGGCACAGGTCGTCGTGGACACCGGCCATCACGCCCCCGGCACCAACATCGAGTTCATCGTCGCCGTCCTGCTCCGCGAGGGGAAGCTCGGCGGCTTCGACTTCAACTCCCGCTTCTACGCCGACGACGACCTGATGGTCGGCGCCGCCGATCCCTTCCAGCTCTTCCGGATCCTCCGCGAGGTCATCAAGAACGGCGGCCTCGACCCCGCCGCCGGCGTGGCCTTCATGCTCGACCAGTGCCACAACATCGAGGCGAAGATCCCGGCGATCATCCGTTCGGTGATGAACGTCCAGGAAGCCACCGCCAAGGCACTGCTGGTCGATGACGAGGCACTGGCCGCGGCCCAGGCGGAGGGCGACGTCCTGGCGGCCAACGCCGTCCTGATGGACGCGTACAACACCGACGTCCGGCCGCTGCTGGCGGAGATCCGCGAGGAGAAGGGCCTGAACCCCGACCCGATCGCCGCCTACCGCGCCAGCGGCTGGCAGGAGCGGATCGTCGCCGACCGCGTGGGCGGCGAACAGGCCGGCTGGGGCGCGTAACCGCCGCTGCGGGGCGCCGCGCGCCCCGGGGCCCGCCCCTGGGCATCCTCCGTCGTCAACTCATCCCGAAGGAAAGATCATCATGGCCTCCGCCATTCATCCCGAAGTCGCAGGGCTCCTGGCGCGCTCGCACCGGCTGGGCTCGGACCCGCGCAACACCAACTACGCGGGCGGGAACACCTCCGCCAAGGGCACCGCCACCGACCCCGTCACCGGTGGCGAGCTGGAGCTGCTGTGGGTCAAGGGCTCCGGCGGCGACCTGGGCACGCTGAAGGCCGAGGGACTGGCCGCGCTGCGCCTGGACCGGCTGCACGCCCTGAAGGGTGTCTACCCGGGCGTGGAGCGCGAGGACGAGATGGTCGCCGCGTTCGACTACTGCCTGCACGGCAAGGGCGGCGCCGCGCCGTCCATCGACACCGCCATGCACGGTCTGGTCGACGCGGCCCACGTGGACCACCTGCACCCCGACTCGGGTATCGCGCTGGCCTGCGCGGCCGACGGCGAGAAGTTGACCGCCGAGTGCTTCGGCGACAAGGTCGTGTGGGTGCCGTGGCGGCGGCCCGGATTCCAGCTCGGCCTGGACATCGCCGCGATCAAGGAGGCCAACCCGGAGGCCATCGGCTGCGTCCTCGGCGGCCACGGCGTCACCGCGTGGGGCGCCACCTCCGAGGAGTGCGAGTCCAACTCGCTGCACATCATCCGCACCGCCGAGGCGTTCCTCGCCGACAAGGGCCGCCCCGAACCGTTCGGCCCGGTGAGGAACGGCTACGAGCCGCTGCCCGACGCGGAGCGGCGCGCCCGTGCCGCCGCGCTCGCCCCGCACGTCCGCGCGATCGCCTCCGCCGACCTGCCGCAGGTCGGCCACTTCACGGACTCCGAGGCGGTGCTGGACTTCCTCTCCCGCACCGAGCACCCGCGTCTCGCGGCCCTGGGCACGTCGTGCCCCGACCACTTCCTGCGCACCAAGGTCCGACCACTGGTCCTGGACCTGCCTGCCGGAGCGCCGCTGGAGCAGGCGATCGCCCGGCTGACGGAGCTGCACACCGAGTACCGCGCCGAGTACCGGGCCTACTACGAACGGCACGCCGTCCCCGGCTCACCGGCCATGCGCGGCGCCGACCCCGCGATCGTCCTGGTGCCCGGAGTCGGCATGTTCTCCTTCGGCAAGGACAAGCAGACCGCCCGCGTCGCCGGTGAGTTCTACGTCAACGCGATCAACGTGATGCGCGGCGCCGAGGCCGTCTCCTCCTACAGTCCCATCGAGGAGTCCGAGAAGTTCCGTATCGAGTACTGGGACCTGGAGGAGGCCAAGCTGCGCCGGATGCCCGCGCCCAAGCCGCTGGCGACCAGGGTCGCGCTCGTCACGGGCGCCGGCTCCGGCATCGGCAAGGCCATCGCCCACCGGCTCGCCGCCGAGGGCGCCTGTGTCGTCGTCGCCGACCTCGACGCCACGGGGGCGGCGGCCGTCGCCGAGGAACTGGGCGGGCCGGACCGTGCCGTGGCCGTGACCGTGGACGTCACCAGCGAGGAGCAGATCGCCGCCGCGTTCGCCGAGGCCGTACTCGCCTTCGGAGGCGTCGACCTGGTCGTCAACAACGCCGGCATCTCCATCTCCAAGCCGCTGCTGGAGACGACGGCCGGGGACTGGGACCTCCAGCACGACATCATGGCCCGCGGCTCATTCCTGGTCTCCCGCGAGGCCGCCCGGGTGATGACCGCGCAGAAGCTCGGCGGCGACATCGTGTACATCGCCTCCAAGAACGGTGTCTTCGCGGGCCCCAACAACATCGCCTACGGGGCGACCAAGGCCGACCAGGCCCACCAGGTGCGGCTGCTGGCGGCCGAGCTCGGCGAGCACGGCATCCGCGTCAACGGCGTCAACCCCGACGGAGTCGTGCGCGGCTCCGGCATCTTCGCCGGCGGCTGGGGCGCCAAGCGGGCCGCCGTGTACGGCGTGGCGGAGGAGAAGCTGGGCGAGTTCTACGCCCAGCGCACGCTGCTCAAGCGCGAGGTGCTGCCCGAGCACGTGGCGAACGCGGTCTTCGCCCTCACCGGCGGCGACCTCACCCACACCACCGGCCTGCACATCCCGGTGGACGCGGGTGTCGCCGCGGCCTTCCTGCGCTGACCCACAAGCCCGCCCTGATGCCGGTGCGATGCCCGCGGCGGCATCAGGGCGGATCACGGGCGGCGGCCCGAAGCCGCAGCGGCGCGCGCCCTCGCGCGAGCCGCCCCCGCCGGCCGGAGCCGCCCCCGCCGGCCGGAGCCGCCCCCGCCGGCCGGAGCCGCCCCCGGCGGCCGCGCTTCCGTGCCCGTTCTGCTGCCCCCCCTCAACGCCCCCCCTCAACGCCCACCCCTCAACGCCCACCCCCAACACCCCATCTCAGCGCCCACCCCTCAACGTCTCACCACTCCTCGCCGCGCACAGCGGAGGTAACACCACGTGACCACCACCCCGGCCTCCTCGGCATTCCCCTCGGCGTTCGCCGCGGTCGACCTCGGGGCCACCAGCGGACGGGTGATCCTCGGCCGGGTAGGGCCGGACAACCTCGATCTGACCGAGGCCCACCGGTTCCCCAACACGCCCGTACGCCTGCCCGACGGACTGCACTGGAACCTGCTCGCGCTGTTCCAGGGAACCGTCGACGGACTCAGGGAGGCCGCCCGGGCCGGTTCGGTCGCCTCCATCGGCGTGGACACGTGGGCGGTCGACTACGGGCTCCTCGACGCCGACGGCGTACTCCTCGGCGCCCCGTACCACTACCGGGACAGCCGCACCGACGACGCCGCCCAGCGCGTCCGGCCGCGCGTCGGACCCGAGGAGCTGTACCGGATCACCGGGCTTCAGCACCTGCCGTTCAACACCGTCTTCCAGCTCGCCTCGGCGGCGGGCAGCAGCCAGTTGGAGGCTGCCCGCACCCTGCTGCTGATCCCCGACCTGCTGGTCCACTGGCTGACCGGAACCATCGGGGCGGAGGCGACCAACGCCTCCACCACGGGTCTCTTCGACGCCCGCTCGGGCGCCTGGTCCGGAGAACTCCTCGACCGGCTCTCCATCGACCCGGCTCTGCTGCCGCCCCTGCGCCGCCCCGGCGACCCGGCCGGCACCCTCCTGCCGCACGTCGCCGCCCACACCGGTCTCGACGCGAGCACCCCGGTCGTCACCGTCGCCTCGCACGACACCGCCTCCGCGGTCGCCGCCGTTCCGGCCAGCGAACCGCACTTCGCCTACATCTCGTGCGGTACCTGGTCCCTGGCCGGCCTCGAACTGGACGCCCCGGTGCTGACCGAGGCCTCCCGGGCCGCGAACTTCACCAACGAACTGGGCGTGGACGGCACCGTCCGCTACCTCCGCAACATCATGGGCATGTGGCTGCTCGAGGAGTGCCGCCGGACCTGGGAAGCGCAGGGTTCGCCCACACACATCCCCGTACTCCTCGCCGAGGCCGCCCGGTCCAAGGCGTTCGGCGCGATCATCGACCCGGACGACCCCGGTTTCCTCGCCCCGGGCGACATGCCGGAACGGATCCGTGAGTACTGCCGCCGTACGGACCAGCCGGTCCCCGGCAGCCGGGGTGCCGTCGTCCGCTGCATCCTGGAGAGCCTGGCGCTGGCCCACCGCCGCACCCTGCGGCAGGCGGCCGAACTCGCCGGCCGCGACATCACCCACATCCACCTCGTCGGCGGCGGCTCCCGCAACGACCTGCTCTGCCAACTCACCGCCGACGCCACCGGACTGCCCGTCATCGCCGGGCCCACCGAAGCCACCGCCCTCGGCAACATCCTCGTCCAGGCCCGAGCCGCGGGGCTGGTGGCCGACCTGGCGGCTATGCGCCGACTCGTCGCCTCGACCCAACATCTCCGGCGCTACACCCCACGCGGCGACAGCGCGGCCTGGGACGCGGCAGCCGCCAGGCTCACCCCTGCCCGAACGGAGCCCTGATGCGCGTAGCCCTCTTCGCCACCTGCGTCAACGACGCCCTCTACCCGTCCACGGCGATCGCCACCGTCAAGGTGCTCGAGCGCCTCGGGGTCGTGGTGGACTTCCCCGCCGCCCAGACCTGCTGCGGCCAGCCCCAGTACAACACCGGCTACCGGCGCGCGACCGAACCACTGGTGCGCCGCATGGCCCGGGCCTTCGAGGGCTACGACCACGTCGTCACCCCCTCCGGCTCCTGCGTCGCCATGGTCCGCGACAACTACCCCCGCATCGGCGCCAAGGCGGTGGCCGAGGGCCGGGGCGGGGAACTGGCCGACGCCGCCGCGTCCCTCGTGCCGCACGTCCACGAGCTGACCGAGTTCCTCGTGGACGTGCTCGGGGTGACGGACGTGGGCGCCTACTTCCCCCACACGGTCACCTACCACCCCTCGTGCCACGGGCTGCGCATGCTCGGCCTGCGCGACCGGCCCCGCCGGCTGCTGGAGGCGGTCAAGGGACTGGAACTCGTCGAACTGCCGGGCGCCGAGGAGTGCTGCGGCTTCGGCGGAACGTTCGCCGTGAAGAACGCCGACGTGTCCGAGGCGATGGGCGACGACAAGATCCGCAACGCCCTGTCCACAGGCGCCGACGTGCTGTGCGGCGCCGACAACTCGTGCCTCATGCACATCGGCGGCATGCTGCGCCGCCAGGACGCACCGCAGCGGGCAATGCACCTCGCGGAGATTCTCGCGAGCACGGAAGAGGAGCCGTTGCGATGAGTGGGACGTATCTGGGCATGCCGTCCTTCCCCGAGGCGGCACGGGACGCCGTACGGGACACGACACTGCGCGGCAACCTGCGGCACGCGACGCACACCATCCGCGCCAAGCGGGCGGCGGCGGTCGCGGAGCTGGACGACTGGGCGCAATTGCGCGAGGCCGGGAAGCGGATCAAGGACCACACGCTGCGCCATCTGGACCGGTACCTGGTGCGGGTGGAGGAGGCGGTCACGGCGGCCGGCGGGACCGTGCACTGGGCCGCCGACGCCGAGGAGGCCAACCGGATCGTCGCGGACCTGGTGAAGGCGACCGGAGAGACGGAGGTCGTCAAGGTCAAGTCGATGGCGACGCAGGAGATCGGTCTCAACGAGGCGCTGGAGGCGGAGGGCATCCGCGCCTACGAGACCGACCTCGCCGAGCTGATCGTGCAGTTGGGCAAGGACCGGCCCTCGCACATCCTGGTCCCGGCGATCCACCGCAACCGCGGCGAGATCCGGGACATCTTCCGCTCCGAGATGGGCGAGTGGGGCCGTCCGGCACCCGAGGGCCTCACCGACACGCCCGCCGAACTCGCCGAGGCGGCCCGGCTCCACCTGCGGGAGAAGTTCCTGCGCGCCAAGGTCGGCATCTCCGGCGCCAACTTCGTGGTCGCCGAGACCGGCACGCTCGTGGTCGTGGAATCCGAGGGCAACGGCCGGATGTGCCTGACCCTGCCCGAGACACTGATCTCCGTGGTCGGCATCGAGAAGGTGATCCCCACCTGGCGCGACCTCGAGGTCTTCCTCCAGCTCCTGCCCCGCTCGTCCACCGCCGAGCGGATGAATCCCTACACCACTATGTGGACCGGCACGACCGACGGCGACGGCCCCCGCGCCTTCCACCTGGTTCTGCTGGACAACGGCCGCACCGACACCCTCGCCGACGAGGTCGGCCGCCAGGCACTGCGCTGCATCCGCTGCTCGGCGTGCCTGAACGTCTGCCCGGTCTACGAACGGGCCGGCGGCCACGCCTACGGCTCCGCCTACCCCGGCCCCATCGGCGCCATCCTCACCCCCCAACTGCGGGGCACCGCCACGGAACTCGACGCGTCACTGCCGTACGCGTCGTCCCTGTGCGGCGCCTGTTACGAGGTGTGCCCGGTCGCCATCGACATCCCCGAAGTCCTGGTCCACCTGCGGGAGAAGGTCGCCGACCAGGGCGGCAAAGGGCACCGCCTGGAGGGGGTCGCGATGCGGACGGCGACCTGGCTGCTCGACCACCCGGCCGCCCTCAACGCCGGTGAACGACTCGCCTCCAGGACACGGAAGCTGCATCCCAAACGGCTTCCCGTTCCCGGTGCGCGTGAGTGGACCAACAGCCGCGACCTGCCGGACATGCCCGCCGAACCTTTCCGTGACTGGTGGAAGAAGAACCACGCATGACGTCTCCGTCCTCCTCCCGCGACCGTGTCCTCGGCAGGGTGCGCAGGGCCCTCGCCGAAGCGCCCGAGGCCCCCGAGGTCATGCGCGACTATCTCGTGAGCCACACACCGGACGACCCCGCCACGGTGCTCGACCTCCTCCACGGGAACCTCGCCGACTACCGGGCCGGCGTACACCGCGGCACCCGGCAGGGACTTCCGTCACTCATCGGCCGGCTCCTCGCCGACCACGGCGCACGTTCCGTCGTCGTACCGCCGGGCCTGCCCGGCGCCTGGCTGGCCGACTCGGAGGCCCGGCAACGACACGACGACGTCCCGCTGACCCCGGCCGAGCTCGACTCCGCCGACGCCGTGGTCACCGGCTGCGCCCTCGCCGTCGCGGAGACCGGCACCGTCGTACTCGACGCCGGCCCGGGGCAGGGCCGACGTGCTCTCACCCTCATCCCCGACCTGCACATCTGCGTCGTCCACGTACCCGGTCAGGTGGTCGCCTCGCTCCCGCAGGCCCTGCCGCGTCTCGACCCGACCCGCCCGACCACGTGGATCTCCGGCCCGTCCGCGACGAGCGACATCGAACTCGACCGGGTGGAAGGCGTCCACGGGCCTCGGACCCTGGAGGTCGTCCTGGTGCTGGACTGACCTCGCGGTCGACGGGGCGGACGGACCGGCCCAGGGGCAGCCCGCTGCCTCGCGGGACGCTCTCCTGTCCCACGCGCGTCCAGGGCCTGTCTGACAATTCCCGTCTGCCTCGCGACGCCATGCACGCACTCTCGCCGCACCGGGCGCAGAGCCAAGTACATCCAGTACGAGGCTCTACGCCCGGCACTCCCCCAGCCTCCGGCCGGGGGGACCCCCAGAGCACGCACCTGACGCCGCGAGGCCGCCCTTCGGGCGACGACGCGAATTGTCAGACAGGCCCTGGGTGCCGCTCCCGATCGATCAGCACTCCTGCCTGCGGCTACGGCATGCGGGAGCGTGCTTTGGCGCCCGGACAGTCAGGGGTCAACGCGAGACATGGAACTCGTTCCCGCCGGCGTCGAGGAACTCGCCGGGTTCCCGGACGCCATGGGTGACCTCCAGACGCAGCCTGTTCCGCCCCGCCTTCGGCGCCGCGGGCGGACCCATCACCAGCGAGACCGTGCTGGTGGGCCCCCGGCGCAGCCGGACGCCCCACTTGTGGGACTCGACCGCGTGCCAGTCGGCCTCGGACTGCCAGAAGGCCACCTGCGCGCAGCGGTTCTCCTCGGCGACGTCGAGGCAGATCGCGACGAGTCCGGAGTCGGCGAGCACGCCGGGATGGCCGGGACGCAGCACGCAGAACTCGTTGCCCTCCGGATCGGCGAGTACGTCCCAGGGAACGTCCCCCTGGCCGATGTCGGCCCGCGTCGCACCGAGTGTGAGCAGGCGCGCCACCTCGGCCCGCCAGTCCGGCCCCCCGGCCAGGTCGAGGTGGAGTCGGTTCTTGTGCGCCGCCTTCGGCTTCGCGGTCGGCACGAACCGCAGTCGCAGACCGCCCGTCCGGCCCCGCGTCGCGTCCAGCCAGAAGCGGTCCATGCGCGCGACGTCCAGCGCGTCGATCACGATCCCGGTCAGCATCCCGTTACCCCCAAGCCGTCGAACCCTTCGCCTGCTCATTGTCCGCTGTCGCTAGTCGGCCGTCGTCACCGGTGGCGCTTCGGGTATCGGCGGTGCCATCACGAAGGTCTTCGTCGCCCGCGGAGCCCGGGTCGTGGTCGTCGACCTTCAGGACGAGGCCGGACAGTCGCCGACACCGCGGTGGCCACCGCCGTCGAGCGCTCCGGTTCCCTCGACGTGCTGGTGAACAACGCGAGTGTGTCGCGGCAGAAGCCGTTCGAGGAGCAGACGGACGACGACTGGGACCTCGCGATGAACCCTGTCATGGCCGACGGCGGCTCAGCGAACAAATAGTCGGTTGCCTTTCGGTGATGGCGGCGGATGCAATGTCCGGGATGGTCAAAGCCGCAACCCAACCCTCACACGGGAGACGCCACCACGTGAATGCGCCACCATCGTCACCTGCGGCGGAGCGGACCGATCGATCCCCCGTCCTGATCGGCGCTCTCGTTCCGCTGTCCCGCCCCGGCTGGGCCGAGGCAGGCCGACACCTGCTCGCCGGACTCGAGTTGGCCGTTCGCGAAGTCAATGACGCCGGCGGCATCGTCGGAAGACCACTCGAACTGCTGGTCCGGGACACCGCGGCCGATCCTGGGAGGGCCGCGGCGGCCGTCGACGAATTGGCCGGCCTGGGCGTGGCTGCCCTGGCGGGGGAGTATCACAGCGTCGTGGCCCGCGCCGCCGCCGCCAGGGCCGACGCCCTCGGCTTGCCGTTCCTCTGCTCGTCAGCGGTTCTCGACGCGCTCACCGACCAGCCGACGGAATGGGTCGCGCGCCTCGCCCCGGCGCAGTCCCACGGCTGGCGGGTCTACGCGGACTTCCTCCTCGACGCGGGCCACAGCCGAATCGCCGTAGCAGCCGAGCCGAGTGTCTACTGGGCGTCCGGCGCCCGCGTTCTGCGGGACTGCCTCGCACCACGCGGCGGCACCGTCGTCGAACTCGACATGCGCGCACTCGACCCCACGGCCGTGTGCGACGAACTCGTCGCCGAGCGCGCGACGGCCCTCGTTCTTCTGGTCGGCCACCCGGAGCCGGCAGTGCCGATCGTCAAGTCCGTCCGCCGCGACCAGCGCCTCGCCGGGATCATGATCGGTGCTCCGGCCGGACAACCGGAGTTCGCCGAATGGGCGGCGTTGCTGGGCGACGACAGCGTCGCGGTCCCGTTCCTGCGCTACCTGCCCGAGCACCTCGGCCCACTCGGCGCACGAGTGGAGACGGCCCTCCGCGAGCGGCTGGGCGAAGCGCCCTCCTTCGTCGCCTTCGAGGGGTACGACACGGTCGCCGTCCTCGCCGATGTGCTGCGTGCTCACGGCCTGGAACGGGCGCGCACCGCCGGATCCTGGCCGAGCGTCGCGGTGGAAGGCACCCGCGGGCAGATCCGGTTCTCCCGTACGCCGGGCATCAGCGTATGGCAATGGGCTTGGGCACCAGTCCAAGTCGTCGACCGGGACCCGGCGGAACCCGGCCGCTTTCGGATCCTTCGCGGCGGCTGAGAGCGCGGAGGTCCGTGCCGAGAGCCGGAGCGGCTGGGCCACCCGCACCGACCCGTGAGAGCGCCCTCGTGACCACTCCCGTCCCCGCCCACACGACTGCCGACTCCGGCATACCCGATCCCGCCCCGGCGCGGCGCCGTATCCCGCGCGTCCTGGTCGCCTCTCAGGTCCTCAGCGGTGCCGGCCTCGCCGCCGGTGCCCTGCTCGCCCAGGACCTGCTCGGCTCCACCACCCTCGCCGGGCTGCCCAGTGCCCTGTCCACCGCCGGGTCCGCCCTGGCCGCCCCCGTCCTCTGGCTGCGCCCCGGCCCGCTGCTCCTGGCCCGCACCGGCGCAGCGGCACGGGAGAACAACACGGCCGGCCCGCCGACAACCCAGGGGCAAACCGCCGGGAAAGCGCCCGGGGCGGTCGTCCTGGGTGCCCTGGTGATGGTACTGACTCAGCTCGTCATGGTCGCGATCATGACGATGACGCCCGTCCACATGCTCGACCACGGCCACTCCACGGCCACCTCCGGCCTCGTCGCCGCCGCCACCGCCTACCGGCGATGAATCCCACGGACCCCGTCGCCCCCGCACCGGACAGCCACTGGACCCGACGAGCCTTGGCGCAGACGGGCAGCCGCCGCGAGGGCGTCGGGGTCAGCCCTCCGGACGCAGCAGGCCGCGTCGGTAGGCGGGCACGAGGTGTTGCGGCACTCGGTAGGTCACACCGTCGACCGTGACGGGCACCAGGTTCGGTGTGCTCGCCTTCCACTGGGCGCGGCGGTGACGGGTGTTGCTGCGGGACATCTTGCGCTTGGGCACGGCCATGTGGTTGTTCCCTCTCGGTCAGGACCGTCGTACGACACCATGTGTGCCGCCGACCGGCAGGGGCCAGCATACGACAACGATTTTCATGTGCGACACGTGTCCTCGGCCTGCGGCAGTCGAGGCCATCGGGCCGGTTGCCAGATCCGGGCGAGCGTCGAGGGGGTGAGGAGGCGCTCGGGTCGCCCCTGGTCCACCAGGCGCCCCTCGCTCAGCAGGAGGCAGGCGTCGGCCGAGCGGGCGGCGTCCAGGTCGTGTGTCGCATGGACGACGGTCACGCCGTCGTCCACCAGCTCCGTCAGCAGCGCCGCTATGCGCTCCCTGGCCTCGGGGTCGAGTGCCGTGGTCGGCTCGTCCAGTAGCAGCAGGTCCGACTCCTGGGCGAGCCCTTGGGCGATCAGGGCGCGCTGCCGCTGTCCGCCGGACAGCTCCCCGAGTTGGCGTGACGCGAGGTCGGCAATGTCCAGGCGTTCCAGGGCCGAGTCCACCGCGGCTCGGTCCCGGCGGGTGAGTCGGCGCCAGGGACCGCGTTCGCCCCAGCGTCCCATCTCCACGGTCTGCCGGACCGTCAAAGGCAGTGCGTCGCCGACGGCGCCGCGCTGCGGGACGAAGGCCGGTGGCCGGCCGCCGGCGTGGTGGAGTTCGCCCCCTGTGGGCCGGATCACGCCGGCCAGCACGCCGAGCAGGGTGGACTTGCCGCTGCCGTTCGGGCCGACGAGTGCGGTGGTCGTCAATGGCCTTATGTCCGCGCTGAGTTGATGGAGCACGGGGCGGCCCGAATAGCCCGCGGACAGCTCCGTGAACCGGATGCGAAACGTCGAGTCGTCGACGGCGGGGGGTGAGGGGAGTTTGTTGAACATGATTGTCATTGTAGTGTGCTCCCATGGAGTGGTTGACAGGTCCTTTTGAGGTGACCTTCGTGCAACGGGCCTTGTGGGGCGGGGTCCTGGTGTCGGCGATCTGCGCCCTGGCGGGGACCTGGGTGGTGCTCAGAGGCATGGCCTTCCTCGGTGACGCCATGTCCCACGGGCTGCTCCCCGGCGTCGCGCTCGCCGCGCTTTTGGGAGGAAACCTTCTGGTGGGGGCGTTGCTGAGCGCGGCCGTCATGACGGCCGGTGTCACCGTCCTCGGCCGCAGACCCCGGCTGTCCGAGGACACCGGGATCGGTCTGCTGTTCGTGGGAATGCTGTCGCTCGGCGTCATCATCGTGTCCCGGTCGCAGTCGTTCACGGTGGACCTGACCGGGTTCCTCTTCGGTGACGTCCTCGCCGTCCGAGAGCACGACCTGGCGCTGCTGGGAGGGGCTCTGCTGCTGGCGCTGGGCGTCTCGGTCCTCGGTCACCGGGCCTTCCTCGCCCTGGCGTTCGATCCGCGCAAGGCCCAGACGCTCGGTCTGCGTCCGCGCCTGGCACACGCCGTGCTGCTGGGATTGCTGGCGCTGGCCATCGTCGCCTCGTTCCACATCGTGGGGACGCTGCTGGTCCTGGGGCTTCTCATCGCTCCGCCGGCGGCCGCGCTGCCGTGGGCGCGCGGTGTGCGGGGCGTGATGGTGCTCGCGGCGCTGCTCGGCATGTCCGCCACGTTCGGTGGCCTGCTGTTGTCCTGGCACCTGAGCACCGCGGCCGGCGCGACGGTCTCAGCCCTCGCGGTGGGCCTGTTCTTCCTCTCCCACCTGGCATCCGGCATCCGCGACCGCCGCCGCGCCCGCCCGGCCGGCCTCCACCCGGCGGCAAACCGACTGAGAAAGACCTGATGAGGCGATGTCCTTGTTCGTCCGACAGAACGTCACTTCCTGGAGAGCGACCGTGTTCGTGTCCCTCGCGCTGCTGGCCACGAGCTGTGCCGGGCAGGACGACAGCGCGTCCGCCGACAAGGGGAGTTCCCCGGCCTCCGCCACGGCGCACGGCTACGTCGAGGGAGCGCAGGAGGCGGCCGAGCAACAGTCCCGGCTGCTGCTCAACGACCCGGAGACCGGTGACACCCGCGTACTCGACCTGATCACCGGAAAGGTCCACGAGGTGTCCCCGACCAGTGGTACCTCGAACCTCACCACGGACGGCCGGTTCGGTTACCTCCATACCGCACGCGGTACGCGTGTCCTCGACGGAGGCGCCTGGATGGTGGACCACGGCGACCACGTGCACTACTACCGCGCCGCGATACGCGACGCGGGCCGCTTGCCCGCGGGCACCGGTGCGCGCGTCCGCAGCGACGCCGCCGTGACCGCCGTGACCGGCGAGGACGGCCGGGCCGCGATCTACCACCGGGCCGAACTGGAGAAGGGCGAGGTGGGCAGCCCCCGCCGGCTGCCCGGGGAACCCGCAAGCGCTGTCGTGCCGTATGCGGAGCACCTCCTCACGCTCACGGACGACGAGGACGGCTCCACGAAGGTCGTGGTGTACGACCGCGAGGGCAAGCGCGTCGCCTCGCCGGACGCGGAGTGCGAGGACCCCCGGGGCGATGCCGTCACCCGGCGCGGGGTGGTGTTCGGATGCGCGGACGGAGCACTGCTGATCCGTGACGACGACGGCGGCTTCGCGGCCGAAAGGATTCCGTACGGTGCCGATGTCCCCGCGGGAGAACGGGCGTTGCACTTCAGCCACCGCGCGGGGAGCGACACCCTCACGGCGCCGGCCGGGGACCGTGCGGTGTGGGTGCTGGACGTCACCGAGCGCACCTGGACGCGGGTGAAGACCGGCCCCGTCGTCTCCGTCAACACCGCGGGGGAGGGCTCACCGCTGCTCGTCCTCCAGGGCGACGGAGCCCTGCACGGCTACGACCCCACCACCGGCAAGCAGGTGTCCCGGACCGAGCGCCTGCTGACCGACGTCCCCGAGGCCCGCGCCGGCGACACCGCAGCCCCTGCCATCGAGGTCGACCGCGGCCGGGCCTACCTCAACGACCCCGCGGGCAGCCGCGTCCACGAGATCGACTACAACGACAACCTGCGCGTCGCTCGCACCCTCGGCCTCGACATGAAGCCGGTCCTGATGGTGGAGACCGGACGATGACGACACCGAAGCGAACCGTTCTGCGGCTGCGTCGCCTGCTGCTGACCCTGGTCACCCTCCTCTTCGCGGCCACGGCCACCGCCTGTACCGGCGGCGACGACCGGCCCACGGTCGTGGTGACGACCAACATCCTCGGTGACATCACCCAGGAGATCGTCGGCGACGAAGCCGAGACCGTCGTGCTGATGAAACCGAACGCCGACCCGCACTCCTTCGGGCTGTCGGCCGTGCAGGCCGCCGAACTGGAGCGCGCCGACCTCGTCGTCCACAACGGCCTGGGCCTGGAGGAGAACGTACTGCGGCACGTGGACGCCGCCCGCGAGTCCGGGGTGGCCGCCTTCGAGGTCGGCAAGGCAGTGGACCCTCTCACCTTCCGGCTCCACGCCGACGGGGGCCCCGAGGAGGAGGCAGGGCAGCCCGACCCGCACTTCTGGACCGACCCGGACCGCGTACGCAAGGCCGCGGCCCTGATCGCCGAGCAGGTCGTCGAGCACGTCGACGGCGTGGACGAGAAGGCGGTCCGGGACAACGCCGCCCGCTACGACGAGCAGCTGGCCGACCTCACCACCTGGATGGAGGAGTCCTTCGACCGCATACCCGAGGAGCAGCGGGCGTTGGTCACCAACCACCACGTCTTCGGCTACCTCGCGGAACGCTTCGGCTTCCGGGTGATCGGCGCGGTGATCCCCAGCGGCACCACCTTGGCCTCGCCAAGCTCCTCCGACCTGCGCTCGCTCACCGAGGCCATGCGGGAGGCCGGAGTCCGGACGGTGTTCGCCGACTCCTCCCAGCCCAAGCGACTGGCCGAGGTCCTGCGCACGGAACTGGGCGGCGGGGTCCGCGTCGTGGAGCTCTACTCCGAGTCGCTGACCGAGAAGGGCAAGGGTGCCGGCACCTACCTGCAGATGATGCGCGCCAACACCGCCGCGATGACCGACGGCCTCGCCGGGGACTGAACCCGCACCACCGCGCCGGCACGACCGGCCGCCACCGACAGACACACCGGCGCCGCCCTCGTGCGGCCGGAAAGGAACACACACAGTGAGCAAGTCGATACGCAACAGAGCCCTCACCGGAACCGCCCTCGCCCTCGCCGTCTCCACGGTTCTGACCGCGTGCGGGGGAGGGGGCGATGCCTCGTCCGACGCGAAGACGGGGAAGGACTCGCCAAGTGCCAAGTCCGCCACGGCGGTCAAGAACCCGCTGGTCGCGACCTTCGACGGCGGCCTGTACATCCTGGACGGTGAGAGTCTCAAGCCGGCCAGGACGATCGAGCTGCCCGGATTCAACCGCGTCAACCCGGCAGGCGACGATTCCCACGTCATCGTCTCCACCGACGCCGGCTTCCGGGTCCTCGACGCCGCCGAGCAGACCCTCACCGACATCACCTACGAGGGTGCCAAGCCCGGGCACGTCGTGCGGCACGCGGGCAGGACGGTCCTGTTCACCGACGGCACCGGTGAGGTCAACGTCTTCGATCCCGCCGACCTGAGCAAGGGCACCAAGCCCGAAGGCCGCGCCTACACCTCCGCCGAACCGCACCACGGTGTCGCGATCGAACTGAGCGACGGCGAACTCCTCAGCACCCTCGGCACCGAGGAGAAGCGCACCGGCGCACTTGTCCTGGACAAGGACAACAAGGAGATCAGGCGCAACGAGAACTGCCCCGGCGTCCACGGCGAAGCCGCCGCCCAGGGCGAGGCCGTCGCCGTCGGCTGCGAGGACGGCGTCCTGATCTACAAGGACGGCGAGTTCACCAAGGTCGACGCCCCCGACGAGTACGGCCGTATCGGCAACCAGGCCGGCAGCGACGCGTCGCCGATCATCCTGGGCGACTACAAGACCGATCCGGACGCCGAACTGGAGCGACCGACCCGCATCTCCCTCATCGACACCGGATCCGCGAAGCTGCGCCTGGTCGACCTGGGCACCAGCTACTCGTTCCGCTCGCTCGGCCGGGGGCCCCACGGCGAGGCACTCGTCCTCGGCACCAACGGCACGCTTCACGTCATCGACCCGGAGACGGGCAAGGTCGAGAAGAAGATCCCCGTAGTGGACAAGTGGCAGGAGCCGCTGGACTGGCAGCAGGCCCGGCCCACCCTCTTCGTCCGCGACCACACCGCGTACGTCTCCGAACCGGGTAAGCGGAAGCTGCACGCCGTCGACATCGAGGCCGGCGAGAAGATCACGTCGGTGACGCTGCCGAAGAGTACGAACGAACTGTCCGGCGTTGCCGCCGGCCACTGACGTCCGGCCCACCCAGGCGCAACACGAGGCACGTGCCTGGGTGGGCGGGCCGGCACACCGCCGGGCGGGCACGAGTTCCACGGCGAGTCTGCGAGGGGTTCGGTCATTGCAACGAATGGCAACAAAGTTCGTTGCGTTAAGTTTAGGACATTGCAACGATTTAACGGCCTCTGCCTGCGAGGATAACGCTTAAGCGCAAAAAGTTGGTTGCCTACGCCATGAACGCAACGTAGCGTTTCTGACGTAGGAAACAACGGGGCGACGGTCGCACGGATCGGGAAGTGCGCGTCTCGTCGGTGAGCCGGCAGGGGGGCGGGTCATGGAGACAGCGCAGAGTCGGCAGCGGGCGGCACCCGGGGCCTTCACTTCTTTCGCCCGTTTCGTGGTCTGCGGCGGCGGAGTGGGGATCGCCTCCAGTTTCGCCGTGGCGGTCATCGCCCTCTGGATCCCCTGGATGCTGGCCAACGCCCTGATCACCGCGGGCTCCACCCTGCTCGCGACCGAGCTGCACGCCCGCTTCACCTTCGGCGCGGGCGGGCACGCGACCTGGCGCCAGCATGCGCAGTCGGCCGGGTCCGCGGCGGCCGCGTACGCGGTGACCTGCGCGGCGATGTTCGCCCTGCATCAGCTGGTGGCGGCGCCCGGTGCGGTGCTCGAGCAGGTCGCCTACCTGTCCGCCTCCGCACTCGCCGGTGTCGCGCGGTTCGCGGTGCTGCGCCTCGTCGTCTTCGCACGGAATCGCTCGCGGGTCGCGGCCACCGTCCCCACCGCCCGCCCCGTGCACGCGACCGTGGCCCGCGACTCCGCCCCGGCCGCCCCCGCGGTGCTCTGCCACGCCGCCTGACCGCTCCGTTGGGCGGCGTACCGCGCATGCCGCGGCCGGAGAACACGGCGACCGGCTGTCCGTCGAGATCCTCGACCTCACTCGTCCGGCCGACGTCGACCGGGTGATCGGCAGGGCACCCGCGTCCGGGCGGATGGACGTCGTCGTCAGCAACGCCGGATACGCGGTCGTGGGCAGAAACCGAGGGCAGTCCGCACGGCACTCACCGAACGTCTCACCGTGCTCGACGCTCAGAAGGAACTCGCTGAATCTGTCGCCGCCACCCACTGATCCGCCTGCCGACTGACCGGCCAGCGGTTCACTCCCGTGTCGTTTTATGGTGACCTAATGCGACTTGCCCCCAGATGGGTCCTGCTCTCGTCAGGGTGTGCGCCCGTCCTGCTGATCGGAGGCTGGACGGGCGCGGCACTGTTCGAAGGGCCTGCCTACGACCCCGTCACTGAAACGATCAGCGCCCTGGGGGCCTACGGGGCTTCCGGATTCTGGGTGATGACGGCGGCGTTCCTGGCTTTGGGCGCCTGCCACCTGCTGACCGCTTGGGGACTGCGGACAGCTGCCACCGCCGGACGCGTGGCGTTGGGCGGCGGCGGTCTCGCGGCGCTGGCGGTGGCACTGCTTCCGGCGCCGACCAGCGGGGGCTCACTGCGTCACGGAGCGGTGGTGGCCGTCGGATTCACACTCCTGGCAGTGTGGCCGGTGCTGGCAGCCAAGGGTGGCGCAGCCGCTCCCTGGGCTCTGAGGCTTGCGCCCTCGATCGTGGTGACCGTCCTGATGGCCGCCGGTGGAGCATGGTTCCTGATCGAGATGCACCGACACGGTAACGCCGGCGTCGCGGAACGCGTCGTGACGTTTGTCCAGTCGGTGTGGCCCTTCGTGGTCGCCGCCTCCTGCCCTCACCGGTCCGAGGTACCGGCCGAGCGGACTGCCGGCCCTGGATAGGAGGTCCGGTGCCGGGCGCTCAGGGCCTACGCCAGGTCGGACAGCCGGTTGAGGCGATCGCGGTGGGCGGACGCCAGCTGGGTACGTTCCGCGGCGAGGTTCTCCTCCAGGTGGCTCACCCGGGCCGTGCCCGGGATCGGGAGGATGACGGGCGAGTGGCCGAGGAGCCAGGCGAGCGCGACCTGCGTGGGAGTGACGCCGAGTTCGTCCGCCACAGCGGCGACCTCGGCCCTCGCTCCGGAATCTCCCCAGGCGACAGGACGCCACGGCAGGAACGCGATCCCCGCGGACTCACAGGCGGCGAGTACCGGTTCATGCTCGCGGTCGAGCACGTTGTAGCGGTTCTGTACGCTCGCGACATCGACGATCTGCCGTGCCTGGTCGAGTTCGTCCACGGTGACCTCGGACAGCCCGATCCGGCCGATCTTGCCCTCGGCTCGCAGGTCCCGCAGCGTGCCAAGCTGATCGGCGAGCGGCGTCTCCGGGTCGATCCGGTGCAGCTGGAGCAGCTCGATCCGCTCGACGCGCAGCCGGCGCAACGCCCGTTCGACCTGATCGCGCAGAACAGCCGGCTGCCCATCGAGCTTCCACTCGCCTGAAGGGCCCGATCGGACAAGGCCGACCTTGGTGGTGATCAGCAGCCCATCCGGGTAGGGGTGCAGGGCCTCAACCAGCAGTTCCTCGTTGGCACCCCCGCCATACATAAAGGCGGTGTCGATCAGAGTGACGCCCAGCTCAACGGCCCTTCGGGCCACCGCGAGAGAGTTCTCGCGGGCTGAGCCCGGCTCCGTTGGCAAGTGCATGGCCCCGAACCCGAGTCGCCGTACTTCCAGGTCCCCGCCGATACGGAACGTAGTCGATGTCACGTGTTGTCCTCCCCCGGGGTCAAGAGGCAAAGCTAGCATCGCAGTTGGCCGGCCATGATCGACGAAGTCGTCCGCATCGCCCCCGTCCCATAACCTTGTGTGTGGAGGCGTCAGATGCCATGTGGATCGACACTCAGGAGGCGATGGTGCTCGGAAGGGGCACGTGGTTGCTCGCAGGCGCCATGGCCGTGGTCTGCCTGCTGCTCGTCGGCCCCAGTGCACCGGGCGGTTCCCTCTTCGTGAGGTCACTGCCGGTCGATGCCGTCGGGGATGTCGTACCGAACCGGGTCATGACGTGGAACATCTGCAACCCCTGCGAGGTGAGCAACGTCGACCGGGCGGCGGAGATCGCGACATACGCGCCCCAGGTCATCGGCCTGCAGGAAGCGTGCGTGCGTGATGTCGAGAGGATCCGGGATTATCTGGAGAGCCTTTACGGGCTGGTCTACCACGTCGAGTACGGGATGGTCCTTCAACACCGGGGCCGCTGCGGGGGAGTGCCGTGGAATCCGGGGGGCTTCGGCCAGGCGGTACTCTCGGCAGCACCGATGACCGACCGCGTCCACGTGGAATACCCCGACGGTGGTTCCGAAGACCGTGGGTACATGGCGGTCACCACCCTGGTGGGCGGCCACCCCGTCCGGGTCTTCAACACGCACCTCGCCCAGCGGCGTCAGGAAGCAGTCCGAGCAGACCAGGCCGGCGTACTCGCCGCTGAGGTCGCTCGGCACGACCGCGCGGTCGTTCTCGGCGACCTCAACGCCGTGCCGGACGCTCCCGAACTCGCCCGGATGTGGGCCCTGGCCGCGGATACAGACCCCCAGTGCCGTCCCTCGCCCGCCGGCTCCTGCAAGCCGACCACCGACTGGCACAGCAAGTTCGACTACGTCTTCCTGCGAGGCCTCACCCCGCTCGAACACCGCGTGCGACCCACTCCGTACTCGGACCACCACCTGCTGCACACCGACGTGGACCCGACCTGAGTGCCAGTCCCATCGGCGTGCTGCCGATCGCAGTATGCCCGGGCATGATCCACCGGCCTCCGGGCAGGGAGACGTTGTTCAGTACCAGGCGCTTCAGGGGGGAGTCTCCGTGTCCACAGGCGGACGAGACGCCACTGCTTCGCCGGAGGGAGCGGGCGACGACACTCCCTTGCGGCGGGCCATCGGGCCGAAACTGCTGATCCTGTTCGTGATCGGCGACATCCTCGGTACCGGCATCTACGCGACCACCGGTCAGGTCGCGGGCAAGGTCGGCGGGGCGCTGTGGCTGCCGTTCGTCATCGGGTTCGTCGTGGCGATCCTGACAGCGGCCTCGTACGTCGAACTCGTCGGCAAGTATCCGAAGGCGGCCGGGGCCGCGCTGTACACCCAGAAGGCGTTCCAGGTACCGTTCCTCACCTTCATCGTCGCCTTCATGGTCATGTGCTCGGGTCTGTCCTCGGCGAGCGCGGCAGCGCGCGCCTTCAGTGGCGACTACCTCGGCGAGTTCACGGACTTCTTCCCGCCCACTCTCATCGCGATCCTGTTCATCCTCGCCCTCGCGGCCCTCAATCTGCGCGGCGTGTCCGAGTCGGTGAAGACCAATGTGGTTCTCACCCTGGTCGAACTGACCGGTCTGTTCGTCATCCTCGCCGTCGGTGCCTGGGCGGTCCTCACCGGTGACGGTGAACCCTCCCGACTCGGCGAGTTCCAGGCCGGCGGCACCGGCTACGCACTGATCACCAGCGTGCTCGGGGCGACGGCCCTCGGCTTCTTCGCCTTCGTGGGCTTCGAGGACTCCGTCAACATGGCGGAGGAGACCCAGGATCCGGTGCGTACGTTTCCGCGCGCCATCTTCATCGGCGTCGCCGTCACCGGGACCATCTACGTCCTCGTCGCCCTGGTCTCCTCGCTGCTCGTCGACTACCGCGTGCTGGAAGGCTCCAGCGGCCCGCTGCTGGAAGTCGTCAAGGCAGGCGGGCTGGACTTTCCGCCAAAGCTGTTCGCGCTGATCGCCCTGTTCGCGGTCACGAACTCGGCACTGATCAACATCATGATGGCCTCCCGGCTCTGCTACGGCATGGCCAACGAACGCATCCTGCCGCGCGCCCTGGGCCGCGTTCTTCCCCGGCGACGTACGCCGGTCGTCGGCATCGTCTTCGTCTCCGTACTCGCCATCGGACTGGTCTCCACCGGGGAGATCGCGGGCCTCGGCGACACCACGGCCTTCCTGCTCCTGTGCGTCTTCGCCGTCGTCAACGTCGCCGTACTGGTCCTGCGCCGCGACCGAGTCGAGCACAAGCACTTCCGTACGCCGACCGCTCTGCCGGTGCTGGGCGCGGTCACCTCCCTCATTCTGGCCAGCCCTCTGTCCGACCGGCCCGCGCACGTCTACATCCGGGCGGGCGTGCTGCTGGTCATCGGCATCGGGCTGTGGGTGCTGAACAGGACGGTGATGAAGGCACGCGGCGAGGCGTGAACCGCTACTTGGGACAACCGGTGTCCGGGGCGCGCAGCTGCTGCGCGTCGAACAGGTCGCCCTTCATGTACAGGCAGGTGGGTGCGGAGCTCATGTCGTGGATATTGGAGATCCGCAGGATCGCGAGATTGCGCTCGTTGCCGATGCGTGAGGCTCGAAAGTCGATCTTCCCGGTCGCACCCTGGTAGGTGTTCTCCCGCAGCTCCTGGGCGATCGCCGCCCGGTGCGGCGCCACTCCCTTCCTCTCTGTGTCCAGCTGCTGGTGCAGTGTGGAAGTGGCCTCGACGAGCAGTCCCGCCACGTCGTACGCCGTGCCGGTTCGTTCCGCCGGCCACGGCGTCTGCGGTGACTCCTTCTCAGGCAGCGCCTTCCCGAGTTCCGTGCGGAGTTTTCCGTAGCCCGCGCAGAACGCGTCCAAGGGGGTTCCGATTCCCATCAGGGGCGCGGGACGCCCCTCCTGGGAGCATGACGCACCCGCCAGCGTGACGAGGCTGCCCATCCCGACGTACGACATCGACCGGTTCGCCAGCGCACTCTGCTTGCGGTTCTCCCCCTGTGCGACGAACCGGGAGACCGCGTCGGCGGCGACGACGAGGGGCAGCTTCCGCTGGCTGGTACAGCCGTTGGTCGCGGATCGGATGAAGTCCCCGAAGTCGTCCTCGCGTCCTATGTAGTAGACGATCTCATCGCTCCGGTCGACGTCGTCCGCGCACAGGGAAGCCACCTCGCCGGCTGATTCGTCCCATGTCGCCTCTGCCACAGGCACGTTCCGCTCGCCCAGCTCCGCGTCGGCTGCCTTGGCCAGAGTGTCGATGTAACTGTCCGTTCTTTCAGGATGGTACAGAGTGACCTTCTGCACCTCGAGTAGCTGCGCGTAGCCGGCGATCAGCTGAGCTTGCACCGTGTTGTCCGGGACCATCTGGAAGTACAGCGGCGATCTGTCGCCCAGCCCCGAACCGGTCAGAGTGGTGCCGATGGCCGGAACGCCGGCGAGGCCGATCTCGGTGATCGCCTGCTCGGTTTCCGTGACCGTGCGGTCCAGCCCGACCACGGCAACCACCGAAGGATCCTCGTCGAACAGCGGTCGGAGCATCTCCCGCGCCACCTCGGGCGCCTTGCGCATACCGTCTCCGCCGTTCGCCACGATGACGCGCAGTAACGGCTGCGTCTTGGACTTGACGTTCTGTGCCCGCTGGCGCAGGAGGAGCCCTTCGAGTTCCTCCGCGGCGGCGTGATCGGTGTCGGGTGCGGCCTCTCGGTGGGTCAGCCCTACGAAGTGCACGATGCTGAGATAGGGGCGACCGGGCTGCTGGCGGTGCAGCTTCTTCGCCGCCTCGTTCTGCGCGAAGATGGCCTGCTGGGCCTTGCGCAGACGCTTGTTGGTGCCGAATATCTGCACGGCGTCGTCGCTGTAGCCGATGCACTGGCGGTCGTCCGGGCCGATCTCGACAGTCTTGACCGATACGCCGTCGTGGAAGCCGGAGCGGAAGTAGACGCACTCGGCGGCCCACGAGTCGATGACGTTCCGGGTCACTGGAAGCAGTACCAGGACCATGGCGAGCGCCAGCAGGGTTTCGCCGACGCCCCGTCGGGAGAGCAAGGGAGGCGAGGGCGGACGGAAGTCCCCTGATCCGACCCAGGCTTCCCGGCGGTCTGGCCGGCTCACTTGCGCGGGCGGCAGCGCGATCCACAGGTAACGGGCGTTCTCCACCAGGCGTTGCCGTTTGCTGGGCAGGTTGGCCAGCCACGCCGTCAGCGCGGCAGGGGCATCCTGGGGGCTCCGAAGGACACCGGAGTCCCCTGCCGCGAGCGCGGCCGGGCGTTCGTCGGTGGCCGCGACGACGAGGAGGGGGTCGAGTTCTCCGGTCTCGTTGCGGACCTCGCTGATGAGCCGCAGCAGGTCCCAACCGCCATTGTCGTCGGTGAGGTTGTCGAGCAGGACGGTCGTGTAGGTCGTACGGCGCCATCCGGAGCGCTTGGGGAAGACGACCCAGCGTCGACGGCGGTATGCCCGGCGCAGATCTTCCAGGAACGCGTGCACCAGCAACTTCTTGATCTGCTCGGGGTTCTCCGCTTCCCGGCCGCGTTCCGTGAGCCGCTCGGCGAACCCGCGGAAGCTGGTCGAGTGGCGGGGCACCATGAATGGCTGTCGCCGCATGAACCAGCGTGCCTCCCGCCCCAGGCCGGGGCTGCGCCGCCCCAGCCAGCGCAGCCCCATACGGCGGCCGGCCTCCACGAGTACATACAGGGTGGACCCGATGAGGCTGAAGGCTGAGGGGGCGGCGGCCGTGGAGGTGGTGAGAGCGCCAGGGTCCGACCGGTGCGCCCGGCCACTCCAATGGCGCAGCAGGTCGGCCAATTGTTGCTCGTGGCGTCCCGGTGTGGGCGACAGCCGCTGTCCGGTCAGCCAGTCGGCCAGCCGGTAGTAGTCGAAGCGGAAGGGGCGCCCGGGGCCGAAGCGGTCGCCGGCGAGTTTGGTCCTCAGCTCGTCAAGCAACGGGATCAGCGGAAGCGACCGATCCTGGACGTCTTGCCAGCGGTCCGTCACCGAGTCGTCCACCGAGTGGGCGTCGATATAGGCGTGGGGTACCGAGGACCGGTGGTCGGACGCCTCCAGCCGCTCATTGAGTGCGGCGAGGAAATCGTCCGGACCTTGGTCGCGCACGAGACAGACCAGCGGTAGTGGCCGTTCGCCTCGAACTTCGTCGTCCGAGGTCCTGGCCAGAAACCGGGGTCGCTGAGCCAACTCCCTGATTGTGGACAGCAGTTCGCTCGCGCCGGTGAAAGGGGCCCCCGTCTCTGGCATATCTGGCAGGCTACCCGCGTCCGTCACGTCCGATGCGCGATTTGCGCCAGAACGTGCAAGGTGCACGTGTGGCGGCGGCCCTCCGGTCGGGGGAGGATTTCCGCCTGTCCGCCGATGTGGGCCGGAGCGCACGTCCGGCAGGCGGCCGGGTCCGGTGAACCCGGGGATACGGTGTCCCCTCGCTGCGGGGTGGCGCACCATGTGTCACAAGGGATGACAGCGCCCCGAGGACGCGCCGCGTCGGGCGCCGAGGCGGAGGGGAAACGGTGGACGGGCATCGGTCGGAGGCGGCGGCGCGGATGCGGGAGGCGGTGTGTGCGCTGCTGTCCGTGCTGGAGCCGGAGCAGGTGAGCGAGCTGCGGGCGGGGCCCGCCAGGCTGGACGCGCCCGAACTGCGGGAGTGGACCTATCTCCCGGGCCCGCGCCCCGGTCTGCCCACCGAGGGTCTCGGCGGCCGGCAGCGCGAGGCCGTCGGTGCGCTGCTGGCCGCGGCGCACAGTGCACCGGGCGCGGAGCTGGCGCGCGGGGCGATCGAGGTGGAGCGGCACCGCCGCGCCATGGTCGGCGTCACGGGGGCCGACCGCTACTGGGTGCGACTGCTGGGCGACCCGGACGGTGACGGTCCTTGGGGCTGGCGGATGAACGGCCACCACCTCGCCGTACACGTACTGATCACGGCGGCCGGGATTCGGGTGACGCCGCACTTCATCGGTGCGGAGCCGGCGCGAATCACGGACGGTCCGCAGGCCGGACGCCGGCTGCTGGGGCCGGAGGAGGATCTGGCCCGGGGCCTGGTCACGGACCTGGACGTCGGCCGAGCGGCGAGGGCGGTCTTCGCCGCTGCGCCGCCGGACGACATCCTGACCCGCGCCGACCCGTTCGTCGATCCGGACCTGCTGCCGGCCGGCCTGCCGTACGGCGACATGACGCCCGGCCAGCAGCGGCTGCTCGAACACCTGGTGCGCCGCTACCTCGACCGCGCGCCCGCGGAGTACGCGCAGGAGTGCTGGTCCGACATGGTGGCGCGTGGACTGGACGCCCTCTCGTTCGCCTGGGCCGGTGGCCGCGCACCCGGGGACCGGCACTATTACTGCGTACGCGCCCCGGACCTGCTCATCGAATACGACAACACCCAGGACGACGGCAATCACGCCCACTCGGTCTGGCGGCATGTCCGCCACGACTGGGGCGCCGACCTGCTGCGCGCGCACTACACGGAGCAGCACAGGTAATGGGAGTACACGTCGTTGGAGCCCGTGCGGACCGGACCAGCACGACGGGCGTGTGTCAGTGCGGGGTGTCACGCTGAGTCCACACAGGATCTGCGAAAGGGAATCGCCGTGATCACCAACGACTTCGTCCCCGGCTCCCCCTGCTGGCTCGACCTCGGCACCCCCGACGTCCGCGGTGCCGCGGCCTTCTACGGCGCCGTGTTCGGCTGGGACTACGAGTCCATGGGAGAGGGCATGGAAGGGGACATGGAAGGGGGCATGTTCCGCAAGGACGGCAAGATCGTCGCCGGGCTCGGCAAGCTCACCGAAGAGGGCGCGCGCTCCGCCTGGATGATCTACTACTGCGTCACCGACGCGGACGCCACGACGCAGACCGTGCGAAGCGCGGGCGGTACGGTGCGGGTGGCGCCGATGGACCTCGACGACTGGGGCCGGATGGCCCAGTACAGCGACCCTTCGGGTGGCCAGTTCGCCGTATGGCAGCCGGGGAAGGACAAGGGCGTCGAACTGGTGGACCAGCCCGGCTCACTGTCCTGGACCGAGCTGTACACGAGCGACGCAGCGGCGGCCAAGGAGTTCTACGGCGGTGTCTTCGGCTGGCAGTTCGGTGACATGGAGCTGCCGGGCGGTGGGGGCACGTACTCTCTCATCACTCCGGCCGGCCTTCCCGAGGAGCGTATGCACGGCGGCGTCATGGAGGTCCGCGAACAGGATCTCGCCCTGGCGAACGGCCGACCGTACTGGCACCCGGTCTTCGCCGTCACCGACTGCGACGCAGCGGTCGCCGCGGTCACCGAGAACGGCGGCAGGGTGCAAATGGGCCCCGAGGACGCGGAGGGCGTCGGCCGGCTGGCCGTATGCGTGGATCCGTCGAACGCGGACTTCGTGGTGCTCGCCCCGGCCCAAGGATGACCGAACCACTAGCCGGGACGGTGCGCCGGCCCGGCGGTGGCTCACGTAGGTCCGGCGCGTCCGAGGACGGGCGGGCGATCGCCCTCCTCTGACCGTCGGAACGGCCATTCACCGAACGTCCGAGAGGCCACTCATGATCTTCATCACCGCCAGGTTCCGCGTCCGGCCCGAGCACGCCGACGCCTGGCCCGACATCACCCGCGCCTTCACCGAGGCAACCCGCGGCGAACCCGGGTGCCTGTGGTTCGACTGGTCCCGCAGCGTCGACGACCCGACCGAGTACGTGCTGCTCGAAGCGTTCCGCGACGAAGAGGCCGGTGCCGCGCACGTCGGTTCCGGCCACTTCGCCGAAGCCCGGAAGACGTTGCCGCCCCACCTGGTGGAGACGCCCCGGATCGTCAACGTCACGGTCCCGCAGGAGGACTGGTCCCTGCTCGGGGAGATGGCGGTCCCGGGAGACGAATAAGACCTTCTCGCGGCTTCGCCGTGATCGCCGACCACCGGGCCCCGCGTCGTCGCCGAGCGTCTGGGGTGGGGGCCGAGAGCGTCGGAGCGGCCGGCCGCGAGGCGCGACCACTGGGACATGGGCCGTCCGGCGAGTCCTCCCACGACTCCTGGCGTCCGTACACGGTGAGGTCCATGAGCGCGTAGCTGTGGTCCATCGCCTCCACGCCGCGCAGGGCCGTCCAGTACGTCTCGAAGACGCGGTCGCCGTCCCTAGCACACGAGGTGCGTCGAGTCGCGATCCGTCAGCCCGTGACGTCCGGGTGGGGGCGCTCCGCCAGTTCCTTGATCCGCGACAGGCGGGTCTCCCAGGAGCGGCCTATCCGGTCGAGTTCGTGGGCCAGTGCGCCGAGTCGGGCCCCGGCGGCGACGTGGACGACCTCGCGCCCGCGCTGCTCGGACTCGACCAACCCGACCTCGCGCAGCACCTCCAGGTGCTTGCCGATCGCCTGTCGGCTCACCGGCAGGACCCTGGCCAGCGCGGACGCCGACATGGGGCCCTCACCGAGCCGGGTGAGGATCTCCCAGCGCGTCGGGTCGCCGAGCGCGGCACACACGACGGGAAGGGCGGGGGTGGTCACGAGTGCCCCGTCGGGGCCGGCGCGCTCTTCTCGACGAACGCCTTCGCGGCCGCCAGCTCGGTGAGCCAGCCCTTGTCGTTGCCCTCGCGCTCCTTCAGCCACGCCGCCGGATCGTCGGCGAGGCCGGAGAACCCGCTCTCCACGACGCGCAGGGTCACTCCGCCGCCGTCCCGCTCGTCGATCCAGAACTCGACCAGGGTCGAGGGCGTCGACTCGTCCCGGGACGGCGTCCCGATCCAGCGGAAGGCCGCGTAGCGCGGCTTGTCCAGCTCCACCGTCCGGAACCGGAACTCGCCCATCGAGGGATGGCGCACCACGGCCACGTCGCCCTCGTGGCGCAGGTCCTGCTCGTCCTCGACCGCGCCGTCATTGATGTACCAGCCGGGCCGTACGACCAGCTCCCATACCCGGTCGGCCGGGGCGTCGATGTCGATCTGCCGGGCGATCCGGTCGAGCTCGTCGAGCTCCGCGCCCGTGTGGGTGGTGTCGTTCATGGTCTTCTCCCTCGCATCTCTCACTGCAACTCGATGGTTGCATTTTCCGTCATCCAGTGCAACCGAGAGGTTGCAATGGATGCGTCGATGGCGGAGCCGGTAGAGAGGAGCGACCACAGAACTAGGTCTTTGGTTCCGGTCCACCAGGGGCCGTGGTCCGATTCGCCGCCCCGGCGACAATGGCTAGCGTCTCACCATGCGTATAGGACTTCTTGGTACCGGCAACGTCGCCCGAGCACTGGCCCATGGCTGGAGCGCCGCAGGACACGATGTGCTCCTCGGTTCGCGCCGGCCCGGGGACCGGACGGACCTCGGCCTCCCCGTGGCGAGCCTGAACGAAACGGCCGCCCACGCGGAGGTACTCGTCAACGCCACTCCGGGGACCGTCTCCGTGGACCTGCTGCACTCCATCGGGGCATCGGCCCTGGCCGGCACACTGCTGATCGATGTCGGGGTCGGCCTCTCCGACGACTTCAGCGAGCTCTCCCACCCCAACGGCAGTCTCGGGGAACAGATTCAGGAGGCCTTCCCCTCAACCCCCGTCGTCAAGACGTTGTGCACCATGGACTCCACCGTGATGACCGCCCCGGACGGTCTCGCCGGTCCGAGCACCGTCTTCCTCTCCGGCGATGACGCCGAAGCCAAGCGGACCACCGGCCGACTGCTCACCGACCTCGGCTGGCCCTCGTCGTCCCAACTGGACATCGGCGGCATCAACACCGCACGCGGGCAGGAGCACTTCGCCCTGCTCTTCATGGGCATCGCCGGTGGCCTGGGGGCACACACGTTCAACATCAACGTGGTCACCCGTCCCTCTGCCTAGGTTCTGTCGGCACACGGTCTCGGGACCGCCGGCGGAGGTGCCTCAGCCGGAGGGTTCGATGCCCCAGGCGGCGGCTCTGGCGGCGGCGGCCGCGCGGTTGGGCAGGTCGAGCTTGGCGAGGATGTGCTCGATGTGGGTCCCCACGGTGCGCGGCGTGATGTAGAGCCGCTCGGCGATCTCACGGTTGGTGCGGCCGGTGGTCAGTTCGGCCAGCACCTGGAGTTCCCGGGGCGAGAGGCCGCCGGGCCGCCGCGCGTCCGCGGCGACCCGTTGGGGAGGTGCGCACGCCGGGGAGCCGACGGCCGCGGCGAGGGCCTCGGTGAGCAGGGTGACCACGGCGCGCGCCGGATCGGACGTGCGCCGTGGACGGCGGGTGCTGACGTTCAGCATGCCGACGTACCGGCCGTCGGGGGCGAACAGGCACTGGGCCACACCGTCCTCGACACCCAGGGGACGCAGCACCCCCTGGAAGCCGGGGGAGGCGGCCAGGAGTCGCCCGGGGACATCCCTGAGCCAGAGGCCGCCCCGGGCAGGGCCGCGGAGCACGGGGAACACGGGGTCGTGATGGAGACGGGTCTCGATGTAGGTCGTGGCGTCGTCCGGGTAGCTTCCCGCCAGGGTGGTGTGGCGTCGGCGCAGCGGATCCCACCGGGCCAGGGAGGCGTGGTCGTACGCCATCACCTCCGACAGCGCCGCGAGGACCGCGCCGACGCCGGTCGCGCCGCTGGTGGCGCTCCTGGCGGCCGCACGGACGTGGACGGCCGCGTCCAGGATGTCCGCCGTGCTCCGCTCCGCTGCCATCCACCAAGGATGATCACGTGCCCGGGATACGTCAATCGCGGAGGATGTCGTGCACGACCCGCCCTTCCACGACGGTGAACACCACGGGCATCTCCGGAATGTCGTGGGGGTCGGCGCCGAGCAGGTCCCCGTCGAGTACGCAGAGGTCGGCGACCTTGCCCGGCTCCAGGGAGCCCTTCCAGTCGTCGGCGAAGTCCTGCCAGGCCGCGTCGATCGTGTACGTACGGATCGCCTCGGCCAGGCCGATGCGCTGCTCGGGGCCGCTGACCCGGCCGGTGGCCTTCGACTCGCGCAGCACCATGGTGGCGACGCCCTGGCGCCAGTCCGGGAACGTCACCGGGGCGTCGGACCCGCTCGCGACCCGCACGCCGGCGTCGATGGCGTCACGGTAGGGCCACGCGTACGCGGCCCGTTCGGCACCGACGAACTCCTCTTCCATGTCGGCGACGGTCCACTTGATGGTGGGGTTCATGTTGACGCCGAAGCCGTGCGCGGCCAGGACCTTCATGCTGTGGGCGGTGAGGAAGTCGCCGTGGATGACGTAGTGGCGGGCGTCGGGTCGCGGATACTCGGCCACGGCCGCGGCGAAGGCGTCCGTGACGGTGTCGACGGCCCGGTCGCCGGTGACGTGGACGCCCAACTGGTATCCGGCGGTGTGGGCACGCCGGATCATGGTGTCGATCCCGGCGGTCCGCTCGGTGTCGTTCTCGCCGCCGACGCACAGGGAGCCGCAGCCGCCGCCGACGTACGGCTCGTTCATCCAGGCCGTCTTGTTGGGGACGACGCCGTCGGCGAAGACCTTGACCCCGTGGACGGCGAGGCGGCGCGGATCGGTGTCGCCGGACTCTCCGGATGCGCCGAGGGTGGTGAGGACGCGGGTGAACTCCTCGGCGGTGCCGGCCATTCCGGTGGGCAGGAGCAGGACGCCTACGCGGGCGGTCAGTTCTCCGTCGGCCAGCAGCCGACGGTAGACGTCGAGGGTCTGCGCGCCGAGCGCGCCCCGCATGATGCCGTCGCCACCGGGGCCGAGCCCGGGCTCGGTGTAACTGGTCACGCCGAGCCGGGCGAGTGTGGCGAGGGTCGACCTGATCGCGTCGGTCCGCTCCTGCCGGCTGAGCGGCGGCAGTGCGTTCTGGACGAGGGCCTGGGCGCCCTCGTGGAGCAGTCCGGTCGGCTCCCCGGTTTCGTCCACGACGATGGCCCCGCCGGGCGGCGCCACGGTGTGCCGATCGATCCCGATGAGCTCCAGCGCCTTGGCGTTGACCCAGGTGGCGTGCCCGGAGAAGGAGTACAGGACGACGGGGTGGTCCGGGCTCACGTCGTCCAGGTCGTACCGCGAGGGCAGCCGCGACGGATCGGAGACGCACTCCTGCAGGTAACCGGTGTCCCAGCCGTGCCCCGTGATCCACCGCCCGCCCGGGGCTCGCCCGACGGCCACCCGCACCGCCTCGGCCACGTCCGCGAGGGAGGACACGGCAGGATGGCCGAGGTCGACGGAGAGCGGTGGCGTCGCCATGCCGAACGCGCATCCGTGCAGGTGGGAGTCGTTGATACCCGGCAACAGCGTTGCCCCGCGCAGGTCGATCACCCGGGTACCGGGACCGACGAGCGGCGCGACGTCGTCCCGCCCACCGACGGCACTGATGGTCCCGCCAGTCACCGCCAGGGCCGAGGCGACGGAGAACTCCGCGTCGACCGTGACCACCCGTCCGCCGAGAAACACCAGATCCGCATACGTGTCCATGGAAGGTCCCTTTCGAAAACCGGGCGCACAACGGCCGCCCGCGAACGATCTCCCGAGGACTATGACGACAGCCACGCCTCGCGCACATCGGTCATCTCACCGATGCGCACCAGGCCTTCTCAGTCGTCGATGAGGGCGTCCACGACTGCCCTGGCCACCCGGGTGGCCCGCTCCGGTGTCCAGTAGGCCGGTTCCTCCATGGTGGAGACGTAGTAGCCGCGAGTCAGTAGCGACAGGACGTCGGCGGCCAGGCCGGCATCCGCGATTCCCGCGGCCGTCGACGCTTCGAGGAACTCCTGGCGTGTCTCACGCGGTTCCTGTCGGTCGACCTCGGCGGGGTCGTTGTGCGCCGACGAGAGCATCTCGACCCAGAGTGTCCGCAACAGCAGGTCCTCGGGTTCCGTGCTGAGGTGCCACTCCACTGTCGCCCGCAGCCGATCCACGCCGACCAGATCGCCCAGGCGGGCTTCCAGGTCGGTCCGCCACCGGGACTCGGCCGCGCGGACGGCGTTGGTGATCAGAGCTGTCCGTGTCGGCACGTAGTTGGTGACCATCGCGGTGGAGCCGCCGAGCTCCTTGGCTACGGCACGGATGGTGACCGCACTCGCCCCTTCACGGGCGGCAACAGCGAGGGTCGCCTGGGCGATTGCCTTGCGGCGCTGGACTTCGTCGACGTCGATCGGCATGGCAGCAACCTAGCTCAGAGGGGGGTTGACGCTGAACAAGCTAAATGCAACTCTGTTATATCACGTTGTTTTTTCACCTTGCTTCCGTGGAGGCCTCATGAGCCTTGCCATCCAGCGCGTCACCCCGGAGCCCGTCCCGTCGCACGCGCAGCAGCACATGGTGCGCATGCGTGACGGAGTGCTGCTGGCCACCGATGTGTACGGCGCCGACCCAGGGAGTCCGGCACCGAGCGTGCTGGCCCGACTGCCGTACGACAAGAACAGCCGGTACGTCTTCTTCGACCGGATCGCGGAACGCTTCACGGCGCGCGGCTACGTCGTGGTGGTCCAGGACGTCCGCGGCAAGTTCCGCTCGCAGGGTCAGACGCTCGGCTGGACCGGAGAAGTGGACGACGGGTACGACACCCTCGAATGGATCGCCCGCCAGCCGTGGTCCGACGGGACCGTCGGGATGTTCGGCGACTCCTACTACGGATTCACCCAGTGGTCGGCGGTCTCCAGCCAGCATCCCGCTCTCCGCGCGATCGTCCCCCGGGTCACCTGCACCAACAACGGCCCTGGTGTCGCCAGTTACGACACCGGCTCCGGCCCGCAGCCCCTGTGGTTGGAAGGAGCCACCTATCAGGCGCAGGTCTGGACGGACGGCGACACCTATGAGTTCGACGTCGATCTCACGAGGCGTCCGCTCGTCGCCGCGTACGACGAGGCGTTCGCCGCGATCGGCAAGCGCTCGGCCGGCTTCGACCTCGTCGTCGGCGGCATCCCCCTCGCTCCGTACAACGGGCCTCATCCCTATGAGGCGCGACCGGTGCCCGTCCTGCACTGCGTGGGCTGGTTCGACAACCTCGGTATCGCCCACATGCGCGACTACACCGAACTGGCCCGGCGTCCCGGGTGGGCGGCAGTGCAGTATCTGATCGCCGACACGATCGACCACGAGAACTACTTCCTGGAGAACGCCCCGGTGCCACGCGACGCCGACCACCTGGTCGACGACGCCGCCCTGGAGCGCATGCTCGACTCCTACACAGGTCCTGCCGTCGAGTTCTTCGACGTCTTCCTCAAAGGCGTCGCCCGGCCCGAGTCATTGCCCCGCGTGCGCTGGAAGCTCGGCCACGAGGGCTGGCGCACCGCTTCCACCTGGCCGTTGCCCGAAGCCACCCTCACCGAGCTGTACTTGACGGACCCGGCCGCGGCGGCCGGCACGGCCCCCGGTGGGAAGCTCGCCCCGGACGCGGCCGACGGACCGGAGTCGGCCCAGTGGCGCTACGACCCGGACGATCTCGTGCCGTCGGCCGCGGCAGACACCTTCATGCAGTTGCGCGACCACGCCGACGAGCGCCGCACACTCGACCGGGACGACGTCCTCGTGTTCACGAGCACCGCCTCCGGTACACCACTCGACCTCGCCGGGCCCGTGCACGCGGTGCTGCATGTGGAGAGCACGGCACCGACGTTCGACGTGTTCGTGCGCCTCCTCGATCTCGCACCGGACGGCACGGCGCGCCTGATCGTGCGCGGCTGTGCGCAGGCCGACGGGCCCAGGGAGGTGGAGATCGCCCTGGGCCACACCGGCTACCGAGTACGCCCGGGTCACCGACTCGCCCTGATGATCGCCGGCAGCGACTTCCCGAACCACCTGCCCAACTCCGGCTCACTGGAAAGCCCATGGCTCACGACCGCTCCCAAGGCGAGCCTGCAGACGCTCCGGACCGGTCCCGCCCACCCCTCCCGTCTGCGCCTGACCGTCCTGCCCGCGAGCGGCGAAGGAGGTGACCCCAGATGAACCTCCGCTTCCTCGTCACCCGGCTCGGCATGCTCGTCGTGACCGTGCTCGTCTCCAGCCTGGCGATCTACGGCGCCATGTTCCTCACGCCCGGAGACCCCGCCACCCTGCTCGTCGGCGGCAGCCGCGACCCCGACCCCGCGGTCCTGGCGCGGATCCGCCAGGAGTACCACCTGGACGATCCGTTCATCCAGGGGTACTGGCAGTGGCTGAGCGGCTGCCTGCACGGTGACTTCGGACAGTCCCTTGTCTACCGCGACTCCGTCGCCGACCTCATCGGCGCGCGGGCCGGCGACACCCTTGCCCTCGTCGGGTATGCCTCCGTCCTCGTCCTCACCGTCGGCACCGCCATCGGCACCGTCGCCGCGCTGCGCGGCGGCCGCACGGAATCGCTCACCACGGCCCTCACCGCGGGCGCGATGGCGGTGCCGACCTTCATCATGTCGGTCCTGCTCATCTGGCTCTTCGCCGTCCAGCTCCCGTGGTTCCCGGTCTACGGCTCCGGCGAGGGCCTGACCGGCACCCTCTCCCACCTGACGCTGCCCGCCCTCGCGCTGGCGATGACCTGGATCGGTTACGTCGCCCAGGTGACCCGTACCGCCGTCCGCGCGGAGACACGCTCGGAGCACGTGGAGACCGCACGCAGCCGCGGCGTGCCCGAATGGACGGTGATCAGACGGCACGTGCTGCACAACGCATCGGCCCCCGTCTTCGCGGTGTCCGGCGTCGGCATCGCCGGCCTCATCGCCACCGCCGCCGTCGCCGAGCAGGCATTCGGCACAGGCGGACTCGGAGCTCTCATGATCGAGGCGGCCTCCAAGCAGGACATGGCCGTGGTCCAGGCCGTGTCACTGATCTTCGTGGTCGTGTTCGTCGTCATCAACACCACCGTCGACCTGGTCAGCGTCGCACTCGACCCCCGAGCCGCACAGAAGGGGGCCCGATGACTTCCGCCCTGTTCACCCGGACCACCACCGAGCCACGGAGCAGACGCCCCCGGGACCACCTGACGCTCGGTGCCGGATGCGTCGTCGCCCTGTTCGTCCTGCTGGCCGTGGTCGGGCCGCTGATCGCTCCGCACGATCCGAACGCCGTCGACCCGCTGAATGTCAACGCCGGTCCGTCCGCGGCCCATCTGCTCGGCACGGACGACACCGGACGCGACATCCTGTCCCGGCTGATCGCCGGTACCCGGGCCAGCCTGGCCGCCCCCGCCGTGGTGATAGCCGTCTCCACGACACTCGGTACCCTCCTCGCACTGGCCGCCGCCTGGTTCGGCGGCTGGATCGACCGATTCGTCTCGGGCGCTCTGGACGTCGTGTTCGGCTTCCCGGGCCTGATCATGGCCGTCCTCGTCGCGGCCGTCTTCGGAGCGGGGCTCACCGCGCCGATCGTGGCCCTGTCGATCGCCTACCTGCCCCTGATCACCCGCGTGGTCCGATCGGCCGCGATGAAGGAACGCAACCTGCCGTACGTATCGGCACTGCAGCTCCTCGGCGCCCCCACCACTCGCATCTGGCTGCGGCACCTGTTGCCGAACCTGCTGCCGCTCGTCCTCGTCCAGGCCACCATCGGCTTCGGGTACGCCCTGCTCGACGTCGCCGCGATCTCCTTCCTCGGACTCGGCAGCCAGCCACCGGACCCGGAGTGGGGGCTGATGGTGTCCAACGGATCCCCCTCGATCCTCGCCGGTCATCCACAGCAGTCGCTGTACGCGGGCCTCGCCATCCTGGTCGTCGTCGTCGCGTTCAACCTGCTGGGAACCGGGCTGTCCCGACGTCTGCTCGGAGAGAACGCATGAGTTCACCACCGCTGCTCCAGATCAACGCGCTCAGAATCGACCTGCCCCTCGACGGGGCCGTGCGCACCGTCGTCCACCGCGCCGACGTGAGCATCCCGGAGGGAACGGCCGTCGCTCTGGTGGGCGAGTCGGGATCGGGCAAGTCCCTGACGGCACGCTCGGTACTGGGACTGCTGCCGAAGGGCGCGCGCATCCACGGAGACCTGCTGTTCGCGGGGGAGTCCGTACCGGCCATGAAACCGGAGCGCCTGCGCGCGTTCCGTGCCGCCGATGTCGCCATGGTGTTCCAGGACCCGAGAGCTCACATCAACCCGGCCCGCAGCGTCGGCGACTTCCTCGTGGAGGGGCTGACCACCGCACGCGGTGTTCCGGTCGCCGCCGCGACCACGAAAGTCGCGGGAATCCTGCGGGAAGTCGGCATCGCCGACGCCGAGCGGCGTATGCGGCAACGGCCCCACGAGCTGTCGGGCGGCCTGCTCCAACGCGTCATGATCGCCGCCGCGCTCGCCGCCGAACCGCGGCTGCTGCTCGCCGATGAGCCGACCACCGCGCTCGACGTCACGACGCAGGAAGAGGTGATGGCCATCATCGGGGAGACCCGCGAAGCCCGCGGGCTCGCCATGCTGTTCATCACCCACGACCTCGAACTGGCGGCCGCCGTGTGCGACAGGGTCGCGGTGATGTACGCGGGCACGACGGTGGAAGAACTGCCCGCCGACCGGTTGCGAGGCTGTGCCGCACACCCGTACACGAGAGCCCTCCTCGCCTCCCGCCCCTCGGTCGACACCGCCGACGCGGAGCTGCGTTCCATCTCCGGCAGGCCCCTGTCCGGATTCGAGGTGCCCCGAGGATGCGCCTTCAGCGCCCGGTGTCCCCGTGTGCGGGAGCTGTGCCGCAGCGACCGACCGCTACCGCGTTCCGCCGGTGACAGCACGGCGGCCTGCCACTTCCCCCACACGTACTCGCCCGAGGAGGCCGGCAGACATGCTTGAAGTGCGCAATCTGCGGAAGGTGTTCGGCGACTTCGTCGCGGTGGACGACGTGACCTTCTCGCTCCCGGAGCGCGGCTCCCTGGCGGTCGTCGGCGAGTCGGGCTCCGGCAAGACGACCACCGCCCGCATGATCGCCGGACTTGAGACACCCAGCGGCGGACACGTCGTCGTCGCGGGCGACGAGCGGCGGCCGGGACGGACACGATCGCGCGAGAGACGCGCCGGCGGCCGGCGGATCCAGATGGTCTTCCAGGACCCCTACTCGTCCCTCGACCGGCGCCAGCGTGTGCGCGACGCCGTCGCCGAGGCGGTCCTGCTGCACCGGCGCTTGCCCTCGGACCAGCTCTGGGACCGGGTGGAGGAGCTGCTCGACATGGTGGGCCTGGACGACCGGCAGGCGCGTTCCCTGCCCAAGGCACTGTCGGGCGGACAGCGTCAGCGCGTCGCCATCGCACGCGCACTGGCGGCCGAGCCGCGGGTGCTGATCCTGGACGAGGCGATCGCGGCCCTGGACGTTTCCATCCAGGCGCAGATCCTGGCCCTGCTCGCGCGGATCCGCGCGGACACCGGGACCGCCCTGCTGTTCATCACGCATGACCTCGCGGCAGTCCGGCACATCAGTGACGACGTGCTGGTGATGCGGGCGGGAAGGGCCGTCGAGCACGGTCCGGTCGCAACCGTCCTCGGCAGCCCACAGGATCCGTACACCCAGCGTCTGATCGAGTCCGTTCCCAAGCCGGGCTGGAGACCGCGGAGAAGGGCGGGCACAGCTGCCGCCTGACGGGGGCACGCGAAGCATGCCTCGACGCGAGAAGACGTTCGCCCCGCCCCGGAAGGGGCGGGGCAGACGTCTTCTTCCCGGACCGGAGGCCAGGCAGTTACGAGGAGAGTCAGCCGGTCTGTCTGCCGGCGAACGACGGCCGGGTCCGTGTAGCCCGGGCCTCGATCGCCGAGGCGACGTGGAGCAGCAGGTCCTCCTGGAAGCGTCCGCCGATCAGCTGCACGCCGGACGGGAGCCCGTCCCTGATGCCGGTCGGGACGGACATCGCCGGGAAGCCGAGCACCGGGACCGCCTGCATCGGCCACTGCGCGGCCAGCAGCTCGCTCAGCCGGGCGTCGCCGGCGAGATCCGCGTCCTGCTCGAAGGGCGGCTCGGCGCAGACCGGCGTGAGCACGATGCGGTCGTGGCCCAGCAACCGCTGAAGGCGGCTGATGAGGGTGCCGCGACGGGCGTAACCCTTGATGTACTCGGTGAGGCTGGGATGCTCGCCCCAGATCTCCGCGGCCGCGGCGAAGGAGGACATGAGCGAGACGCGTACGGAATCGTCACCGAACCGCTCGATCTCGGACATCATCGTCCGCAACTCCTGGTAGAGCAGCAGCGACCACAGCCGGGCGGCCTCGCCGAGCAGCGGCAGTTCGATCTCCTCCACCTCGTGGCCGGCCTCGCCGAGCCAGCGGGCCGCGTCGTCGATGGCGGCGTTCACGGCGGGGTGCGGTTTGGCCAGTCCCGCGTCGCGGACGATCGCGACCTTGACCGGGCCGGGCTCGCCCAGGGGCGGGCGTGCCGGCAGGCCCACGGGGTCGTTGAGGTCCGGGGTCACCATGGCGTGCAGACCGCGGCGGACGTCGTCGACGGTCCAGCCGAGCGGCCCGTGCACCGCCATCGTCTGGAAGGACATCGGGCTGTCGAACTCCTCCGCGCCGCGCGGCTCCACACCGGAGACCAGCCCCACGGTGGGGCGCAGGCCGACGGCGCCGCAGCAGTACGCGGGGAAGCGGACGGAGCCGCCGATGTCGTTGCCCTGCGCGATCGGGGTCATCCCGGCGGCGACCGAGGCGGCGGCCCCTCCGGAGGAGCCGCCCGGGGTGTGGCCGGAGTGCCACGGGTTGAGCGTCCTGCCGTGCAGGTCGTTGGCCGTGAACCAGCGCACGGCGAAGGCCGGGCTGTTGCTGCGGCCGAGCAGGGTCGCCCCGGCCTCGCGCAGACCGGCGACGCACACGGCGTCGTCCTGGGCGACGGCGCCGGCCCAGGCCGCGACGCCGTGCGAGCTGGCGTATCCGCGCAGCGAGGTGTTGATCTTGGTGGAGACCGGGACACCGAGCAACGGGGGCAGCTCACCGCCCGCGGCGACCGCCGCGTCGGCAGCGGCGGCCTGCACCAGCGCTTCCTCGGGACGGATGTCCACCAGGGCGTTGAGCGCCGGGTTGGTCTCCTCGATACGCGCGAGGAAGGCCTGGGCGACCTCGGTCGCGGAGAAGTCCTTCGCACGGATTCCGGCGGCCAGCTCGGCAGCCGAACGGTCCCACAGCGGCTTGCCGCCCGGAGTGTCGGTCATCGTTGTCTCCTGTGATGAGGGTATGCGGGTCACTTGCCGGTGCCGCCGAGGTGGGCGGCCCATGGCATGCTCATGTAGGCGAATGACGTGGGTGCGCCGCTGAGGCGCTTGTTCATGAACATCCGTTCGTGCGTGGTGGCCAGGTAGACCACCGGGGTGGTGGGGGTGAAGAGGGCCTGGGCCTCGGCGTACGCCTTGGCCGTCGCCGCCGGGTCGGAAGAGGTGCGTGCCTGGTCGAGGAGCCGGGTCACGTCGGGGTTGTCGTAGTTCGTCCAGTTGAAGAGGCCACGGGGGGTGACGCTCTCGGCCACGTAGGACGCCGGGTCCGGCATGCTGACATATCCGAAGGTCAGGACGAGGTCGAGGCCCTCGCGGACCGAGGGGTCGTAGAAGAGGGAGGACATCTCGGTGGGCTGGAGCTGCTTGATCTCGATGTCGACGCCGATCTTCTTGGCCGCGGCCTGGAGGAACGTCAGCGCCTGCAGACCACGCTGGTCACCGGCGGGGATGGCGGCCACCAAGGGCCGGGAGACCGGACCGGCCTGCTCCAGCAGCTGCTTCGCCCGCTCCACGTCCGGTTTCGGTGCGGCGGGCAGCTTCTCGTAGGCGGCGTCGTACTGTGCGGCCGCCTCGTCCCCGCTCCAGGTGAGCGGCGGGACGAGTGACTTCAGGGTGGTGGCGTCGCCGCCGAAGACGTTCCTGATCAGTGCCTCGCGGTCGATGACGTGCGACAGGGCGTCCAGGAGCGCGCGGTCGGCGGCGGGCGACTGCCCGTTGGCGGGGATCAGCAGCACGTTCTGGGTGGAGGGACCGAGGTGGATGGTGCCGCTGCCGGCCTTGGCGAGCGCGGTGGCGCTGCTGGGCGGCAGTTCGTAGGTGCCGTCCACCTCACCGGAGAGAAGCGCGCTGGTGAGCGTGTTGCTGTTGGTGATGAACTTGAAGGTGACCTCGGCCGCCTTGGGCTGGAGCCCGGTATCCCAGTAGGCGTCGTTGCGTTCGAGGGTGATGCTGTCGCCGGACTTCCACGAACCCAGCTCGAACGGTCCTGTGCACATCAGGCCGCCCTTGGCGCTGCCGTAGGCGGAACCCGCCTTCTCGGTGTACGCCTTCTTGTTCACCGCGCCGAACGAGGTCGACAGTGCCTTGGGCAGGGTCTGGTCGTGGGTCTTGGTGCGCAGGGTCACCTGGTGCGGGCCGGTGGCCCTGATCGACGTCACGGCCGCGAGGTAGTTCCCGTAGAGCGCCTGCGTCTTCGGGTCCCGCTGCCGTTCGAGGCTGTGGATCACGTCCTGTGGCGTCATCGGGGAGCCGTCCCAGAACTTCACGTCGGAGCGCAGGTCGAGCACCAGGGTGCGGTCGTCGGTCCAGCTGACCTTCCGGGCGAGTCCGGGGCTCAGTGAGAAGTCGGCGTTCATCCGCGTCAGCGTGTCGCAGAGGTTCGCCCCCACCGTCTGGGGTGAGTAGTCGCCCACCTTCGCGGGGTCCAGGGTCGTGGGCTCGCCGTAGGGAAGCGCCCAGGTCACGCGGTCGACCTCGGCGGTCCCGGGCTCGGTGGTGGTGGTGAGCCGGTCGGCGCTCCCGGGTGTTTCGCCGGCTCCGTTCGAGGAGTTGGTGCATGCCGTCGAGGCCAGCAGCCCCACGCCCACGAGCCCCGTCAGCACTCGATTTTTCGCAGCCATGGCGATGCTCCTTGCCGAGAGGAGTGAGAAAGGAAAGGGAAGGGGGAGGCCCGCGACGGGGAGGTGAGACTGTCGGCGGACCGTCGTAAACGAACGTCATATAACGCTGTTGCGTAACACGCTTGCATCTGGTGAGCTAACGAGTCAAGAGCGCTGCACGACGATCACGCACGCTGAATGAGCACGTCATCCCGCCTGGAGAATCGGAGAAGTGCCATGTCCTTCACTCCCGCCCTCGTCTTCGCCTTCGAGATCCGTGCCGAAGTGACCGGCACGCTGCACATCGGCCACGGTGACGGGGAGGTCGCCGAGTTCACGCCCATCGTCGGAGGCAGCGTGGACGGGCCTCTCCTGCGCGGGAAGGTGCTGCCCGGTGGCGGTGACTGGAGCAGCACGCGGGGGGAGGTCTGTGAGCTGGAGGCGCGCTATCTGCTCCAGGCCGACGACGGTGCCGTGATCGACATCGTCAACCGTGGCTACTACCGGCCGAAGGCCGACAGTCCGGACCAGTTCGACGGGGACCTGCAGGTCACGGAGGCCGGTCACTACTACCGGACGTCACCGGTCTTCCGTACGGACGCACCCGCTCACCGCTGGCTCGCCGAGACGGTCTTCGTCGGCCTCGCTCGCCCGGAGGGCGAGGATGTCGTCGCCATCCGTATGTACGCGCTCAGGTAGCGGCGGTCGTGTCGCCGGTGACCGGTGTGCCCGCACCGGTCACCGGCGGCGTCTGTCGCACACGCGGCTCAGGAAAGTGACCGCCACGCGTGATTCAGGGCGTCCCGGAACAGGTCGACCTGCTCGGCGTTCAGGTCGGCGACCATGCGCTCCTCGAGTCCGCGGGCCGGCTCGGCGTACTCGGCCAGGAGTCGGCGTCCCGCGTCGGCGAGCAGGATCAGGCGCTCGCGGCGGTTGTCGGGGTTGGGTTCGCGGCGGATCAGGCCGCGCTTCTCCAGCGCGCGGACCATGTCGGCCATGGTCTGGGCGGTGACGAAGGAGTCGCGGGCGAGTTGCGCGGCGGAGATGCCGTCGTGCCGTTCCAGCACGGTGAGGGCGGTGTACTGCAACGCCGTGATGCCCGCCGGCTTGAGCAGCTCGTCCAGGCGGGCGCGCACCGCCAACTCCGTTCTCTTGACCAGGTAGAGCAGCGAAGGGCTCACGTTGGTCCTCCTGTGGTGATGGTCCGGGCGGGGCCCTCCGGGTGGCTCCTGCGCTGGATACCGCCGGTGCGGCGGTACGTCTCACCCTAGGGCATTGACAGGAATCCTGTTGATTACCAGA
This sequence comes from Streptomyces sp. NPDC058812, assembly GCF_042744565.1. Classification (NCBI taxonomy): domain Bacteria; kingdom Bacillati; phylum Actinomycetota; class Actinomycetes; order Kitasatosporales; family Streptomycetaceae; genus Streptomyces; species Streptomyces sp. NPDC058812. Next base: position 71,460 of record NZ_JBHYOB010000024.1, read on the forward strand.
CTGAAGGCTGTTGTTCATCAGGATTCCTGTCGATCCCGGCCTGCGCCGGACGTACATCTCCTCCCCTCCACACGAGAGGCACCCTCCATGGATCTGCACGGGAAAGTCGCCGTCGTCACGGGCAGCGGACGCGGCCTCGGGCTCGGGTACGCCCGGGCGCTCGCCGCGGCGGGAGCCGCCGTCGTCGTCAACGATGTCGACCAGGACGCGGTCGACGCCGCCGTCGCCACCGTCACGTCGGAAGGAGGCAAGGCGGCCGGTGTCGTGGCGGCCGTGGGCGACAGCGAGGCGGCTCAGCAGCTGGTGGACGCGGCGGTGCGGGAATTCGGGCGCCTGGACGTGCTGGTCACCAATGCCGGCATCCTGCGTGACCGCGTGTTGTGGAAGATGACCGACGACGACTTCGACGCCGTCGTCCGCGTCCACCTGCGCGGCACCTTCACCTGCGCCCGGGCGGCCGCCACCCGCATGCGGGAGCAGGGCACCGGTGGCCGTCTCGTCCTCGTCTCCTCGCCGGCCGGACAGCGCGGCAACTTCGGTCAGACCAACTACGCCGCCGCCAAGGCGGGCATCGTGGCGATGGCGCGGACCTGGGCGATGGAGCTGGCCAGGGCCGAGATCACGGTCAACGCCGTCGTGCCCGTCGCGGCCACCGAGATGACCAAGACCGTCCCGGCGTTCGCGCCGGTCATCGAGGAGGCCGAGCGCACCGGCGATCCGCTGCCGGACTGGGTGCGCAGGGACGAGGGCCTCGGCACGGTCGAGGACGTCGCCTCGCTGATCACCTTCCTGGCCTCGGACGCCTCCAAGGGCATCACCGGGCAGGCCATCGGTATCGGCGGTGACCGGCTGGCGCTGTGGGCACACCCCAAGGAGAAGGCGGTGGCCTTCGCCGACGGCGGCTGGAGCGCCGACGCCATCGCCGAGGAGTGGACCGGCGGTGTCGGCGCCGAGCCGGAGACGTACGGCATTCCGGCTCCGCAGGCGCCGGGGGCCTGAGATGGGCGACCTCACCCTGGATCTCGACCGGCTGACCGCCATCGACGTGCACACCCATGCCGAGGTGTCCAAGGACGGCCACGGGGCGCTCAGCCCCGAACTGTTCGGTGCCTCGGAGGAGTACTTCAAGGCGCACGGCCACCGGCAGCCGACGATCGACGAGATGGCCGCCCACTACCGCGAACGCCGCATGGCCGCCGTGGTGTTCACCGTGGACGCCGAACACGCCACCGGGCACCCGAGGATCTCGAACCAGGAGATCGCCGAGAGCTGCACCGCCCACGCCGACGTGCTCATCCCGTTCGCCAGTATCGACCCGCACAAGGGCCGGGCCGGAGTCAGGGAAGCGCGCCGCCTGGTGGAGGAGCACGGCGTACGGGGCTTCAAGTTCCACCCCAGCATCCAGGCCTTCTCACCCAACGACCCGATGGCCTACCCGCTGTACGAGGCCATCGAGGAACTCGGCGTGCCGGCCCTGTTCCACACCGGCCAGACCGGTATCGGCGCCGGCGTCCCGGGCGGGGGCGGGATACGGCTGAAGTACTCCAACCCCATGCTCGTCGACGACGTGGCCGTGGACTTCCCGCAGTTGCGCATCATCCTGGCGCACCCGTCGTTCCCCTGGCAGGACGAGGCCCTCGCCGTGGCCACGCACAAGCCGCACGTCCACATCGATCTGTCCGGCTGGTCGCCGAAGTACTTCCCGCCGCAGTTGGTGCGCTACGCCAACAGTCTGCTCCAGGACAAGGTCCTCTTCGGCTCCGACTACCCGGTCATCACCCCCGACCGGTGGCTGGCGGACTTCGAGAAGCTCGACATCAAGCCCGAGGTCCGGCCGAAGATCCTCAAGGAGAACGCCGCCCGTCTGCTCGGTCTGACCAGGGACTGAAGGAGTCGCCGTGTTGAACCAAGGCATCGGCTCGTGGCCGGCCCGCCGGGCCCGCAAGACACCCGACCGGACCGCCCTCGTCCACGAGGACCGCACCTGGACCTACCGCGAACTGCACCAGCGCGTCCTGCGCCTCGCCCACGCCCTGCGCGCACTGGGCGTGGAACGCGGCCACCGGATCGCCTACCTGGGGCCCAATCACCCCGCCTTCCTGGAGACGCTGTTCGCGGCCGGTGTACTCGGTGCGGTCTTCGTCCCGCTCAACATCCGGCTGGCCGCCCCGGAACTGGCGTACGGTCTGTCCGACTCGGGCAGCACCGTCCTCGTCCACGCGCCGGAGCAGGCCGACGCCGCCCGCGCCGCCGCCGGCCAGGCCGGCGTAGGTCACCGCGTCGCGCTCGACGGGCCCGGCGACGGCGCCCTCGGCTACGAGGAACTGCTCACGGCCGGCGGGACCGACCCCCTGGACGAGACCGTGGCCCCCGAGGACCCCTGCATGATCATGTACACCTCCGGAACCACCGGCCGGCCCAAGGGAGCGGTCCTCTCCCACGCCAACATCACCTGGAACAGCGTCAATGTCCTCGTCGACACGGACCTCGCCGCGGACGAGGTGACCCTGGTCGTCGCGCCCCTGTTCCACACCGCGGGTCTCAACATGACGTGCCTGCCCACCCTCCTCAAGGGCGGCAGGGTGGTGCTGCTCGGCGCGTTCGACGCCGAGCGGGTGCTGGAGACCATCGAGGACCGGCACGTCACCCACATGTTCGCCGTCCCCACGATGTACGACGCGATGGCTGCCCTGCCCCGCTGGGCGACGACGGACCTGTCCAGCCTGCGCACCGTCAGCTGCGGCGGCGCACCGGTGCCCACCCGCACCATCGACACCTACCTCGCCCGCGGACTGGCCTTCAGCCAGGGTTATGGCATGACCGAGGCGTCCCCCGGAGTCCTCTTCCTGGACAAGGCGGAGGCCGCGGCCAAGGCGGGTTCCGCCGGAGTCCCGCACTTCTTCACCGACACCCGCGTGGTGCTGCCCGACGGACGCGACGCCGAACCCGGAGACCGCGGCGAGATCCTCGTCCACGGCCCCAACGTCATGACCGGCTACTGGGGCCGGCCCGCCGACACCGAGGCCGCCTTGACCGACGGCCGCTGGCTGCGCACCGGCGACGTCGCCCGTATCGATGCCGACGGGTTCGCCTACATCGTCGACCGGGTCAAGGACATGTTCGTCTCGGGCGGCGAGAACGTCTATCCGGCGGAGGTCGAGGACATGCTCCTCACCCACCCGGCCGTCAGCGAATGCGCGGTCATCGGCATACCCGACCGGACCTGGGGCGAAGTGGGCCGCGCCGTCGTCGTCCTGAAGCCCGGAGCCGTCGCCGACGAGCCGGACATCCTCGGCCACCTGCGGGGCAGGCTCGCCAAGTACAAGATCCCCAAGTCCGTGGTCGTCACGGACACCCTGCCTCGCACGGCCTCGGGGAAGATCGTCAAGCCCGTCGTGCGCGACCGCTACGCGAGCGCCTCCGCCGGCCATCGCTTCCGCCCGTAGGACGCGCCTCCGCCGGCCCGCCTCACCCATGCCCGCCCCACCGAGAGGAACGGAACCCTCATGCCCACCACCGCGAACGGCCTCGACGCGCTCAAGTCCCTCAGCGGAGCCGACCTCGGCCGCACCGAATGGCGAGAGATCACCCAGGAACGGGTCAACACCTTCGCCGACGCCACCGACGACCACCAGTGGATCCACACCGACCCGGAGAAGGCGGAGAAGGGTCCCTTCGGCGGCCCCATCGCCCACGGCTACCTCACCCTCTCCCTCATCATCCCGCTCTTCGGTGAGCTGCTGGGCATCACTGGCGTATCGATGAGCGTCAACTACGGCCTGGACAAGGTCCGTTTTCCCAGCCCCGTCCCCGTCGGGGCGAGGATCCGCCTGCACGGCTCCGTCGGCGCCGTGCAGGAGGTCAAGGGCAACGGTGTCCAGATGCCGCTGACGTTCACCGTGGAGACGGAAGGCAGCGACAAGCCCGCCTGCGTGGCCCAGGCCGTGTACCGCCACTACGCCTGACGTCTGCCGGCCCCGAAGCACAGATCACGCGCTGTACGCGGACGGGGGCCAGACGGGTGGCCCTCGCGGTCGCCGCCAGTCCGCCCAGCGGCCGGCGACGGATCCCCTTCAGAGCCTTCGGCGATTCAGACCGAGGCCTCCTGAGAGGGAACAAGAGATGCGTAAATGTACTGTCGCGACGGCCGGGTTGGTCCTCGCCGCCCTGTGCGCCGTCCCGGCACTCGCAGCCCCGGGCACGCCGGCCGCGTCCTCGCACAGAGAACTGACCGCGATCGGTCTCACCAGCGACCAGCGTCTGGTCGAGTTCAACGTCGACAAGCCGGCCAAGGCCTGGTCGCTGGGGAAGGTCTCCGGTCTGTCCCGGGACACCCGGCTCGTAGGAATCGACTTCCGGGTCCAGAACGAAAGGCTGTACGGCGTCGGTGACAAGGGCGGCATCTACACGCTCAACACCATGAACGCCAAAGCGACGAAGGCCTCCCAGCTGACGGTCGCGCTCTCCGGCACCGCCTTCGGTGTGGACTTCAACCCGGCCGCGAACCGGCTGCGGGTCATCTCCGACACGGGGCAGAACCTGCGGCACAACATCGACGACCCGGCGGCCCCGCGAACCACCACCGTCGACGGCACACTCACCAACCCGACGAGCCCGCCGTCCACCGCCGTGGGGGTCACCGGCGCCGCCTACACCAACAACGACCTCAGCGCGGGGACCGCGACGACTCTGTTCGACCTCGACACTATGGCGGACCGGATCTCGCTGCAGTCTCCGGCCAACGCCGGAACCCACGCTCCCACCGGCAACCTCGGCGTCGACGCGGGCCTGGACGCCGGCTTCGACATCTACTACAGCCCGGCCACGGGCATGAACCACGGCTTCGCCGCCATCGGCTCGGCCGGTACCTACCGCCTGTACGGGGTGGACATCCTGGCCGGCAAGGCGACGGACATAGGCGCGTTCCCGAAGAAGTACCAGGTCACCGACCTGGCCCTACCGGTCGACCAGAGGTAGCCGCACCACTCGGGCATGGCAGGAGGCGGCCTGCGAGACCTTGATCAGAGTCTCGCGGGCCGTCCCCGGGCCCGATCGGTCCCCTGCTTTTCGGACACGCGGACACGCAGTGCGAAAGGCGTTGAGCTGGCTCTCGGGCGAGTCCGCTGTGCCGGACCATTGGCCGTACTTGACCTGTACACGATCATTCCGTGGGTTTGTACTGGCGTATCGCACGCCTACTGCACTCACAGGGGGAACAGCGCAGTGACATCCTTACGCCTCAAGGCGGCCTTCACAGGTCTGGCCGCCGCGGCTCTGCTGCTGGTCGGCGCCCTGCCGGCCCAGGCGCAGAGCCCGCAGGAAGACCGAAAGACCACCTACAAGATCACCCCGTACGTGATATCCGACCCGGCGCTCATCGCCGACCCGGAGAAACTCGTCGAGGAAGTGACGAAGCGCGGCAATCTCGACCGGCTGGGCATCAAGCCGTCGACGTCCGCGGGCCCTTCACAGATGTCGAAGAAGGCGGCCCTCGCCGCGGACCCGGCGAGCTACGTGGTGGACTCCTCACGGTTCCCGAACGGCCGCATCCCGGCCGACATCTACGACTACACCAACTGGGAGGAGTGCGGCGCCAACTCCGACGCGGCATCGCAGGACGCCGGGTGGATCAAGAACCGCTACTCGTACTGCCAGAAGCACCTGCTGTTCATGCCCGCCTTCGAATGCGGGCTCTTCCCGCCGCAATGCAAAATCAGCGGCGTCTACTCCTCGACGAACACGCTGATCGGCTACGGCAAAGTGGGCGGACACGAGGACCATCCCAACTTCCGCTGGGCGGACTTCCGGCTCAAGGTCGAGAACATCGTCACCACCGGCCCGTTCGCCGGCTCCGGAGCGGACCTGAGTGCCGCCATCGAGTGCGAGGGCACCTACACCGACGAGGACTCCAACCTCAACGACGACCACGCCTGCTACGCGCACGAGAACGAGGAGACCGAGAAGACCATCAACGAGTGGCGCGTGAACGACGAGGCGTACTTCGACATCGCCTCCCAGGCGATCAGCTCCGACCCGCTGTGGGGGGAGCAGATCGCCACCGGCGTGTTCCACATCGAGTACGAGTTCGATCTGCCCTGGTACTTCCAGATCATCGATACCGAGAGCCCCGAAGGCGGCATGCGGTTCGACTCGGCGTGGTACCTCCAGTCGCACAAGCTCGGGTCCGTGTTCGACCGGGCGGTGCCGGGCATGTCCTACACGAAGTCCGACGCGGAGGTGGCCGGCGTCGCCATCCACCTGGAAGACGCCCGGGCCAACCCTGGAGCCACGATGCCCACGCAGGCGGACAAGCACCTGGCCGGCGGCACACCTGGCGACCCGATCCACCGTCTCGCACAGGCCAAGGGAGAGAAGCAGAGCTTCCGGTACGACGAGAACCGCCGCATCGTCCGCAACTTCTGCGCCACCAAGGCGATGCAGGACCTCAAGGCGACCCTTCCGGAGAACCAGGGTCCGTACGACTGCGACGAGTACCCCATGGCCTCGACCTACGAGGGCGCGGGACGACACCTGTTCCCCAACGAACCGTACGGCGGCGCCCAGTACGAGCGTCACTACTCGGCGCGATGGGTCAACAGTGAGGTCAACCAGGAAGCCGGGCGGCGCCTCGGCCGCTGGTACGACGTCGACCGGCTGCTCGACCAGGACGCGTTCCACATCCCCATCCGCTGACCGCTGAGCGGTGGTCGTGTGGGGCCCGGCCGACGAGGCCGGGCCCCGCACACGGATCGGTCCGTCTCAGCCCGCGTCCGGCCAGAACTGGACCAGTGCCCAGCCGCCCGGCTCCGCGAAGCCGCCGTCCGGGGCAGGGGCGTTCTCCCGCCACCCCACCCGCGCCCGCCACCTGCCGGCATGCGGGAGCCGGAAGACGTCCGACTTGCCTCCGGCGGCGATCTCGTCCACCAGGAACCGGCCCGAGGGGAGGTCCAGCGACAAGACCTCCGTCGACGGCCACTCGTCCGCGAAGGCGGTCGCCGGTCCGTCCCATGCCTCCAGCCGCAACCGCGCGTTGAGAATGTCCGCGTCCGACCCGATGTAGAGCATGGTGGCGTTGGAACTGACGAAACTGCCGACCGACCGCGGCGACGCCGGCCGCTCGCCTTCCTGGCCCTCCTCGTCGACCAGGCCGAACAGCCGGTGGTCCACGATGACGTCCAACTCCCGAGACGTCACAAGCTGAGGCATGCGGTACCTCCTGAGACAGCTGACGTACGTGACACTGTGCCGCAGGCTATGCCCCGCAGACCACGCCCGCCCAGACGGTGGCACGCCGTCACGGAGGCGGGCGTCGACGCGCGAGCGCTTCAGGCGTGGGCGGGCAGGCCGGAGCCGTCGACGGTCACGCCGCGCAGCAAGCGGTCGAGGTAGGTCCGCAGTCGGCCCGCCATGTCGTACGACCCCGGGGCGAGCGCCCACTGCAACTGCAGCCCGTCCATGACGGCGGCGATCTCCGCGGCGAGGCCTTCGCAGTCGGTGTCCCGTTCGAGTTCGCCGCGATCGACGGCGGTGCGCAGTGACTTGGTGATCTTGCCGATCACCGTGTCGTAGCGGCGGAGGAAGTAGCCGTGAGCGGGATGGCCGCGCTCGCCCGCCTCCGCGGCCAGGACATTGAACATCCTGGTGCGGCCGGGCCGCGCCGCGTTGTGCTCGGCGAGGTCGACCAGCGCCTCGAAGGCCTCGACGGCGGACTGCGGTTCCCGGGTGAAGAACCGCGCCGCGTCCTGCTCGTCGCTGTGCCGCAGGACCGAGACGAGCAGGTCCTCCTTGCCGCGGAAGTGGTGCAGCAGACCGCCCTGGGTGATGCCGACGTCCTTGGCGATCCGCGCGAGCGAGGAGGCGTGGAAGCCCCACTGCGCGAAGTGCTCGACGGCGACGTCGAGGATGCGGGCACGGCGCTCGTCGCCCACCGCGTAACTGCCGCGGGCTGCGGATCTACGGGGCTTGGCGCCCTGGGTGCGGTCCATGTCCATCACCTTAATCCGCGTTCCGGCAAGCCCTCATGGAGTGTGGTTCAAGCGACTCATAAAACCTACTGACTACTCTGTTTCTGCGTCTGCGTCTGCGGTGTGGTCGCCGGACGGCGGGGAAGCCGTCCCCCTCCCCTCTGGAGAGCCGTCATGGCCGTCATCCCCGACGCCGCGCCGGGCGCCGAGCCCCCCGCCCCGGCCCCTCAGCACCCCTCAGCCGGCCCCCGCGCGGCTGGTTCTCGGCCTCGCCTTCGCCCAGTTCGGCGTGATGCTCTCGCTGCTGACACCGGTGATGGTCACGCTCGCGCTGCGCGTCGCGCAGATCGTCCCGGAGGACGACCGGGGCTCCGCCCTCGGCCAGGGGTCGGCCCGAAGCGGCACCCGGACCTCGCCTGGAACTTCGCCAGCCGCTTCCTGGTCTTCGCAGGCGTCTCCTGCGTCACCAGCTACCGGGTCCACTTCCTCCTGGACCGCCTCGGCCACAGCGAGGACGAGGTCTCCGGCAAGGTCGACGTCCCGAGCGACACGGCCGATCCCGTCTTCCCCCACGGAGCGGGCCTCACTCTGTGACCCGCGCACGCGGGGCTTCCGGCCAGGGACCGAAGGAGACGCGGAACAGCGCACCGCCGCCGGGAGCCTGTTCCGCGGTGAGCGTGGCGCCGTGCGTGCGGGCGATCTGGCGGGCCATCGCCAGCCCCAGTCCGGAACCGGGCAGCGAGCGGGCCGAGGGGGCGCGGTAGAAGCGGTCGAAGATGTGGGGAAGGTCCCCGGGTGCGACACCGGGCCCGCGGTCCCGGACGGTCAGCTCCCGGTCGTCGACCACCACCTCGACCTCGCCGCCCGGCGGGCTGAACTTCGCCGCGTTGTCCAACAGGTTCGTCAGCAGACGGGCCAGTCGGGAGGGGATGCCGGGGCGCAGGACGCCGGATGCCCGGTCGGTCGTGCGGAGGTCGAAACGGACCTGGGGCCAGCGTTCCCGGGCGGTGTCCACGGCGTGCCGGGTCAGGCCGGCCAGATCGACCTGTTCGAGCAGCGGACGCGGTTCCTCGTCGCGGGCCAGCTCGATCAGGTCGTTCACCAGGTTCGTGACGTCCGTCAGCTGACGCACCAGCGCGCCGGCGGCCCGCTCCCGCCGGTCCACGGGCAGCCGGTCGGCGAGGGCGAGGAGTTCGGCGTTGGTCCGCAGGGCGGTCAGCGGGGTGCGCAGTTCGTGGGAGGCGTCGGCGATGAGCCGCCGCTGGGCGGTGACGGAGCGGTCCAGCTCCTCCAGCATCGTGTTGAACGTCGCCGCGAGCCGCGTGATCTCGTCGTCGCGGGCAGGGCCGCGGGGCGCCGGGCCGGGCAAGGTGATGCGGTGCCGCGGGTCCCGGGTGGCGGCCACCCGTTCCGCCGTGGCCGTCAGCCGGGTGACCGGTGCCAGCCCCGTGCGCGCGACGCCGTAGCCGAGGCCGCCCGCCGCGAGGACACCGGCCGCCCCCACGGCCACCAGGAGCCAGGCCGCCTGGCGCACGCCCCGGTCGGCCACGTCGGAACGCAGCGCCACCTGCACGGCTCTGCCGTCACCGTAGGTGGTGGTGAGCATGCGGGCCGGATGACCGGCGACGGTGATGGCGCGGTACGAGGGCTCCCGCCGGCCGGCCGCGACCTCACGCGTCCCGTCGGAGACCGGAAGGGCGTAGGGCTCGGCGGGATCGTCGGCGGGGTCTCGCGGGACGATCTGCGCGCAGGCCGGAGCGCCCAGGTAGCGGCACTCCGCCCGGACGACACCCGGAGCCGAGACCTGTTCCTGGCGTGCGACGAGGTTCGCAGACTGGGCGAGGCTCTGGTCGAGCTGCTGGTGGAGCTTGAAGCGCAGCACCAGGAAGGCCGCCGTACACACACCGACCACGACGAGCGCGACCGCGGCGGAGGCCGCCAGCGCCAGCCGGGTACGCAGCCGACGGGGCGCGCGGTCGCGCAGCCGGCCGAGCAGCGCACGCCACGACCCTCCGCCGCCGGACCCTTCCGGCCCGCTCATGCCGCGTCCAGCCGGTACCCCACGCCGTGCACCGTGTGCACGAGGCGCGGTTCGCCACCCGCTTCCAGCTTGCGCCGCAAGTAGCCCACGTAGACCGCGAGGGAGTTGGAGTCGGGACCGAAGTCGCGGCCCCAGACCAGCTCGAAGAGCACCGCGCGCGGCAGCACCTGGCCGGGGTGCAGCAGCAACTGCTCCAGCAGCGCGAACTCCGTGTGGCTGAACTCGATGGCACGCCCCCCGCGCCATCCGGTGCGGGTCTCCGGGTCCACCTCCAGGTCGGCGAAGGCGAGGCGGCCGCCGTCGTCCGGGCCCTCGGGGGCGGCCCGGCGCAGCAGCGCCCGCACCCGGGCGGTCAGCTCGTCCAGCGCGAAGGGCTTGACCAGATAGTCGTCGGCGCCCGCGTCCAGCCCGTCGACCCGCTCGCTCACCGCGTCCAACGCGGTCAGCACGAGAACCGGCGTACGATCCCCGATCGCACGCAGCCGACGGCACAGCCCCAGGCCGTCCAGCACCGGCATCAGAACGTCGGTGACGATCACGTCGGGCTGCCAGACCGCCACGTCCGACAGCGCCGCCAGACCGTCGGCGGCGCCCCGTACCGCGTACCCCTCGACGGTCAGGCCGTCCTCGACGGCGGCCCGCACCTCCGGCTCGTCGTCCACCACCAGAATTCGCTTCGCCACGGCACCAGCCTGCCAAAGCATTTCTGAGAGCCCTCTTATGCCGTCCGACCAGCGTGGCGGCCCCGCAGCGAAGCGCCGGTCCGAGGGCGCCGCTTCTTAGATCTCTCTTAGAGCGCGTCAGCAGCGTGACCCTCCATGAGGACACCGCGAATACCGCGAACACCCCAGTCCCGCCTGTCGGTGGTGATCGGCGCCGGCGGCACGGGCGGCCACATCTATCCCGGCCTGGCACTGGCCGACGCGCTGCGGCGCGCCGTACCCGATGCCGAGGTCTCGTTCGTCGGCACGACACGCGGGCTGGAGACCCGGCTCATCCCCGAGGCCGGTTACCGGCTGCACACCGTGGACATGATCCCCTTCGATCCGTCGCTGGGCGCGAAACGCTTCCTGCTGCCCGCCGCGCTGGCGAGGTCCGGTGCCCAGTGCCGGGCGATCCTGCGCGAGCAGGGCGCGCAGGTCGCGGTCGGCATGGGCGGTTACCCGAGCGCACCCGTGATCGTCGGGGCCCGGATGGCCGGTCTGCCCAGCGTGATCCACGAGTCGAACGCGGTACCCGGCCGCGCGAACCGGTTCGCGGCCATGCTGACCGACCGGATCACCCTGGCCTTCGACGAGTCCCGGGAACACCTCTCCCGCGGCCGGCACGCCAACACCGTGGGCATGCCGATCGCCGCGGAGCTGGCGGCCCTGGACCGCCCGGGACTCCGGGCCGCCGCCCGGCACGCACTCGGCGTCCCCGGCGACGGCCGGCTGGTGCTGGTCAACGGCGGCAGCCTGGGCGCCGCCCGGCTCACCGCCGCGGCGACCGGCCTCGCGCGGCACTGGCGACACCGCACCGACGTCCACCTGTTGATCAAAACGGGTCCGGCCGCGCTGGAGGACACCCGGCGGCAGCTGGCCCAGTCCGGGGCCGCCCGCGTCGCCACGGCCGTCCCCTACCTCGACCGGATGGACCTCGCGTACGCAGCCGCAGATCTGGCCGTGTGCCGAGCGGGTTCGTCGACCGTCGCCGAACTGGCGTCCACCCGGACCCCCGCCGTCCTGGTGCCTTACCCGTACGCCCCCGGCGACCACCAGACCCACAACGCCCGCGTCCTCACCGACGTCGGCGCCGGCCTGCTGCTGCCCGACGCCGAGACGAACGCCGACCGGCTGGCCACCCTGGTCGAGCCGCTGCTGGCCGAGCCGTCCCGGCTGGCCGCCATGGCCGCCGCCGCCCACCCCGGCACCCACGCCCGAGCCGCCGACCTGCTGGCCGCGCACGTCCTGCGCCTGTCCGGCCGAACGGCACCGCTCCCGGGCGGCCCGGCCCACCCGGGCCACTCACCCCTGCCCGCACACCACACCGACACGGAGACCCCGGCATGACCATCCCGCGGACCCCCGCCCCGCCCACCCCCGCCGACTTCGACTGGACCGGACGCACCGTCCTGGTCACCGGAGCCGAGGGATTCATCGGCTCCGCCCTGGTCGACCTCCTCGTCGCCCGCGGCGCCGAGGTACGCGCGTTCGTCCACTACAAGCCGTACGCCGAGAAGGGCCACCTCGCCCACCACTTCACCGACCCGCACAGCCCGGTCGAGACGCTCGCCGGGGACGTCCGCGACGCGGGCCGGGTGATGGACGCCGTGGCCGGCTGCGACACCGTCTTCCATCTCGCCGCCCTCATCGGCATCCCCTACAGCTACGAATCCCCGGGCGCCTACGTCCAGACCAACGTCGTCGGCACCGAGAACGTCGCCGAGGCATGCCGACGGCACGCGGTGCGCCGCCTGGTGCACACCTCCACCAGCGAGGTCTACGGCACCGCCCGCACCGCACCGATCAGCGAGGACCACCCGCTGCAGCCGCAGTCGCCGTACTCGGCCTCGAAGATCGGCGCCGACATGACGGCGCTGTCGCACTGGCACGCCTTCGAACTCCCCGTCACCGTCGTCCGCCCCTTCAACACCTACGGCCCCCGGCAGTCCGCCCGCGCGGTCATCCCCACGATCCTGTCCCAACTGCACTCCGGCACCAGGCAGATCCGCCTCGGCTCACTCGCCCCCACCCGGGACTTCACCTACGTCACCGACACCGCCGCCGGCTTCCTCGCCCTGGCCGCCTGCGACCGGGCCGTCGGGCACGCCGTCAACCTCGGCACCGGCCAGGAGATCTCCGTCGGCGACCTGGCCGAGGCACTCATCGCCGCGTCCGGGCGGGACGCCGAGATCGTCGTCGACCCCGCCCGGCTGCGCCCGGCGGGCAGCGAAGTGCAGCGCCTGCTCTCCGACAACTCCCGTGCCCGCGACTGGGCCGGCTGGCAGCCGGAGGTCTCGCTGGAGGAAGGGCTCCGGCACACCTCCGACTGGGTCGCCGACAACCTCCGTCTCTTCGCCACCGACCGCTACGACGTCTGACAGACCCGAGCGGCCCTGCGGGACGTCCACCCGCAGGGCCGCCCCTACGGCGTCGTTCCCGCCGCCGCGCCCTGTACAGGGTCGGCGGACTGCTCTGCGCGACCCATGAACCGGACCGAGGCCGGCCGCGGTTCGGGATGGAGGGCCCCGCAGTCCGGGGTGATCCTGCGCGTGCTCGGCCGCGAGCCCCGTGCGGGCCTCGCCGACGTCGGCACCCGGGTCGGTGTGCACGAGCGCGCCGTCGCGCGCCGTCTGGAACGCATGACCGCCACCGGCCTCGTACGGTTCACGGCAGCGCTGGTGCCCGAGTACCTCGGAGAAGGCATCGTCGCCGAGCTGGCCGTCACCTGCCTGCCGGGCCGCGTGCACGAGACGGCGACGGCCCTGGCCAGGCGGCCCGACGTCTGGTCCGTAGAGGTCGCCACCGGCGATCTCCAGGTTTTCGCCGAACTCCAGGCACACGATCACGAGCAGCTGTTCACCGCCGTCGACGAGGGGATCGGCCGTATCGAGGTCGTACGGGACGTCCACTCGTCCGTCGTCCTGCGGCTCCTTCTCACGGCGAACGACTGGTCACCGCTCGATCCGGAGCCCACTTCCGTACGGCGTACGCTCAGCGAGGGCCGCCCCCTGCCGGACCCGCCTCCGCTCGACGCCCTCGACCACACCCTCGTCACGCTGCTGGAACAGGACGCGCGGATACCGTTCAGCCGTCTCGCCCGCGAGCTGCGCGTCGGCGAGACCACGGCCCGGCGACGCCTCGCCCGGCTGATGACCTCGCACGCGCTGCGTCTGCGCCTGCTCGCGGAGCCGGCCGTCCTCGGCCACCCGGTGGAGGCCCGCTTCCGGCTCACCGTCCACCCGGGCGCGGTGGGCGAGGCCGTACGCGTCCTCGCGCGGGAGCCGTCCGTACGCCATCTCGCGCTGACCACCGGGCGCACGAACGTCCTCGGCTACGCGAGCCACGCCTCCATGGCCGAGCTGCGGACGTTCGCGGCCCGCGCCTTCAGCGGCGTGCCTGGACTGCACTCGGCGACACTTCGCTCCTGATGCGCTCCTACAAGCGCGCGGGCGCGCCGGCCCGCCTGTGAGCACGTCCCCCCTGCCACTGGCGGAAGTGTGACGCAGGTCATGCGGCATGCCCGAACGTCGTGAATCGGCCACTTCTGCGATAACCGAATATCGGACAGCCGTCGCTCGCCCTTTGGGAGATGCGAGTGATGTGGGTCATTCCCCTAGGTAGTGCAGGCAGAACCTCGGGGTCGGCCTGTAATTGGATGGTGAAGTGAGTCATGGCAGGGCGGGTCACGGAACAGCCACCACGGAAACCGCAGGACTTAACGTCTTGTTCATGACTCAGCTCGACGTGCGGCTGGAGGCCCCCGAGCCGGGCGACGGTGCCTCCGCCGAAGGTATGCGCGCCAAGGGCCTCAACGGGAACTCCGTAGGCCTGATGGGCAGTGCCGTCATCGGCGTCTCCACCGTGGCCCCGGTCTACTGCCTCACCTCCACGCTCGGCTCGACCGCCGGCGAGGTGGGAGTGCAGATGCCGGCGGTGTTCCTCGCCGGCTTCCTGCCGATGCTGCTCGTCGCCTTCGCCTACCGCGAGCTGAACAAGGCGATGCCCGACTGCGGCACGTCGTTCACCTGGACGGTGCAGGCCTTCGGTCCGCGCGTGGGATGGATGTGCGGCTGGGGCCTGGTGATCGCCACCATCATCGTGCTGTCGAACCTGGCCGGCGTGGCGACTTCGTACTTCTGGCTGCTCGCGGGAGAGATCACCGGAAGTGCCTCGGTGGCCGAACTGGACGGCAACAAGTTCGTGCACATCGTGACCTGCCTCGCGCTGATCGCGATCGCCACGGTGATCAGCTATCGCGGGATGACGGCGACCAAGGGCCTGCAGTACGCCTTGGTGGCGCTGCAACTCCTGGTGCTGGCCGTCTTCGTGGCAATGGCCTTCTCGAAGGCCGGAAGCGCTGATCTCCCCACCTCCGCCGACTTCTCCTGGTCGTGGCTCAACCCGTTCGCCGTCCAGTCGTTCGCCGCCTTCACGGCGGGCCTCTCGCTGTCGATCTTCATGTACTGGGGCTGGGACGCCTGTCTGACGGCCAACGAGGAGACCAGCGGCAGCAGCCGTACGCCGGGCCGGGCCGCGCTCGTCGCCATGATCGTGCTCGTAGGTTCCTATCTGGCCACGGGCGTCGCCGCGCAGATGGCCGTGGGCTCCGGTGACCAGGGCCTCGGACTCGCCAACCCCGACACGTCGGACAACGTCTTCGCCGCCCTCGCCGGCCCCGTGATGGGCCCGGGCCTCGGCGTCCTGCTGTTCGTCGCGGTCCTCGCCTCGGCGGCGGCCAGCCTGCAGACGACGTTCATCCCCGTCGCCCGTACGGTCCTGGCCATGTCGACGTACGAGGCACTGCCCGCCTCCTACGCCCGGGTCCACCCGCGCTTTCGCACCCCGGGCCGTGCCACGGTCACCGCGGGCATCGCCACGGGCGTCTTCTACACGGTGATGTCACTGGTCAGTGAGCATGTACTGGTCGACACGATCTACGCACTCGGCCTGATGATCTGCTTCTACTACGCGCTGACGGCCTTCGCCTGCGCCTGGTACTTCCGCGCCGACCTGCTGAAGTCCGGGCGCGACCTGATGTTCAAGGGGCTCTTCCCGGTCGTCGGTGGCGTCCTGCTCGCGGCCGTCTTCGCCAAGACGCTGGCCGACATGTGGGACCCCGCCTACGGCAGCGGATCGTCCGTCCTCGGGGTCGGCTCCGTCTTCGTGATCGGCGTGGGGCTGCTCGCACTCGGTGTGGTGATCATGTGCGTGATGCGTCGGCGCAGCCCCGCCTTCTTCCACGGCGAGGTGCTCACCCGGTCGACTCCCGCCCTGATCGCGGAGGACTGAGACGCCGAGGCGGGCCGCGGCGGGCTTCGGCACCCGCACTCTTGAACAATCCTCAGCTTTCCTGATGTGATCTGCGGCACTGTCGACCGACCGTGCCGGAGGCCCCATGTACCGCCGTCTGTGCGCCGCGCTCGTCTGCGTCGTCCTGCTGTCCACCGGAACCGCCCAGGCGAAGGCCGCCGCCGAGGACCACCGGGACCCGCCCCTCGGCATACCCCGGCTCACGGACGACCGGGGCCGCGTGCTGACCCTGCGCGGCTGGAACGTCGAGGACAAGACCCACCGCGGCGAGGCCGCTCTGTCCGCGATCGGCGAGCGTCACTTCCGGGACCTGCGGGCCCGGGGTTTCAACTTCGCGCGGCTGCTGGTCTTCTGGGACGACCTCGAACCCGAGCCGGGCCGTTACAGCGAGCGGTACCTCCACAGGATCGAGCGCGTCCTGGACTGGGCGCACAAGCACCGCGTCCACGTCCTCATCGACGCGCACCAGGACGTCTTCGGGCCCGCGTTCGGGCACCGCGGCATCCCCGAGTGGGCGACGAGGACCGACGGGCTGCCGTTCCAACCGCACCCCGACGACTGGTTCGCCGAGTACTTCGAACCGGCCGTGCAGCGTGCGTTCACCCACCTCTACGAGGACCCGGACCTGCGGCGCGCGCAGGCGGATATGTGGCGGGTGCTGGCCGGACGCCTCGGGGACCATCCGGCCGTCCTCGGCTACGACCTGATCAACGAGCCCATGGGCGAGATCGGACAGGGCGAGGACCTGCCGACGGCGGCCCGGCGCATAGAGCGCGATCAGCTCACCCCCCTGTACAACCGCCTCGCCGACGCCGTACGTTCCGTCGACGACGACTCCTGGATCTTCTTCGAACCGACCCCGATCGTGGGGGAGGGCGTCCCCACCGGTCTGGGGCGGATCGACGACCCGAAGGCCGTCTACGCGCCCCACTTCTACAACACGGCGATGGAGGCGGGCGCCGACTACGACCCTTCGGCAGGCTGGATCGAGGCGTACGAGTCCGCGGTGACCCTCTATCCGCGCCAGTACCGCGTCCCCGTCGTGGTGGGGGAGTGGGGGCCGCTCAACAACTCCCTGCCCAACATGAGGCGCTTCTACCGTGACGCCCTGTCGTCCCTGAACCGCTACAGCTCCGGTTGGGCGGGCTACGTGTGGTGCTACGGCGGCGGATACTGCGCCGTCGACGCGGAGGGACGCTTCCGGACCAACAAGGAGCAAACCGCGGCGCCGTACGCTCCGGCGGTCGCCGGCCGGGTCACCGCCGAGGTGTACGAGCCGGACAGCGGAGCCTTCCGGCTGTCGTACCGGGCCGGGGGCGGTGTCACCGAGATCTCCGTGCCGCCCCGGGCGGGCGGCTGGCGCATCGAGTCGACCGGCGCCACCCGCACCGTCACACCCGTACTGCCGGAGGACCGTGCGGCGATCGCGCGCGTGCGGGCGCGGCCCGGCGCGCATGTCACCGTCGTCGTGACTCCGCGCACGCCACGATGACCCGAGGGCGAACCGCGGACGGGCTGCCGACGAGCCGCGGGCGAGCGCAAAAGTTGAGCAGTTGTCTTGTTTCAAGTATTCCCACGCCGCCTACCGGTCAGTACAACCCCTGGTAACCCCTCAACCCACCAGGAGGTGCAGTGAAGGGCAAACGGCACAGACACCACTGGCTGACGGCGGCTGCCGCGGTGGTGGCGGTGGCATGCGGATCCCTCACCGCCGCCGCCCCCGCGCAGGCCGCCCGGCCCGGCTCCGCCGAGACCGTCTCCTCCGTACCGCTCTCCCCCGAACTGGAGGCCATCCGCGCGGCCGAGGCGACCGAGCTGTACGGAAATCCGGCGGAACGACCTCTCGGCGACCGCAAGACCAGCCTGATCTCACTCGGCGACAGCGAGATCTCGGGCGAGGGAATCGGCACCTACGAACCCGGCACCAACGGCCCCGACAACTGGTGCCACCGCTCGCCGGACGCCGCCATCCACCGCACCGGGATCCCCGCCGACCTCACGCTCAACGTGTCCTGCTCCGGCGCGTACACCGGGAACATCCGCATCGGCGGGACCAAGCAGTATGCCGACGAACTGGTGCAGAGCGACAGCCTCGCGATCAAGGCGCGCAACACCCGCGTCAAGATGGTGCTGCTGGTCGCCGGAGCCAACGACGACCTCCAGTTCGGCCCCGTCATGACCGACTGCGTCACGCGCTACCTCCTCCTCCAGGGCCCCTGCGAAGCCAAGTACGCCACCGGCTGGCAGGACCGCGTCGACGCTCTCGTGCCCAAGGTCGAGCAGACCGTGCGCGACCTGAAGAGCGTGATGAGGGACGCCGGTTACGCCGACGGCGACTACAAACTCGTCGTCATGGGCTATCCCAGCCCCATCGGCCCCGACTTCCGCGACAACCCGGCCTTCTCCGGCAAGCTCGCCTGCGGCGGCCTGGGCTACGACTCCGACACCGTCTGGGGCCGCAACAGCGCGGTCCCCGCCTTCGAACGCGGAATGCGCGAGGCCGCGGCCGACACGGGCGCGATCTACCTCGACAACTCACGGCTCTTCCACGGCCACGAGGTCTGCATGGAGGACACCTGGGCCCGGGGCGCCTTCATCGACCTCTCCAAGCCCGGCACGCCGGACGAGAACTCCCTCCGCCAGTCCTTCCATCCCAACAAGCGCGGCCACGCCGCCTTCGCTTCCTGCCTCACGCAGCTGTACGGCTCGGATGCCGACGAGGCGAGCTGCGCGGACGTCGACTCCTCCGGCAACCCGGTCCTCTTCCCGTACGCCTGGGACACGGCCTACCGACCGCTGACCAACCGGGCGACCGGCACCTGCATGGACGTCGACGCCGCCGAGAGCGCCAACGGCACCCGCGTCCTCGGCTGGGAGTGCCACGGTGGCCGCAACCAGGGCTGGTGGTACGACCCGGCTCGGGGCACCATCCATACCGAGCTGACCCAGGACCGCTGTTTGGACGTCCCCGACACCAGGTATCCGGCCGGCACGGGCCTGGTCCTGTGGAACTGCCACGGCGGGACGCATCAGAAGTTCGTCCGTGACGGGGCCACGATCCGGCCGGCGTCCGCGCGAGGGCTCTGCCTCACCCTGGCCGGCCCGAGCGAGCCGCTGCGGATCCAGAACTGCGACGGTTCGGACAACCAGCGCTTCACGTAGCGGGCACCGCGCCCGGCCCTATGACCCCGACCGGATCGCGGAGATGTCGAACTGCAGTCGGACCTTCTCGCTCACCATGGTGCCGCCCGCCTTCAGGCGCTGGTTGTAGACCAGGCCCCACTCCGTACGGTCGATGGTGGTGGTGCCGTCGAAGCCGGCCCGCTCGGCGCCGAACGGATCCATGACCGAGCCGAGGTAGTCGAGTTGCAGCTCGACGGGCCGGGTGGCGTCGCGGATGGTCAGGTCCCCGGTCATGCGGAAGGTCTCGCCGCCCTCGTGGACGGTGGAGGTGCTGCGGAAGGCCATCTCCGGGTAGCGGCGCACATCGAAGAAGTCGGGGCCGATGAGGTGCGCGTCCCGTTGTTCCACGCCCGTGTCGACACTGGCGACCCGGATGACGAGTTCGGCCCCCGACTCGGAGGGCCGGGCTCCGTCGAAGTACAACGCGCTGTCGTAGTCGGCGAAAGCTCCTCGCACCGTCGTGACCATCGCGTGCCGCACGGAGAATCCGATGCGACTGTGCGGTCGGTCGATGGTCCATCGCCCGGTCAGCGCGCGAAGTGCGGGGTCGAGTGCGACACCCCGGGCCGCGGCCTTCGCGCCTGAGACGCCGGTGTCGACAGCCGGGGTCTGTTCGATGACGGCGGTCTGGCGACGGCTGAAGATACCCATGATCGTGAGCCCTTTCCCATCTGGTACTCCGTGCTATCACGGCGCCGCCTGGCGCCGCCCAGCGAGATGGGCCGCCTCGTCCGGGTTCCATGGGGTCGACTGCGAAGCTGCACAAGATCAACATAATGTGCCCGCGTTGCGGCGGACCTCAACTCCTGACGGCCCCCGCGATCCGCAGAGCCGCCTCGGCGGGCGTGAGGTGCGTGGTGTCGACGACCTCGGCCTCGCCGTGCAGCCATGTACGGGCCGCCTCGGCGTAAGGCTCGAGGTACCTGAGGCGGAAGGGGGAGGGCACGGGAGAGGCCCCCTCGATGCGCCCGCGGAGGGTCTTCTGGTCAGCGTGGAGGACGAAGTGCCGTACTGGGATGCGATGTTGGGCGAGGCCCGTGCTGATCTCGCGCCAATACCGCTCGACCAGGACGGTCATGGGCACCACCAGAGTGCCGCCGGTGTAGTCGAGTACGCGGCGGGCGGTCTCGACGACGAGCGGCCGCCACGGCGGCCAGTGCTGGAAGTTGTCCGTCTCGGGCAGCCCCGGCGTGATGTCCATGAGTGTCTCGCCGACCTTCTCGGCGTCGAACACCCGCGAATCCGGGATCAACTGCTGCACGAGTGCACTGGTCGTTGTCTTGCCCGCACCATGGGTGCCATTGAGCCATACGATCACGGGACGCCATGTTAGCCCCGTGCCCGGCCGCGGGACGCGGGACGCGGGAACGGACGCGGCCCGGTTCGGGAGGGGTCCCGCGGAGGGGGCGGACACTGGTCGGCACGCCGTACGCCGAGAACCGAGGAGACCAGCGATGCCCCTCTCCGCCAGCCTCGCGCGCGGTGTCGCGCCCACCACGCCCGGGACTCTGCACGCCCGCACGGTCACCGGTGAGCTGAGCGCGCCGCCCCGCCCGGGGCTGACGGTCTGCTTCGGGCGTGGCGAGAAGCCCGATGTGGACCTGGGGGTGGGCGTGGACGACCTGCGGGTGAGCCGTCGGCACGGCGAGCTGACATACCGTCAGGGTTTGTGGTGGCTGCGCAA
This sequence comes from Streptomyces sp. NPDC058812, assembly GCF_042744565.1. Taxonomy (NCBI): domain Bacteria; kingdom Bacillati; phylum Actinomycetota; class Actinomycetes; order Kitasatosporales; family Streptomycetaceae; genus Streptomyces; species Streptomyces sp. NPDC058812. The sequence goes on from NZ_JBHYOB010000024.1 coordinate 92,346, forward strand.
CACCGGGCAGCAGCTTGTCCGGCTGCCCCGCGGCCGGATGATGCACCTCAGCTCCGAAGCGATCCCGCTCGCCACCGGCTACACCCCGCTGTTCGTGAAGGGCTCCGGCTACCGCGAGCATCTGGTCGAGCTGTACGTGGCGGGCCACGACGACCAGGGGCCGGTGTCGCGGCGCCGCGCCGAGACCGTCCGGCCGGAGACGTGGGCGCTCGACGACGACGAACGGCTGCTGCTGGTCGTCCTCGGCCAGCGATATCTGCTGTACGAGGAGGAGCCGCGCCCCCTGACGTACGCCACGGCCGCCAAGCAGCTCGGCTACCTGCACCCCGGTGCCAACTGGACCGAGCGCAGGATCGAACACCGGATCGAGGTCGTACGCCACCGCCTGCACCGCACCGGCTTCCGGTATCCGCTGCTGCACGACAAGTCGCAGGGCCGCCCGGGCGACAACAGCCTGCTGCACAACCTGATCAAGGGGTTGGTGGAGTCGACGACGCTCGTGCCGCCGGACCTGGAGCTGATGGAGGACGACGAACCCTGGCCCGACCCCACGTCATGAGGGGCCGGCGGAGCAGTGGACCGGCGCTACGTCATCGCGCCCGGAGTTCCGCCGCGGCCGAGGCCGCGAGGTCCTTCGCCATCCCGCAGAGCTCGTCCATGGGCCGCTGCCCCGTGATGTCCAGACGCACCATCTCGGCGGCGGTCTCGGCGTTGTGGCCGCTGTACCTGCGGTACTCGACGAAGACCGAACAGGTGTCCCCGTCGTCACCCGGTTCCGCCACGGCGCGGTATCCGGCGAGGCTGAGGGCCGTGCCGTCCGCCGCGGACCTGGGCTGGTCCCGGAAGAAGGCCACCTCGGCATCCAGTTCGTCGACGTCGCTCGACCACTCGCAGCTCCAGTTCACGATGCCGACGTCCGGCACGTCCACCTTGAGGCCGGGAACCGCGGACAGCGCCTTGGCGTCGAGCAGAGCGCAGGCGTTCGCCCAGGCCAGCGACGTGCGCGGGTAGGGCGGGGAACGGCGGGGGAGCGGACCCCGGTCGAGGACCTCGGCGGCGCTCTCGGCGGCCTTGCCGGCGACCGCGCACAGGGTTGCGGTGCCGCCGACCACGGAGCCCCTGCCCATGTTGACGCGGACCCGGACCAGCGTGCTTTCGGCGTCGGACGTCAGGAGCAGATTGCACTCCTCGCCCCCCGACTCCTCCTCCCGGATGCCGATCCGCCCGATGGTGCGGGAGGGCGTCGTCCCCTCCGGGGGCGGGCCTTCGAGGAGGCGCGTCGAGACGTCGATCCGGGTCTTGTCGTCGACGTGCACGAGCATGTCGCAGCGGTCGAAGTTTCCGTAGTCCGCGTCCACCCTCGCGTCGCCGAACCGGTCGAGCGCGGCGGGGTCGGCCAGGGCGCACACGTCGGCCGTGTGCGGATCGCCGACCAGTGCGTGCGGTTCGCCGTCCGAGGCGTCCGCCGGCCGGCTCTGGCCCGGCTGGGGCGTGGCCCTGCCGCCGTCGGTGCCGGGGACGAGGACCGGCCCCAGCACCAGTAAGGCGCTGATGGCCAGGGCGGCCGCGATCAGGGGTCGCCGCCACCCTCGACGTCCGGTGACGGTCGTGGCCGTGTCTCGGGAGGATGCCGGTTCGGATCCGGCGGCCTGCTCCAGAAGGCGCCCGGCCTCGGCGGCGGAGGGGCGTTGCCGGGGGTCGCGGCGCAGCATGGCGGTGAGCACGGGATACAGCGGACCCACGGCGGCGGAGTCCAGCTCGACGACGCCCTGCTCGGCCTTCCAGTACCGCAGGCGCTCCGACTCCTCCCCGTCCTTGGCCGTCCCGGCGGGTGCGGCGGCGTCGTCGGGCGCGCCCCCGCGCGGGGGCGCTCCGGTGACCAGCGCGTAGAGGGTCGCGGCGAGGCAGAACACGTCCGAGGCGGGCCGGGGGAGGTTGCCCCGGGCCAGCTCGGGGGCCGCGAAGTCCGGGGTGAAGCTGAACGGGCCGTCGACCGTGATGGTCTCGGTGCCGCCGACCCGGTGAGCGGCGCCGAAGTCCAGCAGCTTCGCGGTCCCGTGCCGGGTGACGCCGATGTTGGCGGGCTTGACGTCGCAGTGGACGATGCCCGCCTCGTGCAGGGCGGCCAGCGCGTCGGCGAGCTGGGCGCCGATACGGGCCGCCCGCTCGGGAGAGACCGTGGGACACCGGTCCAGGCCGCCGCCGGGGACGTACTCCATGACGAACCAGTACGTCCGCGACCCGGGCCCGTCCTGCTCGACAGTCACCACGTCGAAAAGGGTCACCACGTGTGGATGGTCACGGAACTTGGCCATGGCACGCGGTTCGCCCAGCAGCCGCCGCAGCGCGGTCTCGCTCTCGCCGTCCGTCCGCTCCGGTTTGAGTGCGACGTCCTGGCCCACCACCGTGTCGTGGGCCAGCCACACGTCGCCGCCCCGTCCCGCGCCGATGACCTCCTTGAGGACATAGCGGTCGGCGAACTCCTCACCGGAACGCACGGATCTTCCCTCTCGGTCGAGTCCGGTACGCACACGGCCACGGTCCGGGGCCGCGCGTATGCCTCGAACCTACTGTGCACGGCGGGCCGCACACAGTCTCTACCCAGAGCCTTCATCAGTCGCGCGCAGCGTGGACAGACCCGGGACCGTGAAGCACGGGAGGGGTCCCGACAGGGGCGCCTACCGTGCGCGTTCGGGCCGTACCGAACACCCCGACGCGAGGAGACCCGCCATGCCCAGCACCCGGACCGCCGTGCTCGCCGGCATCACCGCGGCCGTCACGACCGCCACGCTCACCCTGAACGCCCACGCCGACACCCGGGCCGCGCACGAGCGGGCGGCCGCTGCCCGGTGCGCGCACCCCGCCGACGTCCTCGACCTGACGGACTGGAAGCTGACCCTGCCCACGGGCGACGACGAGGATCCCACCGAGATAACCCAGCCCGAGCTGGCGACCTACTCCGCCGAGCCCTGGTTCCGGACCGGATCCGGCTGCGACGCGGTCAGCTTCCGGGCCGCCGTCAACGGCGTGACGACCGGAGGTTCCAGCTACCCGCGCGCCGAACTGCGCGAGATGACCGACGGCGGCGAGGACGAGGCCGCCTGGTCCACCACGGACGGCACCCACACGCTCGTGGTCAGGGAGGCGTTCACGGCGCTGCCCGCCGAGCGGCCGTACCTGGTCGGCGCGCAGGTCCACGGCGGGGACGACGACGTCACCGTCTTCCGTCTCGAAGGCAGCAGCCTGTACATCACCGACGGCGACGACCGGCACCACCACCTCGTCACCGACGACTACGACCTGGGCACCGAGTTCGAGGCCGAGTTCGTGGCCGAGAACGGACGGATCGCCGTGTACTACAACGGACGTCTGGAGACCACGATCGCGCACGACGGCGACACCAACTACTTCAAGGCAGGGGCCTATACGCAGGCCAACTGCGACAACTCCGAGCCGTGCGCCGACGACAACCACGGCGAGGTCCGCATCTCCCGCATCGAGGTCACCCACTCCTGAACCGGCGCGCCTCCCGGGACCCCTCCCGGGAGGCGCGTGTCACGGTGGCGCCGACCGAGGGCACGGAAGGGGCGCGGCGGATGACGGGGGACACGACGGGCGTGGAGGGGACACTGCTGATCCGTGCGCAGCGGATCAACTCGGCGCTCGTCGTGGACCGCAGGCTGGGCGAGGGCGCGTTCGCCGAGGTGTACCGGGTACGGCACCACATCCTCGGCTGGCAGGCGCTGAAGATCTTCAAGCACGTGGCCTCGCTGGAGGCGACCTCCAGGCTCTTCGACGAGGCCCGCATCCTCTCCACCCTGGGACACCCCAACATCATCCGGGTGTTCGACGCGGGCACCGTGCAGACCTCCGAGGGGATGCGCGGCTACATCACCATGGAGTACGTGGCCGGCGGCAGCCTGGAGCGGTTGGTCGACTCGCACTCCGGCGCCGTACCGGTCGGCGAGGCCGCGGCCGTACTGCGGCAGGCAGCCGAGGGGCTCGCCGTCGCACATGAACGGCAGCACCCGATCGTGCACCGTGACCTGTCGCTGGCCAACGTGCTCATCACCTACGACGAGTCCGGACTGAGAGTGAAGGTGAGCGACTTCGGTCTGGCCAAGGAGACCGACCCGGGCACGATGGCGGCCAGTGCCCAGGGGACCGTCGCCTACATGCCGCCGGAGGTGCTGCGCCGGGGCACGGGCTACTCGTGCGCCGGGGACGTCTGGGCGCTGGGCACCATCGCGTACTTCCTGCTCACCGCCCACTTCCCGTACAACGGCGGCGACCCGGTGCAGTCCTTCTCTCTGGAGCGGTTCAACCAGCCACTGCTGCCGCCGAGCGCGTTCAACGACGGCGTGGAACCCGAACTGGACCGCCTGGTCGCCGACATGCTGCACGTGGACGTGGCGGACCGGCCCGCCACGGCCCGTGAGGTCGCCGAACGGGCCAAGGCCTTACGGCCGTCGGCGGGGGTGGGACCGCCGTCGCACGGGGCGGCGGTGGAGCGGTCCGTCGAGGAGCGGGTGCGAGCGGTCATCGAGCTTTCCCGGATGCCGGGACGACTGGCCGATGCCGCCAATCAGCTGGAGGAGACCGTCAGCCGGCATCCCCGGCTCCGGGAACGGCACATGGCTCGGCTGATGACGTGGCGCCGGGGGGTGGTCATGTGAGGGGTGCGACGCACCGGCAACGGACGTACGGGCAGCGGACGTATGGAGAGCGGATGGACAAGACGACTGCGGGCGACCGGAGGGGCGAGCCGTCCGACGCCCGGAACGGCACCGGAAACCTGTCCCGCTTCACGGATCTGGCGGGGGCGCGGTTGTACCGCGACAACGCCTTCGCCGTCACCGGGCTCCCCGCGAAGGCGCAAGGGCGCGCCGTCCGGCAGCACCGGCAGCGGCTGGAGGCCCGGCTCGCGGTCGAGGGCACCCGGCCCGCGGATCCGGACTCACCCATCGCGGGCGGGTACCGCAAAGAGGAAGTCCGGGCCGCGTTCGAGGAGTTCCAGGACCCCAGGCGTCGGCTGGTCGACGAACTCCTGTGGCTGTGGGGCGAACCCGGGCCGGGGTGCGGCTGCCCCGCGTCCGTGCACGAGGAGCACGACGACGCGGTGCGCTTCCACGCGATGGCGCTGGAGGCGGAGACCGGACGAGTCCACGCCGCCACGGACGGACGGGACACGCTCTGGCAGGGCGCGGCCGGCGGCTGGGGGCTGCTGCTGGAACGCGCCGAATTCCGCCGGCACATCGCCCACCGGCTCACGGAGCTGGACGATCCCCGGCTGGGTGAGCACACGGCGGACGACTTCCTCGCCGCGCTGCCCGGCCTCCTCGTCTCCCCGTTCCGGGAACTGGCCGCCGACCCGGACTTCCGGCCGCGGCTTGCCCGGGTCTGCGCGGGCTGGGCGGAACACAGGGCGTTCTCGGGGCTCTTCGGCGAACTCTTCGAGGAGACGGTGGAGGAGACGGTCCAGGACGTCATCGACGCACTGCGGGCCACGAACGAGAAGAAGGACGCCCGGCTTTTCGGGGACGCCGACCTGATGGTGCGGCAGAGGGTGCTCCCGGCGTTCGAACGGTTCGGGGAATTCCGGGCTTTCGTGTCGGACTGGCGGTACGACGACGTCGCGCACATCGTCGCGGTGGGCGTGGGCAACCTCGCGGTGGCGATGCTGGGCTACCACCAGTCCGTCCGGCCGAGCCCCGAGCAGAAGAGGACGGTGGTCGAACTCGCGGAGAGGGCGTACGAAATCGCGCCGGAACGCCACGTGAGGGAATTCAAGGAGAACTGGAACGTCATCTACGACTGGTCCCTGGGGGGCGTTGCCACGGGCGCCGCCTCGGGGCAGTCGTCCACCGTCTCGGGCGGTGAATGGTGGGGGTGCCTGTTCGTCGCCCTGATGATCGGTGCGGTGACCGCGCTGTGGGTGAACAGGGGGTGGGAAGCGGGAGTCGGCGCCTTCCTCGTGGTGGGCCTGCTCTACGGCGCCGCCGAGAAGCTCACGGAGTGGTACGCGCGGTTCCGGATCCACCGGGCCAGGAGGAGGTACCGATGACACCCCGAGTCCACCGGCGAGTACGCGATGTGCGCGCCCTGCTCGGCCAGTTGAGACACCCGCCCGAGTTCCGCGTCCCCCGGCCGCTGCTGGAGCCGGCCCAGGCCGACTGGGCCGCGGCCGTGCTCGCCGAGGTCGAGGCCGCCGAAGCCCTCGCGGAGCGGGCCCGCACCCCGGAGGGCGCCGGAACGGACGCGTTGCTCGGTGCGGCCATCGGCCTCTGGCGCGCCCAGCGCAAACTCGACCAGGGTACCGGCCCCCTCTCCGCGGCCGACCTGCGGCAAGTGCGCCGACAGGTCCACGCGAGCCGTCAGGCGCTCGCCGACGACGGGCTGGAGATCCAGGAGCACGACGGCAAGCCGTTCGACTCCGGACAGTCCCTGGAGGTCCTGGTGTTCCAGGACGAACCGGAACTGGACCGCGAGGTCGTGCTGGAGACCGTACGGCCGTCGGTCTACTTCCGTGGCGAACGGATCCGGATGGGCCAGGTCATCGTCGGCAGGCCCGCACCCGAACCACACCCTGGCACGTGACCAAGGAGAACGACCATGCGCGAGACCATCGACTTCGGCATCGACCTCGGCACCACCAACAGCGCCATCGCGGTGGCGGAGGACGACGGTGTTCGGGTCATCAAGAACAACGACGGCTGGGACTTCACGCCCTCGGCCGTGTGGGTCCCCAAGGAGGGGGTGATCCACGTGGGCAGGCGGGCCAGGGAACGCACGGAGAGCGATCCCGACAACGCGTACGCCGAGTTCAAACTGGAGATGGGGGCGGCGGGCGCGGGCCGCCTCTTCGAGCGTACGGGCATCTCGCTCACGCCCGAGGAGCTCTCCGCCGAGGTGCTCAAGTCCCTGCGGCAGGACGCCGCACACGAGTACGGTTACCAGCCCGAGGCGGCCGTCATCACCGTCCCGGCCTCCTTCGCCCTGAACCAGAACAACGCCACCAGCTCCGCCGCGGCCCTCGCCGGGCTCGGCGAGCACTGCCCGCTGGTGCAGGAGCCGACCGCCGCCGCCATCGCCTACGGCGTGCAGGACACCTCCGATTCCGCCCACTGGATGGTGTTCGACCTGGGTGGCGGCACCTTCGACGCGGCCCTGATGAGCAAGCGCGACGGCGAGCTGCAGCTGATCCAGCACGCCGGTGACCCCTACCTCGGCGGCAAGCTCATCGACTGGGCCTTGGTCGACGACCTGCTGGCCCCCGCGGTGCGGCGGGACCTCGGCCTGGCGGACTTCAGCCGCAACAACCGCCGTCGCTGGCGCAAGAACTTCGCCAAGCTCAAGCTGGAGGCGGAGAACGCCAAGATCGCGCTGTCCCGCGCCGGTTCGGTCGAGATCTCCGCCGACCTCGACGACGGCAGCGGCGGCACCGAGCCCTTCGAATTCACCCTGACCCGGGGCGCCCTGGACGATCTGGCGCTGCCGTTCTACACGCGCGCCATCCGGCTCTGCCGGGACGCGCTGGCCCACAGCTCGCTGCGCCCCGACCACATCGACCGGTTGCTCCTGGTCGGCGGAGCCACGCTCAGCCCCGGGCTGCGCGAACTGCTCGCCGATCCGGTCGAAGGCCCCGGGATCCGCCTCGACCACAGCCAGGATCCCACCACCGTGGTCGCGCGCGGAGCCGCCGTGTTCGCCCGTACGGTCCGGCTGCCGAAGAAGCCGCACAAGGCGGCGCCGGGCGAATTCGCGATCCAGCTCCACTATCCGGCACAGTCCGTCGACACCACCGGTATCCCGGTCTCCGGCAAGGTGAGCAGCGGTGGCGCGGTGGACTGGGCCCGGTTCACCGTCACCCTCAGCAACCCCGACGGTCGGCCGCCGTTCCGGGGCCCGAGCACCGAACTGGGCGCGGACGGCACCTTCTACACCGAGGTGGCCATCGACGCCGACGCCAGGTCGCGCTTCACCGTGGAGCTGACCGACAACTCCGGCACCCGGCGGAACCTGGCAGGGGACACGTTCTCCATCACCCACGCGGCCGTCGTCCCCGGCGACGCGGTGCTCACCGGCACCCTCGGCATCGGCAAGGCCGACGGAACCTTCGACCCGCTGCTGCGCAAGGGCACCACACTGCCGGCCCAGGTGACCAAGCCCTACCGGACGACCATCCCGCTGCGCCGCACCCAGCCGGACGCCGTCATCCGCATCCCGCTGCTGGAGGGCGAGCGCAGGCGCGCCGACCGCAACACCCGGGTGGGGCTGCTCGAGATCCGCCCGCGCGACATCCGGATCGACCTGCCCGCCCAGAGCGAGGTCGAGGTGACCTTCGAGATCCAGGCGAGCAACCGCGAGGTCCTCGTCACCGCCGACATCCCCCTGCTCGAGCAGCAGTTCGAGGCGAGTATCAACCGATCCGAGCTGCTCGCCCCCGAACACTCCGAACTCGTGGACCGCCTGCACGATCTGGAACAGCGGGCGCACCTCCTCCAGGACCAGGCCGAGGAGATCCACTCCGAGCAGGCACGGACCCGGCTGGAGGACCTCTCGGATCAGAAGACCATCCCCCAGCTGCGCAAGGAGGTCGACGCGGCGGCCGTCGACACGGGCGCCGCCGTCACCAGCGACCGGCGGATCCGCGATGTGGAGGCACAGCTCGACGACATCGAGGAGGCGATCGAGATCCCGGGACTGCAACGCGAACTGTGGGATCTGCTCAGCGCCTGCGAGGACATCGTCGAGCAGGTCGGCGGGGGCCCGTCGGACCGGCGGGAGCTGCAGAGCATGCGCGACCGCGCCAGTTCGCTCGGCGACGACGCGACCCCGGCGGACCTGCGGCGGCTCATCAAGCGGGCCGGGGAATTCCATGTCGAACTGCTGCGCCGCACCGACCAGTGGGAGTACGCCGTCTTCCACGCGCTGGTCGAGATGCGCGACGAGATGTTCTCCCGCGCCCAGGCGGACGCCGCGATCCTGGAGGGCCGCCGCGCCGTCGCCGCCGGCGACCGCCGCGCCCTCGCCGGTGTCAACGAGCGGTTGCGCCGACTGCTGCCCCCGGGAGCCGCCGAGGAGGCCGAGCGGCTCTCCGGCGGCATCAACTAGTCAGCCCACAAGGAGTCGACGGTGTCCACATCCCGAATCCCGACGGGTGTCCCGCCCGGCGCGATCCTGTCCGCCGGCGGGGACGGCACGGTGACGGACGGCGCGCGGCCGGGCCGTCCGGAACCCGGCGTCGAGGAAGCCGGGGCCACGGCCCCTGCCGCCGAGTCGCTCCGGGTCGCGCTGCTCGTCTCGCGTGCCCGGACGGCGGCCCGCTCCGGGGACCCGGATGGTGCCCTGCGCCTGCTGCACGAGGCCGACGAGCCCGGGGTCGCGACGCATCGGGACGTACTCGACCTGCTGGCCCGTGTGTACGCGCAGCGAGGAGACCTGGCCCGGTCGGCGGAGTACTGGCATCGGGTCCAGGAACGGCGACCGGGGGATCCGGCCGCCTCGGCCGGGCTGGCGAGGATCGACCGGCTCGGCCGACGCGGCCCGCGAGCGGCACTCTCCCGGCACCGCGCCGGTACGGCACTGGCCGCCGCGGTCTGCGCCGTGGCCGCGGTCACGGCCTGCGCGGTCGTCCTCACCGACGGCGTTGGCGCGGGCACGACGCAGCCGGGTCCGTCGCGGGCCGAAAGCGCGGAACAGCTCGCCGAGCGCCTCGACGCCGAGCGCCGGGCCGAGCGGGCACGGGACCAAGTCCGTGAGACGGCCCGCCGGACGGAGGCGGCCACGGCGCTGGCCGACACGCTGCGGGCACCGGGCATCAGCCCGGTGGTGCGGGAGAGCTCCGTGGAGGTCACCTTCACCGACGGGCTCTTCTCCGAGGGTGCCCGGCTGACCCCGACCGGCGCCGAGCGGCTCACCCGACTCGGCGAACGTCTGGCCGGGCGGACGGTGCGTGTCGAGATCTACGGCCAGACCGCCACCGTGCCCGGCGCCCCGACCAGCGGCGGCTCCGTCCTCTCCCTCTGGCGTGCTCTCATCGCCGCCCGGGAGCTGAGCGCCGCCAGCGGCAAGCCCCTCACGGCCTTCACCACGGCCAGCGCGGACCAGCGCGACGCGGCGCACGAGACCGCCGCGAGGAACCGGACGGTCACGGTGGTGATCACGCCCGGCTAGCCGACGGCTCCGCTCAACCGAAGATGTCGTACGTACGGCGGTAGAGCGCGTCGGTGTGGTCGCGGACGTCCCGGTACACCGCCCCGAGACGGCGGTAGAGGTCGTGGTCGTCCCGGTTCGGGAGGAAGACTTCGCCGGCGCGGCACTGGACGCTTCGGCGCGGCGGGCCGGGACGCCGTGCACGTCGGCGTGGATCCGCATCATCAGATCGGAGCGTGAGCCGCCACCTGAGACGATGACCTCGCGGTAGGTGGTGCCGAGTTCCTCCGCCATGCGTGCCGTCGTGTCGTGGATCGTCATCGCGAGGGCCTCGAGGATCGACCGGTAGATGTGGAACTCGCCGAGCAGGTCGCGGTACCAGCTGACCGTCCACATGCCGCGCCGCACTCCGCCGGACTCGTACAGGTAGGAACGAGGCACGGAGGCGTAGTCGACCCAGAAGTCGGTGACGTTCGTGACGTTGCGGGGCCCGGTCGCCATGCCCGCCACGTACGTGCCGAGTGAGACGAGGAGTGTGTCGGGGATGCGCAGTCCGCGGCCCAGGGCCTCGAAGGCCTTGTCGTTGGCCGTGGCGACCACGGGTACGCCGGCGGGGATGCCCGTGTGCCGCGCCGCGCCGCGGCATCGGTGACCTCTCCGAGGACGTCGCCGGGCAGCACGAGGTCGGAGAGGAGCTCGCGCCGCGTGCCGAGCTCGGCGATCTCCGCGTCGTCGTCGGTCCACCGCCAGGTGTCCGGGGCGAGGGGCCGCATGCCCGCGTAGTCGGCCGCCGTGCCACGGAAGTTCCCCGTCGTCCGGTGACTGATGTAGCCGGAACTGGTCGTGACGCGGGCGGCCTCCGGGCCGGTGTCCGTGTACGGCAGGCCGACGCGCTCGTCCATCCAGCTCATGACGGGCTGGCCAGTGTGCCGTCCGCCTTGAGAACGGCGCGGCAGAGGCGGATGGTGCAGAGTCCCGCTGGCGACGACGGAATGGTCCTCCAGGAGAGCGGGCAGCGGTGGGGGTGTCCGAGGAGCTCTCCTGGAAGACGCAGACAGTGTCCTTCCGCTCAGGGTATGAGGCCGGCGTCGGCCCGTGGTGTCCGGCCCGGGAGGCCGGCGTTCGGCCACGGCCCGGCGGTTGCCGCCCTCACCCCGCGACCGGCGGCGGAGTGCCTCGTCCCGGGTGCCGGGGGCCGGACTACTCGGCGGGGTCCTCTTCCGTCCGTCGGATGGCGCGCTTGACCGCGCTCTCGACGGCTTCCGCCGACTGGCCGCTGACCGTGGCGTGATCGGCGATCGCCGCCTGTGCGGCCTGGGCGGCCTCCTGCCAGGCCCGGTGCTGCACGTCGAACTCCTCGCCCTCGAGTCCGGCGAGGCGCGCACGCTGCTCGTCCGCCGCCCGCTCAAGGACGATCAGGTCATGGGGAATGTCCACGCCTCCGATCCTAGGCCCGGATCCGGCGGTGCCCCAGTGCCGACCCGCGGGCGCCCCGAGGGGGCCCCGCCCCTGGAGGCCGGGGCGGGGCTCGCGGTGGGTGTACCGGGGCTGGTGCGGCGAGGCCCGTGCGCCCGGTCAGTCCCCGACCGTGACGGCCCGCGGCGTCGGCACCGGTGCCCGGGAGGCCGCCGAGAAGCCTGCCGAGAAGTTGTCCTCGACCTCGGCCTTCTCGGCCGCGTTCGGGTAGGGATTGGTGCACGGGACACCCGCGCTGGAGCCCGACATCAAGCTGGAGCAGGGGCCGGGCTTGCGGTCCGGCAGGCCCAGGATGTGACCGAGTTCGTGGGACGAGATGCGCACCGTGTTGTAGCCCTGGTTCACGGCCTGGCGTCCGATGTAGACGGTGCCGTTGCCCAGGGAGGTGGGCAGGGCGCGCGGCCAGCCGTTGTCGGCGAGGATCCGGATGTTGGCGCGCTGCCCGGACGTGGCGGGACGCAGTTCCACGCCGTCGACGCTCTCGTTCCAGATCGCCGCGCCCCGGTCGACCGCGGACGCGAACTCCGCGGAGCCGCTCGCGTCGTAGGTGAGCACCCGGGCGGCGGACAGGGGGAGCGTGGTGCCACCGGTCGGTTCGGCGGCCACGGCCTGGCCGTTCAGCAGGGGAAGGGACACCAGCAGAGCCGCGGTCAGGCCGCCGGTCAGGGTACGGACGTGCATGATCGACCTCCTTGTGGGGGAAGGGGAGTCGTGTGCATGACACCATTGGGCACCCTGCCCACCGCACACGGTTGCCAATCCGCCATTCCGGCCCGGCTCGGCATATTGCGGGACGGGCCGTCAGCGGATGCGGTGGGTCTCCCAGAAGGGGCCGAGGTCCTCGTCCGTCAGGGCCTGGGCGGCCTTCTTGAAGTCGGCGGTGGTGGAGACGCCGTACCAGTGGTCCTGGGCGTATCGCTTGAGAAGACGTGCCATGGCGCCGGCGCCGAGCGTGCGTTCGAGGTCGGCCAGGGCGCAGGGCCCGGCCGTGTAGACGAGGTGGTACTCGCCGGGGTGCTGTGACCAGTAGGCCATGGAGCCGGTCAGCGCGGTGCTGTCGTCGGGCCAGTAGACGTCCGACCAGCAGTCGCGGGTGTCCCAGCCGTAGTACCGGGCGTTGGCGTACTGGGCGAAGCTCTCGTCCAGCCAGGGTGAGGCGTACTCGTCGTTGCCGACGATGCCGTACCACCACTGATGCGCCACCTCGTGGACGACGGCGCTGCCCTCCTCGGTGGTGCCCAGGAGGACGAGGCCGGGGTACTCCATGCCGCCGCCGAAGCGGCTGGTCATCACGAGGTCGATCTCGCCGTACGGGTAGCGGCCGAACTCCCTGCCGAACCGGTTGATCGAGGCGACGGCGTCCACGCGGTTGAGGCGCACGCCGGCGGCGGGGGTGTCGGGCGTCCAGTACGACTTCACCCGCACGCCTCCGGGCGTTGTCTCCGTCGCCGTACGGAACGGACCCGCGGCCCAGGCGAAGTCCCGCACCCGCTTCGCGACGCTGAGCGTGACCGTACGGCCGGGACCGCCCGGAAGGGCGCGGGTGTGACCGGTCGCGGGAACCTTCAGTTCCGACGGATGGTCGAGACGGACCCGGAAGTCGCCCGTCAGGGCGTAGAAGCTCTCACCCAGCGCCACGTACGGGTCGAGGTGCCAGCCCTTCGCGTCACGCACGGCGAGCACCGGCAGCGCGTTGCCCAGGAAGCGGTAGGCGCCCTCGCGGCCGAAGCGGGCGTTGCGGTCGGGAACGGTGATGGAGACGTCGAAGGCGACGGACGTCCGCTGACCGCGGGCGAGCGGCTCCGGCAGAGCGATGCGCAGGGCCGTGCAGTGCACGGCGAGACCACCCGGTGTGCCACCGTCCACGTGCGAGACCGTGACGGGGGAGCGCGCATCGGGTGTACCGCACTGGTCCTCGCCGTTGCCCCACAGACGGAGGTACACCTCGCGCAGCGGACGGTCGGACGCGTTCCGGAACGACACACGCTGCCGTCCGGTCCAGTGGCTGCCGTCGGCGTCGGAGCGCAGCGTCACGTCGTAGCGAGCGCGATCGGGCGTCGCGGCGGCCCTCGACACGTCCGGACCCCCGGTCATCGAGCCGGCATCACTCGTGCCGAAGGCGACCGACACGACCAGCGCCACCAGCGCGACGAACAGGCGACGACCGGACAGGAACGACCACACGGCTGAGGGCGTCATGCCAGCGGATACTGCCACATCACGCCGAACCCCGTGGGGAGTTGGGTGGTTCGCACGCCTGGCGAACGTCGGTCGGCTCGACGGGGTGGTTCGCCGTCGGGCGAAGCGGTCACGGGATTGGACGGGGCGCGCCGGATTGGACGGGAAGGCCCTAGGGGCGGCGAACGGCGATGGTGGGTTCCGGCGCCGTCCGGGCGAGCCGGGTCTGCGAGCGGAAGGTGCGGCGGTAGGCGTCCGGCGGCACACCGACCGTCCGGTGGAAGTGCCGGCGCAGCGTCGTGGCGGTGCCCATGCCGGTTGCCGTCGCGATTGCGTCGATGGTGTCGTCGCTGGTCTCCAGCAGTTCCTGCGCGTGGCGGATGCGCTGGGTGAGCAGCCACTGCAGCGGGGTGGTGCCGGTCGCCGACCTGAAGTGGCGGCCCAGGTGGCGCGAGCTCATGCGTGCCTGGCGGGCCAGGTCCTCGACGGTGAGCGGGTGGTCGAGCCGCTGCAGGACCCAGGGGAAGAGCTCGGCGAGCGGGTGGTTGTCCGGGGCGGGGACCGGAGTGGTCACGAACTGCGCCTGCCCGCCGTCCCGGTGGGGCGGCACGACCAGGCGGCGGGCGAGCCTGTTGGCGACCGACGAGCCGTGGTCGAGGCGGACGAGATGGAGGCACAGGTCCATGGCCGCCGCCTTGCCGGCGGAGGTGAGCACGCTGCCGTTGTCCACGTAGAGGACGTCCGCGTCCACCGTCACCCGTGGGTGGCGTCGGGCCAGCTCCGCTGTGTGGGCCCAGTGCGTGGTCGCGCGCTTGCCGTCCAGCAGGCCGGCGGCGGCCAGCACGAAGGCGCCCGTGCACAGGGAGGCCACACGCGCGCCGGCCTCGTGGGCCTCGCGCACCGCGTCGATCAGTTCGGCCGGCGGATCCTGGTCGATGTCGGCCCACCCGGGCACGATCACGGTGTCGGCGTGCGGGAGGCGGTCGAGTCCGTGGTCGGGCTCCAGCCGGAAGCGGCCGACCCGCACGGCGCTCGGGCCGCAGACCGAGAGGCGGTACCAGGGATCGACCATGCCCGCCGGGCCGGTCCCGAAGACCTCGCACGCCAAGGACAGCTCGAAGTGCAGCATGCCGTCGGTGGCGGCCAGCGCGACAGTGGTCATGTCCGGAATTGTATGGGCCATGGCGTTCCGGACGGTAGTGGCGGGCGCCGATTCTCGTGAGGATGTTCGTGTCAGAGCGCAGAGGGTCGTTCGAGTACAGGAGAGAACTCATGGAGTCGGGCCAGACAGTGGCGGTGTTCGGCGCGTACGGGCACACCGGGCGGTTCGTGGTGGACGAGCTGAGGGAGCGTGGCTTCCGCCCGGTCCTCTCCGGTCGCGACGTCGGGAAGCTGAAGGAGCTGGCATACGAGACGGGGCTGGAAGCCCGCCCGGCGTCGGTCGACGACCCGGCCTCGCTCGACCGTGCGCTGGCCGGAGCGGCGGCCGTGATCAACTGTGCCGGCCCCTTCGCCGTGACGGCCGCACCGGTGATCGAGGCGGCCCTGCGGGCGGGGCTCCCGTACCTCGACGTGGCGGCCGAGATCGAGGCCAACGCCGACACCTTCGCCCACTTCGCCGACCGGGCCCGGGACGCGGGGGCGGTGATCGTCCCGGCGATGGCCTTCTTCGGCGGACTCGGCGACCTGCTCGCCTCCGCCGCGATGGGTGACTGGACGGTGGCCGACGAGGCGCACATCGCCTACGGACTGAGCAACTGGCATCCCACCGCCGGCACCCGCACGGCAGGCGCCGTCTCACGGCAGCGGCGCGACGGCCGGCGGGTGCGCTACACCGGCGGGCGGTTGGAGTACACGAACGACGCCACCCGGACCCAGGACTGGCCCTTCCCCGACCCCGTGGGACCGCGTCCCGTGATCGCGGAGTTCACGATGGCCGACGTCGTGACCATACCGAGCCATCTGACCATTCCCGAAGTGCGCACCTACATGACGGTCGAGGCGGCCCGCGACATCGCCGCCCCGGACACGCCGACGCCGGCCGCGGTGGACGAGCGCGGGAGATCCGCCCAGACCTTCCTCGTCGACGTCCTGGTGCGCTCGGGTGACACCGAACGGCGCGCCGTGGCCCGGGGACAGGACATCTACGCCGTGACCGCGCCGCTGGTGGTGGAAGCGCTCGGCCGTGTCCTCGACGGGCGGGCCGCCGCGGTCGGGGTCGTCTCCGCGGGCGAGGTCTTCGACGCGGCGGACTTCCTCCGTGCGCTGTCCCCGCACATCAGCCTGGAGCTGCACCCTTAGAGGTCCTAACAGAAGTTGTTGATCATGTGACTTTCAGCTTGGGTGGTCGTTGGGCTGTTCGTGGGGAAACGACAGTCGCGGCCATGGATCGTG
>NZ_JBHYOB010000025.1:0-75762 GCF_042744565.1 Streptomyces sp. NPDC058812
AGGTCCGCGACGATCCGGTTGGCCTCCTCGGCGTCGGCGGCCCAGTGCACGGTCCCGCCGGCCGCCGTGACCGCCTCCTCCACCCGCACCAGGTATCGGTCGAGATGGCGCAGCGTGTGGTCCTTGATCCGCTTCCCGGCCTCGCGCAGCGCCGCCCAGTCGTCCAGCTCTGCGACCGCCGCCGCCCGCTTGTCCCGGATGGTGTGCGTCGCGTGCCGCAGATTCCTCCGCAGCGTCGGATCGTGCACGGCCGCACGTGCGGCTTCGGGAAAGGCCGGCATCCCCAGATAGGTCCCGCTCATACGGTCGCCGCCTCCTCCGTGCCCGCCAGGATCTCCGCGATGTGCACCGGCCGCATGCCCGTCCGCAGCCGCGTCATGGTCCCGCCGATGTGCATCAGGCACGAGTTGTCGGCCGCGCACAGCACCTCGGCGCCCGTCGACTCGGCGTTGCGCACCTTGTCCGCGCCCATCGCGGCCGACACGTCCGCGTTCTTCACGGCGAAGGTGCCGCCGAAGCCGCAGCACTCCTCGGCGCCGGGCAGCTCGACCAGCTCCAGCCCCTTCACCGCCTCCAGCAGCCGCCGGGGCCGGTCGCCGAGGCCCAGGCTCCGCAGCCCGTGGCAGGTCGGGTGGTACGTCACCGTGTGCGGGTAGTACGCCCCCACGTCCGTGACCCCCAGCACGTCCACCAGGAACTCCGTCAGCTCGTACGTCTTCGGCACCACCGGCGCCAGAGCTGCCGCGAGCGTGTCCCCGCGCCCCTCCGCCCGCGCCCGCTCACCCATCCGCGGATACAGCTCCCGCACCATCGCCGCGCACGAACCCGACGGCGTCACGATCGCCTCGTAGTCCTCGAAGACGTCCGAGAAGTGCCGGGCCGGCGGCTCCGCCTCGTGCCGGTACCCGGTGTTGTAGTGCGCCTGCCCGCAGCAGGTCTGGGCCATCGGGAAGTCGACCTCGACGCCCAGTCTGGTCAGCAGCTTCACCACGGCACGGCCGGTGTCCGGATACAACGTGTCGTTGACGCAGGTCAGGAACAGGGCGACACGCATCGCGGCTCCTTGTGATCGGCCGGCTCGAACATCGTGATCATCGGATGAAACGCAGGGTAGTCGGCATACCGGAGCCGGGGGAGGCCCCCCGTCGGCGCGACCCACTACGTCGACCGCTTCCGGCCGCCCGCCTGACGGGGACCTTCGCGGGGCGGCGCGGGTAATGTGTGAAGGTCTTCCGGCCGCCACGTCCCGGTGCGTTGCCCAGCCCGACCCTGGAGGTCCCTGCCCGATGGCCCATTCGGTGGGTATCAAGGACGTCGCCCGCGCCGCCGGAGTATCCGTGGGCACGGTCTCCAACGTCATCAACCGCCCCGACACCGTCGCGGCCGAGACCCGCGCGCGCGTACTCGCCGAGATCGACCGGCTCGGCTACGTCCGCAGCGAGTCCGCGCGCCAGCTGCGCGCGGGCCGCAGCCGCATCATGGGGCTGCTCGTGCTGGACATGGGCAATCCCTTCTTCGTCGACGTCGCGCGCGGCGCCGAGCGGGCCGCGCGCGACGCCGGGCTCGGCGTGATGGTCTGCAACAGCGCTCAGAACCCGGGGGAGGAGGCCGAGTACCTCTCGCTCTTCGCCGAGCAGCGGGTCCGCGGTGTACTGCTGACCCCGGCCGACGCCACCGGCCGCAACATCGAGGGCTTCCGGCGGCACAACATCCCCTTCGTGCTGGTCGACCGTGTCGCCGAGGGCACCACCGAGTGCTCCGTCTCCGTCGACGACGTCGCGGGCGGCGCCCTGGCGGTACGTCACCTCGTGGACGCCGGACACCGCTCCATCGCCTACGTCAGCGGCCCGCCCGGCCTCAACCAGGTGCGCGACCGCCGCACCGGCGCCCTGCGCGTGCTCGCCGAGGCCGGACTCGGTCCCGACGCGCTGCGCGAACTGCCCACCGAGCGGCTCGACGTCGCCGCGGGCCGGGACGCAGGCGCCCGCCTCCTCGGCCTCTCCGACCGGCCGACCGCCGTCTTCTGCGCCAACGACCTGCTGGCCCTCGGAGTCCTCCAGGCCGTGTACGCCGCCGGGGTCGGCGTCCCCGACGACCTCGCGATCGTCGGCTACGACGACATCGAGTTCGCCGCCGCCGCGGCCGTCCCGCTCACCTCCGTGCGCCAGCCGGCCGTCACCATGGGCGCCATGGCCGCCGAGCTGCTCCTGGAGGAGACGGAGTCGCAGGGCGCGGACCGGGCCCACACGCACCGGCGGGTCGTGCTCCAGCCCGAACTGGTCGTGCGGCGGTCCAGCCTCGCCGCCCGCTGACCCGTCGTTCAGCACGAATATCGCCTCCCGGGGGTCTCAGGCCGCAGAACCATGTGCTGAACTGGGACACGGTCGAAAGATCCGTCCGTATGGTCCGTCCATCCGTTCCGGGAGCCCCGTTGAGCGTCAGCTACCGTCAGCCCGGCGTCGTCCTCACCGACCGCCGTTTCACCGTGCCCCTCGACCACGCGAACCCCTCCGGGGAGACGATCGAGCTGTACGCGCGCGAGGCCGTCGCGAGCGACCGGACGGGCCAGAACCTGCCGTGGCTGGTCTATCTCCAGGGCGGTCCCGGCTTCGGGGCGAACCGTTTCATCGGCCGTCCCGCCTGGCTCGGTCGCGCCCTGAAGGACTACCGGGTGCTGCTCCTGGACCAGCGCGGCACCGGTGCCTCCACGCCCGCCAACCGCCAGACGCTCCCGCTGCGCGGCGGCCCCGCCGAGCAGGCCGACTACCTCACCCACTTCCGCGCCGACGCCATCGTCCGCGACTGCGAGGCCATCCGCCCCCAGGTCACCGGCGGCGCCCCCTGGACCGTCCTCGGCCAGAGCTTCGGCGGTTTCTGCACCGTCGCCTACCTGTCGCTGGCCCCCGAGGGGCTGAGCACCGCCCTGGTCACCGGCGGCCTGCCCTCCCTGGACGCCCACGCCGACGACGTCTACCGGGCCGCCTACCCCCGCATCGAGCGCAAGGTCGTCGCGCACTACGCCCGCTACCCGCAGGACATCGAGCGCGCCCGCCGCATCGCCGACCACCTGCTCACCCACGACGTGGTCCTGCCGAACGGCTACCGGTTCACCGTGGAGGCCTTCCAGTCCCTCGGCATCCTCCTCGGCGGCGGCGAGGGCAGCCACCGCCTGCACTTCCTCCTGGAGGACGCCTTCGTCCGCACTCCGCGCGGACACG
Organism: Streptomyces sp. NPDC058812; assembly: GCF_042744565.1. Taxonomy (NCBI): domain Bacteria; kingdom Bacillati; phylum Actinomycetota; class Actinomycetes; order Kitasatosporales; family Streptomycetaceae; genus Streptomyces; species Streptomyces sp. NPDC058812. The sequence continues at coordinate 3,219 of NZ_JBHYOB010000025.1, forward strand.
AGCTGTCCGACGCCTTCCAGGAGCAGGTGCAGGGCCTGCTGTCGTACGCCGGCCACCCGCTCTACGCCCTGGTCCACGAGGCCATCTACGGCCAGGACGCGCGCCCTACCGACTGGTCGGCCGAGCGGGTCCGCGCCGAGTTCCCGCGCTTCGACGCCGCCAAGGCTCTCGCAGGCGACGAACCGCTGCTGTTCACCGGCGAGTCGGTCCACCCCTGGTTGTTCGACTGCGACCCGGCTCTGCGCCCGCTGCGCGAGACCGCCGAACTCCTCGCCGCCCGCACCGACTGGACGCCCCTGTACGACCCGGCCCGCCTCGCCGCCAACGAGGTGCCCACCGCCGCTGCGGTCTACCACGACGACATGTACGTCGACACCGGCCACGCGCTGACCACCGCACGTGCGATCCGCGGCCTGCGCACCTGGGTCACCGACGAATTCGAGCACGACGGCGTACGGGCCGGCGGCCCCCGCGTCCTGGACCGGCTGCTCGCGCTCGCCCGCGACGAGGCCTGAACGGCGACGCGTTCGAATTCCGGGTGGGATGTCGGCGGCACGGGTTAGTGTGCGGGCATGACGGAGCCGACGATCACGCAACTGGAGCCCATGCCCGGCGACTGGCGGCGCGCCCTGGCCGTCGTCGCCCACCCGGACGACCTGGAGTACGGCTGCTCGGCGGCGATCGCGGCCTGGACCGACGAGGGCCGCGAGGTCGCCTACGTCCTCGCGACCCGCGGCGAGGCGGGCATCGACACCATGGCGCCCGCCGAGTGCGGCCCCTTGCGGGAGCGGGAGCAGCGGGCGAGCGCGGCCGTCGTCGGGGTGAGCGAGGTGGAGTTCCTCGACCACCGGGACGGTGTCGTCGAGTACGGCACCGCCCTGCGCCGCGACATCGCCGCCGCGATCCGCCGGTACCGCCCGGAGTTGGTCATCACCATGAACCACCGGGACACCTGGGGCGGCGTCGCCTGGAACACCCCGGACCACGTCGCCGTCGGCCGTGCCACGCTCGACGCGGCGGGCGACGCCGGCAACCGGTGGATCTTCCCGGAGCTGACGGAGCAGGGCCTCGAACCCTGGAACGGCGTGCGCTGGGTCGCCGTCGCGGGTTCCTCCTCGCCCACGCACGCCGTGGACGCCACGCCCGGGCTGGAGCGCGCGGTGCGTTCCCTGCTCGAACACCGCACGTACATCGAGGCGCTGACCGACGAGGACCCGGAGACGTACGTGCGCGGGTTCCTCGTCGGGTTCGCCGAGGCGGCGGGTGAGCGGTTCGGCGGGAAGCCGGCGGTGACCTTCGAAGTCTTCGGACGGTAGCGGCATGGCGGGGGAGCGGGGGGAGCACCACGTGCAGGGGGAACAGAGCGCGCGGGAGCAGCGGACCGTGCGGGGGCAGCAGCGTCTGGCGGAGCGGTTCGAGGAGCACCGGGGGCAGCTGAAGGCCGTGGCCTACCGCATGCTCGGTTCACTGACCGAGGCGGAGGACGCGGTGCAGGAGACGTGGCTGCGCCTCGACCGCACCGGCGCGGACGGCATCGACAACCTCGGCGCCTGGCTGACCACGGTGACCGGCCGGGTCTGCCTGGACCTGCTGCGCTCACGCACCGCGCGCCGCGAGGAACCGATGACCGAAGGCTTCGACACCTTCGTCCCGGATCCCGTGCTGAGGGCGCTGCCGCAGGGCGATCCGGAGCAGGAGGCCCTGCACACCGACTCGGTGGGCCTGGCCCTGCTGGTCGTACTGGAGACCCTGGAGCCCGCCGAGCGGCTGGCGTTCGTGCTGCACGACATGTTCTCCGTGCCCTTCGACGACATCGCGACGATCGTGGAGCGCAGTCCGGCCGCCACCCGGCAGTTGGCCAGCAGGGCGCGGCGCCGGGCCAGGGAGGCCACGCCCGCTGCCGACCCGGATCTCGGCCGGCAGCGCCGGGCCGTCGAGGCGTTCCTGGCCGCCAGCCGCGCCGGCGACTTCGAGGCCCTGGTGTCCGTCCTCCACCCGGACGTGGTGCTGCGGGCCGACGCCGGCGCGCTCGCCTCGGGAGTGGCGGCGTCGAAGGTGGTGCGGGGGGCGCGGACGGTCGCCACCGGGGCGTTCCACTTCCGCCATCTCGCCGGTCTCGCACGTCTCGTCCTGGTCAACGGCGCGGTCGGCACCGTCGCCGTGTCGCAGGGGCGTCCGCGGTCGGTCACCTATGTCACCGTCGTCGACGGGCTCATCACCGGCCTCTACATCCTGTCCGACCCCGAGCGGCTGGCCCGACTGGACCTGTCCGCCCTGGAGGCCTGACCGGCGCCGCCCACCGGGACCGGGGCCGTCGGCGCGGTGGCGCGACGGCGGCCCGTATCCTCGACGGCATGCGAGAAAACACGACTGACCAGGCGGAACTGCGCGGCGACTGCGAGCGCTGCTTCGGCCTGTGCTGCGTGGCCCTGCCCTTCTCCCGCTCGGCGGACTTCGCCATCGACAAGGATGCCGGAAAGCCCTGCCCGAACCTTCAGGGCGACCACCGCTGCGGTATCCACGCGCGGCTGCGGCAGAGCGGCTTCACCGGCTGCACGGTCTACGACTGCTTCGGCGCCGGACAGAAGGTCTCGCAGATCACCTTCGGGGGTCAGGACTGGCGCACCGGCCCGCCGGAGCGGACCCGCCGCGTCTTCGACGTGTTCCCGGTCGTCCGCCAGCTGCACGAACTGCTCTGGTACCTGACCGAGGCCCTGACCCTGCCCGCGGCCCGCCCGGTCCACGCCGACCTGCGCCGCGCCCTGACCGACACCGAGCGCCTCACCGGCGGGACTCCCGACGAGCTGGCCGCCCTCGACGTCGCCGAGCACCGGCAGCGGGTCAACGCGCTGCTGCTGCGCACCAGCGAACTCGTGCGGGCCGGTACCCGCGGCAAGAAGAAGAACCGCCGCAACGCCGACCTCATGGGCGCCCGCCTCAAGGGCGCCGATCTCAGCGGGGCCGATCTGCGCGGGGCCTACCTCATCGCCGCCGACCTCACCGGCGCGGATCTGCGGGGCGCGGACCTGATCGGGGCCGACCTGCGCGACGCCGACCTCACGGACGCGGACCTGACGGGCGCCTTCTTCCTCACCCAGCCGCAGCTCACCGCGGCCCGGGGCAGCTCCGGCACCAGACTGCCGGGGTCAGTCACCCATCCCGTGCACTGGACAGCGGGGCTCTGAGGCGGCGTCCTCGGCGTCGGACGCGGGGTCCGGCGTCGCGCCGGGCCGGCCGGCCGCGGTCCGCCGGTCCAGCCGCAGCCGCAGCCCTTCCGGCATCAGCGTCAGCCGCTCGGTCACCCGGAGCCGGTAGTCCGGGTCGGGCCGCAGCTCGTAGCGGCGCAGCAGCAGCCCCAGGACCAGCGTCGCCTCGTGCAGCGCGAACTGCCGCCCGATGCACGCCCGCGCCCCGGTTCCGAACGGCTTGAAGGTGTGCGGGGCACGCGCCCGTACGGCCTTGGCGTCGAAGCGGTCCGGATCGAACCGCTCGGCGTCCGGTCCCCAGACCTCCGGGTCGCGGTGCAGCATCCCCGCGAGCACCAGCGCCCAGGCACCGCGCCGCATCGGATACGTCCCGTCCAGCACCGTGTCCCGGCGGGCCTCCCGCGCGAAGGCGGGCGCGGTCGGCCACAGCCGCAGCGACTCGTCCAGCACCCGGCGCAGGTAGCGCAGTTTGGCCACCTGCTCGTAGCCGGGCGCCTCCGTGTCGCCCCATACCCGGTCCACCTCGGCACGGGCCCGGGCCGCGACGTCGGGGTGCTGGGCGAGGTAGTGCAGGGCGAAGGAGAGCGCGCCCGAGGTGGTTTCGTGCCCGGCCACCAGGAAGGTGATGACCTGGCGGCGGACGTTCTCCGGCGACAGCCGCTCACCGGTTTCGGGATGGGCCGTCTCCAGCATCCGGTCGAGCAGGTCGCCGTCGCCGTCGCCGCCGGCGGCCCTGCGGGCGCGGACCAGGTCGTCGACCGTGCGGTTGAGGTAGGCGATGTCGGCGGCGTTGCGGCGGCTCGCGCCGCGCAGCAGCCACGGGGCCAGCGGGGCGGGCACGGTGTTGAGGCGCTGTGCGTAGGTGAGTGTGCCCACCATCGCGGTCACGAAGGGATGGAGCCGGGCACGCTCGAAGGACCCGAAGTCGTGCCCGAATCCGGTGCGCGCGATCGTCTCCAGCGTCAGCTTGGTCATGTCGCCGGGCACGTCCACCGCCCGCCCCGCCGCCTGAGCCCGGTCCCAGTGGTCCGTGAGCCGTCCCGCCACGTCCAGCATCATCACGTGGTAGCCCGCCATGGCCTCGCGGCTGAACCCGGGCGCGAGGACGTCGTGCGCGAGCTGCCAGTTGGACTCGTGGTTGTACGCCGTGAACAGTCCGTCCCCGGCGACCGGCCGCAGGTTGGCCACGCCGAGTCCCACATGCTTGGCGAACCGCTCCTCGTCGGCGAGGTCGGCGGTGAGCGAGGCGCCCCACACGAACACGAACTCCTTGCCGAAGGCCCGCCGCCGGAATATCGGCCCCAGTTGCCGGGCGTAGCGCAGCGAGTCCTGCATCGGAGTGCGCCTGCCGGCACCCACCACATCTCCCAGCAGGGGGAGCCGGTACGGCGGATGCGGGAGGCGATGCAGTTCGGGCCAGCCCAGCTCGGCGCTGCGGAACCCCTTCGGCAGTCCGTCCGGTGCCGTTCCGTTCGTCGTCTCCGCCATGACGCGATCTCCCTTGACGCAGCGGCGTGTTGCACGTGCCGAGGCAAGCCTGTTGTACATGGATTCAATAACGCGGCTCAGTCTCGTCCCGTTGTTGAACCGACGTCAAGTAAGGTGCGGACATGGCCGCGAACCAGGGCGAGCGCACGCGCCGCCGGCTCAGCACCGGCGAGCGACGGGAGCAGTTGCTGTCGGTGGGTGCGCGGCTGTTCTCGGACAGCCCCTACGACGACGTGTGGATCGAGCAGGTCGCCGAGATCGCCGGCGTCTCCCGGGGACTGCTGTACCACTACTTCCCGACCAAACGGGACTTCTTCGCGGCGGTCGTCGAGCGCGAGAGCCGGCGCATGCTGCGGATGACGGCGGCCGTGCCCGGCGTTCCGGTCCGGGAGCAGCTCACCGCCGGACTCGACGCGTACCTGGAGTACGTCCGGGCCCACGCGCACGGCTACCGCGCCTTCCACCGTGCCGACGCGACCGGGGACCAGGCGGTGCGCCGGGTCTATCGGCAGGCCCTCGCGGCACAGGAGCGGCAGATCCTCGAAGCCCTGTCCGCGGACCCCGAGTTCGGTCCGGCCTTCGAGGCGCGGACCGACGTACGGCTGGCGGTGCGCGGCTGGCTGGCGTTCACCACCGCGGTCTGCCTGGAGTGGCTGCGGGACCCGGAGCCGGCCCGGGAGCAGGTGCGCGACCTGTGCGCACGGGCTCTGCTGGGTGCCATCGCGCCGTGAGCGCCCCCGTTGCACTTCGAAACGCGCGCTCAAGTCGCTGAAATGCGCCCTCTCGTGCACTGAAAAGTTCCGCAAAGAACACGCGTCCTGGTTGGCGCGCACTCCGATCTCCTATAAGTTAGGTGAGCCTTACCTAATGAACCAATGATCTTTGCTCAATGACTCAATGAACTGACGAAGGAGGTCGGGGATGGGTGATAGCCACACCTGGACGGCCGCGCCCGCCGCGGCGGAGCAGGCCCGTTCCGTACTCGCCGCCGCCTGGTCCTGCGCGGTGACCGCGGAGGGCGGCCGCGAGGAGTTCGTCGGCGCGCACTCCGTGGCCCACGACGGCCGGGTGCTGCTGCACGTGCCCGAGGACAGCGCCCTGCTCGCGGCGGCGATCTGCGCGCCCCGCGGCGAGCCGTCCGCCGTGCTGGAGTTCGCCGACGTGGCGCCCGTCCCGGTGCGGGGCCGGATCAGGGCCCGGCTCTGGCTCGCGGGCTGGTTCGCCCTGGAGGACGGCCACTTGGCGTTCACGCCCACCCGCGTGGTGCTGCGGCAGCCGTCCGGCGCCGTGGTCGTCGGCCTCGACGAGTTCACCGCCGCCGGGCCCGACCCGCTGGCCCTGGCGGAGGCCCGGCTGCTGACCCATCTCGCCGACTGCCACGGTGACGCCGTGGAGCGGCTGACCCGGCTCGTCGACGCCGACAGCCTGCACGGCGCGGTCCGGGTGCGGCCGCTCGCCGTCGACCGGCACGGACTGACGCTGCGCATCGAGCGCGCCCGCTCCCACGGCGACGTACGCCTGCCCTTCCACGCGCCCGCCGACGACATCGCGCAGCTCACCGAGCGGATGCACGTGCTGCTGGCGCAGGCGAGCGCCGCCTCCTGCCCCCGGGCCCTGCAGCGGCAGCGCACCGACGGCGACGGGTGAGGGGAACGGCCTCGCTGGCGGCCCCGTGACTACCAGTCCCCGTCCTCCACCGGCGCGCCCGGTGTGTCCTTGAGCGGTAGGACCTGCTGCTGTGCGGGCGACTGCCACGGCTCGTGGTCGTCTCCGATCCAGTCCCCGACCGGCTTGACGTCCTGGAGCGGATCGGTCGGCGCGAGGTCGTGGGCGTCCTGGTCGTAGTAGTCGTACCAGGGCAGGCCGGCCCGCGTGTACGCGGCCCGGTCCACGGGGGACGGCGGCGGCACCTCGCCGGTGACGCGCCGCCACTCCGGCGGCGTCACCAGATGGACGAAGACCCGGCCCGCGGGCCGCTCCGCCCAGTCCGTCAGCGGACGTTCGTCGCGGTACACCTCCTGCCGCATGGACCCACCGACACCGAGCCCCATGGCCGGCGCGGACCGGGCCGCGCCCGCGTGGGCCGGGGCCGCGCCCGGAGCGGCCGCGGCGGACATCGGCATCGCGGCCCCGTAGGCTCCGCCCGACCGGGCCGCCCCGCGTGCCAGTTCGGTCCGGCGCCGCTCCTCCTCACGCCAGCGGGCCAGCTCGGCGTCACCCAGTGGGAAGGCCTGCAACTGGACACCGCCCCAGACCTCATCGCCGGTGACCTGGCCCTCGACGGTCGCCCCCATGCCGAGCGGCACCGCCACGAACTGGCGGACCGTGCCCGTCCCGGAGTTGATGCCGTCCAGCCAGGGCTGACGGGGGAGCACCACGTAGTTCTGCGGGTCGCGGGCGAGCCGGTCGCTCCAGGGCTTGCCCGAGACCGCGCACACCTTGCCCACCCCGACCTGGAGCGCGGCGGGCTCCGTCGTGCCGGCGAAACTCAGCCACATGGCCTCGCGCAGGTACACCGGCAGCATCACGCCTCCGCGCGCCCGCCACGCCTCGGGCACGGTGTCGGCGTAGTCGGCGACCCGGCGGACCGGGAACTCGCCGAGCCCCGGCGGCAGCGGGTGGGTGCCCGTCTCGGGCAGTCGCAGGGTGCGGACGAAGCGGACCGCCGCACCGCCCGGCAGCAGTAGCCTGTTCCCGTCGATCCGCACGCTGGTGTCGGTCATCCGTACGCCCCCTCTTCCGAGTCCCAACTGTTCCTCGTCCTCTTCCTCAAGGAGAACGACGCGCGGCAGCGCTGCGGTTCCGCTTCCGGAGCCGCGCCCGCGCCCGGTCCCGCAGACGGGTCAGCCGCGGCATGCGTTCGCGCAGCTCGCGCGTGTGGTGGTCCAGCTCCTCCAGGAGCCGACGAGAGCGGTGCTCGGTGTCCATCTCGTCGATGATGCGATTGACCTCGGTCAGTACCGCACCCTGCAACTGCCAATGCAGGGGACTGCGCTGCACCTCCGTCAGGAGCAGCTGGGACAGCTTGTCCCGGGTGACCGCGGCCTGCCGCAGCTCGGCGGTCAGGCGCTCCTCCGCGGACTCGGCGTCCTCGCTCGCGCTGGTGGTCACCAGCACCGCGAAGCTGACCACCGCGTCGGCGATCTCGGACAGCAGTTGCTGGATGGTGGCGCCCGTCTCCGGCGGGAACAGGGGATCCGGTTCACGTTCCTTCGCGAGGTCGGTGAAGGTGCGCGCGAGAACCCGCATCACCACCGTGCAGATCTCCAGGGTGTCCAGACCGGTACGCAGCACCACCCGGTGGAGCAGACCCTCGCGCACACGGGGATTGAACCGCAGGCTGTCCTCGGCCTGGCGGAGGTCCTCGTCCACCTCGCCGATGTCGTGGTCGAGCCGGCGGGCCTCGTGCAGCCGGGCCGCCGCCGCGTGGAACGGAGTGCTGTCGGCGGCCTCCTCACCCATACGCAGCATCAACTGCCGCACCCGCCGGGCCAGCCCCTCGATGGACTCGCCGGCCTGCTCCACCCACACCGGAGGGGCGAGGATCAGGTTGAAGGACAGCCCGACGATCGCCCCGATCAGTGTCTCCACCACCCGCGCCCACGCCAGGCTCCCGTGCGAGGTCACGCCGAGCACCAGCATCGCGCTGATCGCCACCTCGGCGGTGAACTCGTGCGCCCGCACCAGGTGCCCCACGCCCAGCGCCGCCACGATCAGCAGGGCCAGACTCCACCAGCTCAGCCCGACCAGCTGGCTGAAGGCGATGGCGACCAGGACACCGGCCACCACGGCGTTCACACGGCGGAAGCTCATCTTGAGCGTGGCGTACAGGGTGACCTGGACGACCAGCAGCGCGGTCAGGGGCGCGGTGAGCGGTGCCGCCGACTTGTCGGGGGTCAGCCGCACCGCGATGACATAGGCGATCGAGGCCGCGGCGGCCGATCGCAGCGCCTGCACGACCATGGGGTCCCTGAGCCACTTCACCCGCCGCAGAGCCGCCGCCGCACTCTTACGTACATCCCGCATCCTCGGGCTGTTCCCTTCCCCAGGCGCCTCGAACGTATCCGGACAGGACGGTAACCGGACAAAGGGGGCGGAAGCGGTTCTCACGCGCCGTACGTCGGCGGGCATCCGTGAACGTCAGGCGGACACCTTGGCGAGGAAGGCCGACAGGTTGCCCAGGGTCCGGGCGACCTGCTCCTCCAGGGTGAGACTCTCCTCGAAGCGGGTGCCGCTCTCCGGCGCCTTCCTGCCCCGCAGATACAGGGAACAGGCGAGGTCGGTGCACATGTACAGGCCGACCGAATTGCCCTCGCGGCCGGCCGGACCCGCCTTGCGCGCGGTCATCAGCGACACCCCGCCCCGTGGGTGGGTGGTCAGGCACAGCCCGCACATGCTGCGCTGGAAGAAGCCGCGCCGAGCCTGCTGGAACCGCAGGGCGACGCCGGTGAGGCGCTCGCCGTGGTCGGTGACCAGATAGCCGCGGTCCGGAGCCCCGGGGTCCCGCCAGCCCAGGAAGTCGAGATCGTCCCAGGGGTGCTCGCCGAGATCGCGAGGGATGGCCAGGCGCTTGGCCTCGCCCTTCGAGCAGTTGATGAAGGAGTTGCGGATGTCCTGTTCGGTGAGTGCTCTCATGGAGGAACTCCGATCGCGTATCGACGGCCGGTTGCGAAACCTAGGAGGTCTAGGTTTTCGCCTAGCGTAGATAGCCGTGGAGGGGTGACGCCAGTGAATTTCGCGAGCGCGAGTTCATAGCGTGAATTAAGGAGAGAGGGAAATCGCGTGCCGTAGTCCCGGAGGGGTATGTTGCAGACCGGGCAAGGTACGGGAGGAGCCACATGACGGGGCGGAACGGGCGCACGGTGCGCGACCTCAGAAGGGCCAACCGTACGGCCGTGCTGCAACGGCTCTACTTCGACGGACCGCTCAGCCGCTTCGAACTGGGCCCCGCGACCGGGCTCAGCTCCGGCTCCGTCAGCAACGTCGTCGCCGACCTGCTCGCCGACGGCCTGGTGGAGGAGGCCGGCAGCGTCGACTCCGACGGCGGCAGGCCCCGCACCCTGCTGCGCGTGGCCCCCGGCAGCGGCCACATGATCGGCGTGGACGTCGGCGAGACCCGGGTCCGCGTCGAGCTGTTCGACCTGACACTCACCGAACTGGCCCGCGCCGAACGCCCGCTGACCCAGCAGCGGTACGACGTCGAGGTGATCGTGGGCCACATCCGCGACGGGATCGCCGAGGTGCTGGCCGCGGCCGGCCTCGCACCCGAGCGGCTGCTCGGCGCCGGAATCGGCGTCCCCGGCATCGTCGAGCAGACCCCGGACCGGGGAGCCGTCGTGCACGGCCAGACCATCGGCTGGGACGCGGTCCCGCTGGAGGCCCTGCTCCGCGCCGGTTCCCCGCTGCCCGACACCGTCCCCTACCTCATCGACAACGGTGCCAGGACCCTCGGCCAGGCAGAGATGTGGTTCGGCGCCGGACGCGGCGCCCGCAACGCGGTCGTGGTCCTCTTCGGCTCCGGCGTCGGCGCCAGCCTCGTCACCCCCGAGGCCGAGCACGGCCGGGCGGTCGAATGGGGGCACCTGACGGTCCGGGTCCGAGGCCGCCGCTGCCGCTGCGGCGCGCTCGGCTGCCTGGAGGCGTACGCGGGCGCCGAGTCCCTGCTGGCCCGCTGGCGGGAGGAGGGCGGCCGGGTGCCCGAGGGCACCGACGAGGAGAGCGCCCTGACCACGATGCTCGCCGCCGCCTACCCGGCCGACGGCGAGGCGGCCGACCCGGTCGCGCTCGCCGTCCTGGAGGAGACCGCCGAGTACCTGGGCGCCGGTCTGTCCGACCTGATCAACCTCTTCCAACCCGAGCGCATTCTCATCGGCGGCTGGGCCGGGCTCCAGCTCGGCACCCGCTTCCTGCCCGCCGTACGCCGCCACGCGGTGTCGTACGCGCTGCGCCATCCCGCCGAGAAGGTGACGGTCGACCTGGGGCGGCTCGGCCCGGACGCGGTCACCGTCGGCGCCGCGATCCTGCCGCTGGCCGCCTTCTTCTCGCGTGGCGGCCGGCGCCCCGACCCGGTGCCCGAGTACCCGGCCCCCGCCTGGCGCACGGCGCTCGAGGAGCGGGCGCCGCACTGAGGTTTCGCCGGTCGTCGCGGAGGTACCCGATGCCGCTCGGACGACCCGCAGGACCGCAGCGAGAAGGAGTGCGCCGTGACCGACCACCGCCTCGAAGGACCGGGCGAGAACGGTGCCGCCCCCGTCCCGCGGGACATGCCCGACCAGCAGGCCGGCACCGGCGACGACCCGTGGGAGGCCGCCGCGCCCACGCGCGAGCAGCGCGAGCAGGGCCAGCGTCCCGAGGGCGACGAGGACGCCCGGACCGACGACACCGGCGACACGGGCGACACGGGCGACACCCGCGACGACACGGCGGAACCGGCTGCCGGGTCCGCCACCGACGTTCCCGACACGGACGAGGCGGGGACCGGCCGGCAGGGCGATCCGCAATCGGGCGCCGTACACCCCGAACACCCGGCGCCCGACGAGTCCTCGGGCTGACCGGGTCCGACCGGGTGCTGCGGCCCATCGGCGGCGACGCGAGACGCGACGGTGCGGGCCCGGGCCCGCACCGTCCTCGCGCTCAGCCGACCTTGCGTCCCCGCAGCGGCTCCGTGGCGGCGCCCGCGCCCTGCTGGAAGCCCTCCAGGAACTCCTCCAGCACCTCTGTGGACGTGCGCTCCGGACGCCAGCCCAGCTCCGCGCGCGCCCGCGTGCAGTCCATGAGCGGCAGCCGCAGCACCGCGTCGAAGAGGTGCGGAGAGGCGGGCAGCAGGTGCAGCCCCCACGCGGCGGCGATCGCCGAGCGGGCCGCGGTGCGGGGCAGCCGCACCGGACGGACACCGAACATCTCGCCCAGCAGCTCGGCGTCGACCGGCGGTTCGGCCGCGAGATTGTAGGGGCCCCGGGCATCCTCGGAGCGCACCGCCAGCCGGTACGCGTTGGCAGCGTCGTCCGTATGCAACGCCTGCACCCTCAGGCCGGGAATGTCCGGCAGGAAGGGGAGGAGTTCCGGACGCGCCAGCGGCCCCGGCAGGAACTTGCCGCCGAAGATCCGGCGCTGCTCGCTCGCCGACTCCCGCTTGAAGAGGAAGGCCGGCCGCATCCGTACCGTCCGGATCCCCGGGTGGTCGCGCTCGAAGGTGTCCAGGGCGCGCTCCAGGTAGGCCTTCTCCCGGCAGTACGCGGCGTCCGGCCAGCCGTGCGTCGGCCAGGACTCGTCGACCGCGTGGTCCTTCGGCCCCGGCGAGTAGGCGCCGACCGACGAGGCGTGCACCAGTGCCGGCACCCCGGCGGCGGCCACCGCCTCGAAGACCCGGATGGAGCCGAGCACATTCGTGCGCCAGGTCGTCGCCGGGTCGTGCGTCGGCTGGAACGCCCAGGCCAGATGCACCACCGCGTCGGCGCCGGCGAGGTGTCCGGTCAGGTCGGCCCGCTCCGAGGCCAGGTCGACCGCGGCCCACTCCGTCTTCGGGGGCGACCAGTCGGGAATCCGCCGGGCCAGCCCCAGCACGGAGCCGACCTCCGGATCCTCCGACAGGAGCCGCACCACGCTGGTGCCCACGTTGCCGGTGGCACCCGTGACCACGATCCTGCTGCCCGTTGCGCTGCTCACCTTGCGCTCCTCTCCGCCGCCTGCCCGTAGGGAGGTCACCGGGTACCCGCCTGGTCGCCGAGGCACGCAAGAAGTAGCCCCGATCGCGACGGGGGAATCACGATCGGGGCGGTACGAGGTGGATACGGACGGCGGTCGCCTCTCGGCGAAAGGCTCCACAGGGCTTCAGCCGAACGATCGTCCCTGTGGGCAATAGGTGAGGCCCGGGGACACTGTCCCGTCCGTACCCACGCCCTCTTCAACGGGGGAGGGGCTGCCGGTGTTCCACCGTCTGTAGCGTTTTGGGGTGATGTGCGTCACCGCTTCTGGGGCTCGGGCACGATCTCGGCCCACAGGTTCTCGGCCTGCAGCAGCAGCGTCCCCAGGACCGCGATCCGAGCGGCCTCCCGCCCGGCCTCCTCCCGCAACCCCTCCTGCAGCCGCCGGTGCAGTTCCTCCATCGTCGTCTCCGTCGCTTCCTCCGGCCGGGCATCGACGGTCTCGCCCAGCAGACGGGTGGCCTCGGCATGGCAGGAGTCGCCGATCAGTTCCAGCAACCGCGCGTACAGGTCCAGCACCGGCCCCTCGGGCGGGGTGGGCGTCCGGCGCTCGTCGGCCGCCACCGCCAGCGCCCGGGTCAGCGCCGTGATGTTCCCGGTGACGCGACTCCACCGCTGGTCCTCGTCCTCGGGCGGGACGGCGGTGGGCGCGCGGTGCAGCCTGCGCAGCAGGCGGGAGGTGAGGCGCAGACTCTCCCTGCTCCAGGACCGGGCCGACTCCAGGGCCTCCAGGCGCCGCTGCAGCCGCGCCGCGTCACTCGGCCAGGCGGCCGCCGTCTGCGCGTCCCACTCCGTCTTCCGCAGATCGTCGGCCACGGAGTGCAGGACGTCACCTGCCTCCCGGGCCAGCGCGGCGAGGTTCTCGCGCACGTCCCGCAGATGGATCGGCGGCAGTACGAAGGCGTTGACCGTGACACCGATGACCGCGCCGAGCGCCGCCTGCCCCACCCGGTGCCCGACCGCGGGAGCCGAGATCGCCGTGCCGGAGGCAAGGACGAAGATCGCGGTGGTGGCCGTGTAGATGCCCTGACCGCCGAAACGGGACCAGTTCGCGATCAGCATCAGCACCGGCAGGGAGAGCACCAGCGCCCCCGTGTTGTCCTCCGTGAGGGCCTGCGCCCCCGACGCCGCCAGCGCTCCGACGCAGATCGCCGTGAACTGCTGCCCGGCCTGCCGCACGGAGCTGTAGACGGTGGCCTGTACGAGGACGAGGGCGACCCAGGGAGCCATCAGTGCCATCGGATCGTCCAGCCAGACGCCTGCCACGGCCCAGGCGATCAGCGCGGCGCCCGCGGCCTTCAGCGACTGCACGACCAGGTCGCGTTCCCGTCCGGGGCCCTGCCATGCGGCCCGCACGGACCGCCCTACGGCGCACGCCTCCCACCACACCGCGGCCAGGGGCCGCCGTCCCCGGAGTATCTCCCGGGCAGTACTGATCACAGCGGTCATACGGCGCCGGGTACCCGCGCGACCGGCCGACGCGCCCGGAAGTGAGGCACGGCACGGTGGCTCATGCGAACGGGCTCTCCTTCAGCGACGCCAGCAGGTCGGCCGGGTCGGCGTAGACCGCGTCCGCGCCCGCCTCCGCCAGGTCGGCGCGGGGCAGACCGCCGCACAGCACCGCCACGCAGCGCACCCCGGCCCGGCTGCCCGCGCGCATGTCCCACACGGTGTCGCCGACGAAGACCGCCCGCTCGGCCGGCACCCCGGCCAGTTCCAGGGCGTGCTCCACCGGCTCGGGCGCCGGCTTGCCCGCGTCGACGTCGTCGGCGCTCGCGGTGGCGGCGATCGCGTCGTCCGCGTCGATCGCCCGCCGCAGCGCGCCCAGCTCCGGGCCGCCCGCCGAGGTGGCGAGGACGACCTTCCAGCCGTCGCCGGCCAGACGGCGCAGCAGTTCCCCGGCGTCCGGCAGCGCCGGCAGGCGGTCGAAGTACTGCCCGTACAGCGCCTTGTGGGCGGCGCTCAGCCGCGCATCCTGGTCCGTGTCCCGGTCCTCGCCCAGCAGGTGCCCGATGAGGTCGGTGGAGGCGAGGCCCACCGCACGGTGGATGGCGTGCATCGGCACCTGGTGGCCGGCCTGCCGGAACGCCTCCCACCAGGTCGTCACATGCAGGTGATTGGTGTCGACGAGGGTTCCGTCGACGTCGAACACGGCCGCCCGTTCCATGCACTGGTCCCTTCCTGGTCCGATCCTGGTCCGCGTGTGACCCGGCGGGTACCACGTCAGCGGCCTGCCACTCCGGACGGCGTACGGCCCTCACGCGTCCAGGCCAGCAGTTCGTCCAGGGACCACGTGGTGACGACGCGCTCCGCGGGCACCCCGGACTCCTCCGCCCGAGCGCACCCGTGGATCTGCCAGTCCAGCTGGCCGGGCGCGTGCGCGTCGGTGTCGATGGAGAACAGCACTCCCGCCTCCACCGCCAGGCGCAGCAGCCGGCGCGGCGGATCGAGCCGCTCCGGCCGGCTGTTGATCTCCACGGCGGTGCCGGACTCCGCGCAGGCGGCGAACACCTCGTCCGCGTCGAACTCCGACTCCGGCCGCCCCCGCCCGGTCAGCAGCCGCCCGGTGCAGTGGCCCAGGATGTCCGCGTGCGGATCACGTACGGCGGTGACCATGCGGCGGGTCATGGCGCGGGAGTCCATCCGCAGCTTGGAGTGCACGGACACCACGACGACGTCGAGCCGCTCCAGCAGCTCCGGTTCCTGGTCCAGCGAACCGTCGTCGAGAATGTCGCACTCGATGCCGGTCAGCAGCCGGAAGGGCGCCCAGGTCTCGTTGAGCCCGGCCACCACGTCCAGCTGCTCGCGCAGCCGCTCGGGGGACAGGCCGCGCGCCACCGTCAGCCGGGGCGAGTGGTCGGTCAGCGCCGCCCAGTCGTGCCCGAGTGCCGCGGCGGCCCGGCCCATCTCCTCGATCGGGCTGCCGCCGTCGGACCAGTCGGAGTGCAGGTGGCAGTCGCCGCGCAGCCGCTCCCGCAGCCGCTCACCGCCCCGGGCGAGCGGGGTCTCCGCCTCGCCCTCCAGCTTCTCCAGGTAGCCGGGCACCTGCCCGGACAGTGCCTCGCGCGCGACCTGGGCCGTCTTGGGGCCGACGCCCTTCAGCGACTCCAGCGACCCGGCCCGCTCGCGCAGCTCGCCGGCGGGCAGCTCACCGAGCACCCGGGCCGCGGTGCGGAAGGCGCGGACACGGTACGTCGGCGCCTGGGACCGCTCCAGAAGGAACGCGATCCGCTCCAACGCCTCGACGGGCTCCATCGCCACCTCCTCCTGCGGCCTGCTCCGGCACGTCCAGGGTTCCCCAGCGCCCCCGTACCCGCACCACGGGCCGAGCGGTTCGTGCTTACGCACCCGGGTACCGCGGGGCCCCGCGCACCGCTCCGTGCCGCGCGGCCGAGGAGCCGCAGAGCCGAGGAGCCGAGGAGCGCCGAAGAGGAGCTGCGCGGCCAAGGGCGGCCTCGGCCTGCTCACCCGGACGCCTCGTACGTCACCGGTGCGCCCTGGAGCGTCGACGGCGGCCTGCTCCGGATGGGCCCGATGGCGGATCCCATCTGACGGGCGACGACTGGCGGCGCCCCTGATGAGGGGACCGCGCCGCGGGACGAAGCCGCCGCGGGACGAAGCCGCGGCGGGACGAAGCCGCGGCGGGGGCCGTCGTGTGGCCCGCCGCGGGCTCCTCCGCCCGGCCGCTACCGCGGGTTGCGGCCTACCCTCTAGGCATGACCGAAATCGAGAGCCCGCACATCGGCAGTCCGCGGATCCTCGTGCTCCAGGTGCAGCCGGGCACGCCGCCGTTCCGGATCGTGGAGATCGACGGCCAGGTGGTCGGTGAGGCCAAGGCGGTCACCGATGTACTGCTGGCCGCCGCGGCCTTCGGCATCACGGTCCACGACCTGGACGACCCGGACGTGGTCCGCTGGGTGGGCGGGGACAAGTTCACCTGGACGCCGCACTAGCCCCGCCCGGGTGCCTCAGCCGACCGTCCACTTCTGGTTGGCGCCGCCCGTGCAGGTCCAGATCTGCAGGCGGGTGCCGTTGGCCGAGCTGTTGCCGGTGGCGTCGAGGCACTTGTCGGCCTGCGGGTTGACGATGTCGCGCGCCGCGGTGACGACCCACCGCTGGGCGGCGCTGCCGTTGCAGTCCCACAGCTGGACGACCGTGCCGTCCCCCGTGCCGCCCCCGTTGACGTCCAGGCATTTGCCGAGCGCCCGGATCGTGCCGTCGGAGCCCACCGTCCACCGCTGGGCCGCGGTGCCGTTGCAGTCGTAGAGCTGTACGGGGGTGCCGTTGGCCGAGTTCGCCGCGGCGACGTCCACGCACTTGCCGCCGAGGCCCGTGATCGCGCCGCCGGTCGACGAGTCGCTCGTCGTCACCGAGACATGGTCCACCACCAGTGACTGCGGGAAGACGGTGGAGCCGTCCGGGTCGCCGGGCCAGTAGCCGCCGACCGCCAGGTTGAGGATCAGGAAGTACGGCTTGTTGAACACCCACTGCTTCCCGCCCAGGTCGGCCGGGGTGCGCCGCTGGTAGACGTTGCCGTCCACCGACCAGGTGATCGAGTCGGGCGCCCAGTCGACGGCGAAGGTGTGGAAGCCGTCCGCGAAGGCCTGGCCGCCCGGCAGGGTGTAGCCGGCGCCGATGCCGCCCGCGCCGGAGTAGCCGGGGCCGTGGATGGTGCCGTGCACGGTGGAGGGCTCGAAGCCGACGTTCTCCATGATGTCGATCTCGCCGGAGTCCGGCCAGTCGACCGGGGTGCCGAGCATCCAGAACGCCGGCCACATGCCCTGCCCGCGCGGCACCTTCATCCGCGCCTCCACGTGCCCGTACTGCGCGGTGAACTTCCCGGAGGTGTTGAGCCGGGCGGAGGTGTACTGGCAGGTGCCGTACCAGCACTGGTAGTTGGCCGGGTTCTCCTTGCGGGCCGTGATGACCAGGTTGCCCCGGCCGTCCAGGGCGGCGTTGCGGTTGCCGGAGGTGTAGTACTGCCGTTCGTGGTTGTTGACGTTGTCGCCGGTCTCGATCTGCCACTTCGAGGAGTCGACGGCCGCACCGGCCGGTCCGTCGAAGGTGTCGGAGAACGTCACGGCGGCGGCCGAGGCGTCGGCGGCCCTGACGGTTCCGGATTCCGCCCGGGCGGGGCCGGTCACCAGGGAAGCGGCCAGCCCGGCGGACAGGGCGGCGGCGAGGAGACATCTGCGGAGCAGGCGTGGACGGACCACGGCTCTCCCTTCCGTACGGCGGCCCGGGGACGGGGGCGCCGACCGAGGTGGGGGGTAAGGGTGTCGCCTCTTGATTCAAGTAGTGAATTAAGAGGTGGTCAATACCTTGGTACGGACCACCTGTGCTTCTCTCAGGTACGGCGCCGGCGCGCGTGCACCGCACGGCTCATCCGCCGGCCGAGGAGCAGGTAACCGACCAGCGCCCCCGAGGTGTTGAGGATGACGTCGTCGATGTCGAAGGCCCGCCCCGTGACCAGGGCGCCCTGCGCGAACTCCACCAGCAGCATCACGACGGCCGTCAGCAGCAGCACCCGCAGCAGCCCGCGCGTGCGCGGGGCGACGACCGGGACCAGCACGCCGAACGGGACGCCCAGCAGGATGTTGCCGCCGATCTGCTTGACGGCGTCCCGCAGCGCGGGCTGGTCCAGATAGGCCTTCAGTGAGCGGCCGGGACGCATGTTGGTGTGCGTCAGCGCCTCCGACGCGGGGGAGGGGTGCAGGGTCAGCCGCGCCAGCACCACCGCGAACGCCACCATGAAGGCGAACGCGCAGACCATCGCCAGAACGCGCAGCGGGAGGGCGAGCGGACGCCGTTCGCGCCGGTCGGCGTCCTCGGCCTTGGTGGCGCGGGGGTGCAGTAGGGAGCGCGGCCTTGATGAGGCGGCACGAGCCATTCGGTCCTCCAGTCGTCAACGTCCCCGCGTGGTAGGGCGGTTACCCGCCGGACCGCCGAGGATGCCGGGCAGGAACCGGAGCCGGACCTGCCCCCGTGACGGGCCGTTCAGGGCCCGTAGACCACGCGCACCTCCTCGAAGCCGAGGGAGTGCAGCAGGCCCCGGAGCATCGCCGTGGTGTTGCTCTCGGCACGCGCCTTCAGCTCACTGTCCTTCGCCGCGTCGCCGATGTGCCGGGCCGCGAGCCTCTGCACGGCCTGCTCGCCGTTCGGGTTGTCCGAGAACAGGTCGCCGAGGCGGTCGAGGAGCCCGCGCTGCTTGGACACGGCGTAGGAGCGCTCGGGGTCGAGGGCCGGCTCGCCGAGCGCCGCGTGCGGCAGCCGGAGAGTGGCCGACGTGCGGTCGCCGTTGACCTGCACGTCGTCCTCGTCCACCTTGCCGAGGTCGACGAAGGCGTCGACGGTGCCCGCCCCGACGTACAGGGTGCGGGTGCCGCGGATCGCGTCGGGCAGGAGCTTGGCGTCCTTCTCCAGGTCCACGACGACCTGGAAGTTGCCGGAGGCGGCCTCGTAACGGCTGATGTCCTGGACGGACTTCAGCAGCGCGGGGCCCGAGCGGTCCTGGGTCTCGGTGCCGAAGAGGTCCTTCAGTCCCGGTACGACGCTCAGCCGGAGCCCCGCGAACAGCACGACGAGCACCAGCACGACCGCGCTCAGCACCTTCGCCCAGCCGGGCATGCGCCGGGGGAGCTTCCTGATGGGAGTCGTCATGGCGACGGCCCTCCTTCCTACTGTCCTGATGCCCTCCATCTCTCATGCCAGGCGGAGTAGTTGGCGGACGGTGACGGGGGCGGAGGTGCGGAGGGGCGCGTACGGCGGCACCGGGCGGTGATTCCGTGCGGCGGTTCAGCGCGGCGGTTCAGTGCGACGGCTTGAGCGGACGGTCCTCCGACGGGCGGGACGACCACACGGCCTCCCCGCGCGTGAGACCCGGCAGCCGCAGCTCCGCCTCCCGCACCCGCCGGGCCGGCAGTTCCCCGGTGATCAGCCAGGCGGGGTCGCCGCCCGTCGTACCGGTGAAATCCGCGCCCAGCGAGGCGAGCCGGGCCGTCACCGGCGCCAGCGCGTCCGGCGGAACCTCCGCCTCGAATGCGTGGTACGGCTCGTACAGCAGCGTCCCCGCCTGCCGCAGGGCCCGGCGCAGCACGATCGGCGTCAACCCGCGGAAGTCCGCCGCGGTGCTGACCGGCGAGCTGAAACCGGAGCGGGTCAGCGTGACCCGGTAGTCCGTGACCGCGGCGCCGGTCAGACCGGTCAGCAGCGTGGCGTGGACCGTCTCCTCGACGGCCTGGTGGAAGGCGCGGGGGAGCGCGCCGAGCTCCGTCTCGTAGCCGAACACCCCGCCCGAGCCGCGCGGCCCCGGCTCGACGCGCAGCCCGACCGTCGCCCAGTACCGGGTGCGGTCGAGCCACGGCATCTCTTCCGCGGCCTCGCCGGTGCCCGCCGGGCGCTCCAGGAACCGGACCCGGCCCGGCGCGAACTCCGCCTCGATGCCGAAGTCCTCGGCCAGCGTCGCCGCGAGCACCTCCATCTGGACCTCGCCGTACAGGAGCAGGGTGGTGGCGCCGGAATCCGCCGGACAGGCGTGCAGCAGCGGGTCCTGGTCGGCCAGCGCCAGCAGGGCGGAGCGCAGCGGCGCCGCCTGCTCGGTGCGCCGGGCCCGGACCACGGTCTGCAGGGTCGGCGGCGCGAACTGCGGGGCGCGGTCGGTCAGCCCGCCGAGCCGGTCGCCGACGCGCAGGCCGCCGGGAACGGTGAGCGCGGCGATGTTCCCGGCGGTGAGTGTTCCGGCCCCACCGACCACGTCCAGACGCGTCACCCGGCCGGGGACCTCGGTGGTCCGCCCGTCGGACTCGCGCCGCAGGAACGTCAGCCGCCGGCGCGGGCGCACCTCACCGTCGTACAGGCGCAGATACGCCGTGCGCTCGCCGCCGGGTCCCGGGCGCACGGCGAAGACCGTGCCGCTCGGCGCCGCGGGGCCGGCCGTGGCGGGTGCGGCGGCCGGGACCAGCCCGACCAGGCCTTCGACCAGCTCCGCGACGCCCTGGCCGCCGAGCGCTGAGCCGTGGTACAGCGGGTGGAACGAGCCGTCGGCGGTGCGGGCGGCGAGTGCGGCGGCGAGGTCCCCGGCGGTCGGCTCGGGGCCGTCCACCAGCGCCGCCAGGATGTCCGGGTCGACCTCGGCGAGCGCCTCGGCGGTCTTCTCGTCCGGCGTGCGGCGCGTGACCCGGGCGCCCGCGGTGCCGGCGTCCGCCACCCGCGTCAGCGGCGCGACGTGCGGCGTCAGCAGGCGCCGGATGTCGGTGAGCAGGTCCTCGGTGCGCGCCCCGGCCCGGTCGACCTTGTTGACGAAGACGAGGGTGGGCAGCCGCAGCCGCCGCAGGGTACGCATCAGCACGCGGGTCCGCGCCTGTACGCCCTCCACGGCGGACAGCAGCAGCACCGCGCCGTCCAGGACCTCCAGGGCACGCTCGACCTCGGCGACGAAGTCGGAGTGTCCCGGGGTGTCGATCAGGTTGACCTGGGTGTCGCCGACGGTGAACGCGGCGACCGCGGAGCGGATGGTGATGCCGCGGCGCCGCTCGATGCCGCCGTCGTCCGTACGGGTGTCGCCGGCGTCGACGCTCCCCAGCCGGTCGATGGCGCCGTGGTCGAACAGGAGCCGTTCGGTGAGGCTGGTCTTACCGGCGTCGACGTGGGCCAGGATGCCGATGTTCAGGGTGTTCCGGGTGTCCGGGACGTGCATGTGGGGTCGAGTCCTCGATAACCGTGGGCCGGAAGGGGCGCTGGGTGACGTCGAGGAGTCGGCGCATGCGGGGGATCCTGACCTGAGAGAACACGGACGGCGTCATCATGGCGCCACCCCCCGGGCCCGCCGCAACCGGATATCCGTAAGCTGAGGTCCCCCGGCCGGTCAGGATCATGCTAGGAGCGGTCAGTGCGAGACATCGCCGTGTTCAGCGGTAGTGCCCATCCCGAGCTGGCCGAGGAGGTCTGCGCACACCTGGGCGTCCCCCTCAGCCCCACCCGGGTCAGCCGGTTCGCCAACGACTGCCTGGAGGTGCAGCTCCAGGCCAACTGCCGCGAGCGGGACGTCTTCCTGGTCCAGCCGCTGGTCAAGCCGGTCCAGGAACATCTCGTCGAACTGCTGCTGATGTGCGACGCGGCCCGCGGGGCGTCGGCCGGCCGTATCACCGTCGTCATGCCGCACTACTCCTACGCCCGCTCCGACAAGAAGGACGCGCCCCGCATCTCGCTGGGCGGGCGTCTGGCGGCGGACCTGCTGGTGGCGGCGGGCGCGAGCCGGGTCCTCGCCATGACCCTGCACTCGCCGCAGGTGCACGGGTTCTTCTCGGTCCCGGTCGACCACCTGCACGCGCTGCGCGAACTGGCCGCGCACTTCCGCCAGTACGACCTGTCCCGCACCACGGTCGTCTCACCGGACCTGGGCAACGCCAAGGAGGCCGCGGCCTTCGCCCGGATGCTCGGCGCCCAGGTAGCGGCCGGTGCCAAGCAGCGGTACGCCGACGACCGGGTCAGTATCAGCGCCGTGATCGGGGACGTCGCCGGGCGGGACGTCATCGTGCTCGACGACGAGATCGCCAAGGGCAGCACCGTGCTGGAACTCCTCGACCGGCTGCGGGAGGCGGGGCCGCGTACGATCCGGATCGCCTGTACGCACGGGCTGTTCGCGGCCGGCGCGCTGGGGCGGCTCAGCGAACAGCCGGACGTGCTGGAGATCGTGTGCACCAACACCGTGCCGGTGCCGACCGGCGACCACACGGAGAAGCTGCGGATCCTCTCCATCGCCCCCGCGCTCGCGGAGGCCGTGCGCCGCATCCACAACGGCGAGTCGGTCAGCGCCCTGTTCGACGCGCCGCCGGCCGGCTGACGCCGAGCACCTCCTCCAGGGTCGGCCGCGGCGGCATCAGCCGTGCCAGGCCGGTGATCCGCAGCATGCGCAGGGTCAGCGGGTGGGCGCACACCAGGTGCACCTGCCCGCCCCGGTCGAGCACCTGGCGGCGGGCCCGGTACAGCAGCCGCAGCCCGGAGCAGTCGAAGAACTCGATCCCGCTCAGGTCGAGCACGACCAGGGCGTCGGGGCGCTCCGTCTCCCGGTCCAGACGCGGGGCGATCTCCGCGGCCGACGCGATGTCGATCTCGCCCCGGAACTCCAGCACCGTGTGTCCCCGGTCGCGGCGCACGTGCAGATGCCGGGTGGGCGACGGGGGTTGCTGCCGCACGACGACCTTGCCTCCAGCCTGTTCCGGGGGCTCGACTACCTACGCTCAACTACCTGCTTCGCTCGAAAAGTTACCCTGATCGAGCGAGTTTGAGCATGTTCGATTGACATATGTCATCGAAATCTCACACGCGGGCGGTCAGTCGACCACGAGGACCAGCTTGCCCGTGGTGCGGCCGGTCTCGCCGAGAGCGTGTGCCTCCGCCGCATCCGCCAGCGGGAACGTCCGCGCGATCGTGGCCCGCAGCTTCCCCGACTCGACCAGGCCGGCGATCTGCCGCATGTCGGCCCGGTCGGCGTCCACGAGCATCCGCACCGCACGCACGCCCAGCCGCTCCGCCTCCTCGTAGAACTCGTCCGACCCGACCGGCAGGATCGAGACCACCACCCCGCCCGGGCGCAGCACGCGCAGCGACCGCAGGGACGTGTCGCCGCCGATCGTGTCCAGGACGACGTCGACGTCCTTCACCGCCTCGGCGAAGTCGGTCTCCCGGTAGTCCACCGTCTCGTCCGCCCCGAGGGAGCGCAGGAACTCGTGCTTGCCCGCGCTGGCGGTGCCGATCACGTGGGCGCCGAGGGCTTTGGCGATCTGCACCGCCACATGGCCGACCCCGCCGGCCGCCGCGTGGATCAGCACCCGCTGTCCCGGTTGGACGTCCGCCCGCTCCACCAGCGCCTGCCACGCCGTCAGCGAGACCAGGGGCAGCGCGCCCGCCTGGACGTGGTCGACTCCGGCCGGCTTGTGCGTGAAGGCCCGCGCGGGCGCGGTGACGTACTCCGCGTGGGAGCCGTGGCCGAACGGGTAGGACAGCATGCCGAAGACCTCGTCGCCGGACCGGAAGGCGGCGACGCCGATCCCCACCGCCTCCACGACGCCCGAGACGTCCCAGCCCAGCACGAAGGGCGGTTCGCCGAGGAAGCCGCCGTTCGCACGGTGCTTCCAGTCGGTCGGGTTCACTCCGGCGGCACGCACCCGTACCAGCACCTCGTTCGGGCGCGGCTCGGGGCGCTCGGGCCGTACTTCCTTCAGGACCTCGGGACCGCCGAGGACGTCCTGGCTGATGGCTCGCATGGTGTTCACGTCGCTCATGGTCACCCAGCTTGCCTCGCTCCGCCACGTCGGGGAAACAGTGCGTTCATCCGCTGGCGGAGCGTGACGGAATCCTCACTTCCGCAGGGCCGTGGAATTGATCTTTTGTGCATCCCAACCGATAAGCTCCCTGACGGCGCTGCGAGTTGACGCGATCGCGACGGGTCGGCTCGCGGTGCGTACTCATGAGTGCGGTCCCCTTGCACACCCCCCCGTGTTCGATCGTTCTGGTTCGAAGGATGCAGATGGAACTCGCCACTCCGCCACCGGCGGCGCGGGCCCCTGTCGCCTGGTACAGCTGGTGGCTGATGCCACTCGGTCTGGGAGGCGGCACGGTAGCCGCCACGTTCATGAGTTCGGAGCGAATAACCGCGGCCGTCGCCGGTGTGGTGGCGACGGCGGCCGGCACCGTGTGCGTACGCCTCCTCCTGCGTACCCGGGCGCAGCTGCGCCGGGCCGAGGACGCCCATCGCACCGCGCAGGCCGAGCACTCCCAGCAGTGGCAGCAGCACGTGGCCGGCCTGGAGCGGGGGTTCTCCGCCGAGCGCGCCGCGCTGGACGCACAGCTCACCGAGCAGGCACAGGCATACGAGGCGCGGCTGACGGAGCACGACCGGGCCTGCGAGGACCGGCTGGCCGAGCAGGCCACGACGTACGAGACCCGCCTCGCCGAGCAGGACGAGGCATGGCGGGAGCGGCTGAGTCACCAGCTGGCCGCGGTCTCCCGGCTCGCCGACGAGCAGCTGCCCGACGCGATGCGCAGGCTGCGCGCCGGTGACGCCATCGACGACATCCTGCCGACCGTCGAGCAGTGCGCCAAGGTCGGTGCCGACCTCCAGGCCGAACTGCGCAAGGTGCTCAGGACCGCGCTGATCGGCGTCGAGGCGGAGTTCGACCGCTCGACCTCCGCCGAACAGGCGGTCATCGGCGTGGGCAACCGCATCCACGTCCTGACCAGCAAGCTCCGTGGCCGCCTCCACGAGATGCAGGGCGAGCACGGACGGCTGCCGGCCGTCGCCCGGGGGCTGATGGAACTCGACCAGGCCATCGGCCCCGCCGACTGCCTCGCCGCCAGTATCGGTGTGCTCGGCGGGTCCGACCGCCCGGGCCGGCAGTGGCAGGAGCCGCAGCGCCTGCTGAGCGTGATGCGCGGCGGCATCGGCCGGATCAAGGACTTCCACCGCGTCCAGCTGCGTCATCTGCCCGAGCTCGGCGTCGACGGCGGTCTGGTGGACCACCTCACGCTGGTCTTCGCCCACCTGCTGGACAACGCCGCGCGCTACTCGCCGCCCACCGAGCCGGTGGTCGTCTCGGGCAAGGAGGTCCCCAACGGTGTCGGCATCGAGATCCAGGACTCCGGCAAGGGCCTGAGCGGGGAGAAGAAGCGCGAGGCCGAACACGCCCTCGCCGGCACCTCGCCCGGCCCGGGCCTCGGCGGTATATCGGAGGACGCCAACATCGGCCTCCGCGTCGTCGGCGCCCTCGCCCGCCGCTACGGCATCCGCGTCACCTTCGCCGACTCGCCATGGCTGGGCACGTCTGTCGTAGTCGTTGTACCGCACAAGTACTTCAGTCCGCTGCCGGCTGCCGTCACGGCCACATCCGCCACGCCGGAGGCCCCGCCGGCCGCCGAGGCGCCACCCGCCACCGCGGCCCCGGAACCCGCACCCGCCACCGTCCCCACCGGCGGCGGCACCGGCTCCGTGGAGACCACCCCGGGCGGTCTGCCCCGGCGCCGGAGCAGGCGAGGCGAGCCGGCCGCCGGGCAGGCCCCGGCCCCCGTTCCGGCCGCGCACGCCGACCGGACCGAAGCGGCCGAACGGGGCGCTCTCCCCGCCGTCCCCGCCGTCCCACCCGTTCCGCCGGACGCCTCCTTCGCCGGCCTGGCCGCGTTCGCCACCGCCGGACGCGACCCCGGCGCGGTGACCGGCGCCTCCCCGCCACCGGAGACCGCCGACGTCCCTGACCCGACCACCGGTGGCGCGTCCACCGAGCACCGCACTGAAGAGAGCGACTAGTCCCCATGACGCACCAGGGAACCGACGTGAGCTGGGCGCTCCGCGACCTTGTGGAGAGCATCCAGGAGATCCGCTTCGCCCTCGTGGCTTCCAGCGACGGCAAGGCCATCACCTCCTACGGGGCCGAAGACCCCGACGACGTGGACCGTTTCGCCGCCGTGGTGGCCGGACTGCAGGCCCTGGCCCAGCCGGTCGCCGAGCAGTTCCCGCAGCACGCGGGGCAGTTGCGGCTGGCGATGATCGAGGTGGACGGCGGGCACCTCTTCGTCGTCCGCGCGGGCCTGGAGACGTATCTCGGCGTCCTCGCCCGCGAAGGCCTCGACCAGGGTCTGCTCGGCCATCAGATGCGCGACCTGGCCCGCAGGATGGGTGAACTCCTCGGCACCACTCCGCGCCAGGACGAGCACTCTGGATGAGTGCTCCCCGCCGACCGACCGATCCGTCCGGGCTCGAGCGCTACTACGTCCTCACCGGAGGGCGCAGCGGGCCGGGCGGTTCGGCGTCGACCCTCGACGTGGCGACCCTCGTCGTCTCCCGCGCCGTCCCCTTACCGGGCATGCAGCACGAGCACGAGGAGATCCTCCGGCGCTGCCGCGAACCGCTGTCGGTGGCCGAACTCGGCGCCCACCTCGACCTGCCCTTCAACATTCTCGCGGTGCTGCTGTCCGACCTGCTCCAGGCAGGCCGCGTCGAAGCCCGTGATCCCATCCCGGCACACGACACCGGCCGCGGGCCCGACCTCGCGCTCCTTGAGGAGGTACTCAGTGGACTTGAAAGGCTTTGACCGACCGGGGTCGCCGACGGCCGGGGACACCCGCTCGGTGAAGGTGATGATCGCCGGCGGCTTCGGCACGGGCAAGACCACCATGGTCCGCTCCGTCAGCGACATCAAGCCGCTGACCACCGAGGAGACCCTCACCCAGGCCAGCGCCGACGTCGACCACCTCATCGGCGTCGCCGACAAGACGCAGACCACCGTCAGCCTGGACTTCGGCAAGATCAGCCTCAACGACACGCTGATGCTGTACCTGTTCGGCACCCCGGGCCAGGAGAGGTTCTGGTTCCTGTGGAACGGCCTGTTCAAGGGCGCGCTCGGCGCGGTCGTCCTGGTGGACACCCGGCGGCTGGCCTCCAGCTTCCGGGCGATCGAGGAGATGGAGCGGCAGAAGGTGCCCTTCGTCATCGCGCTCAACGTCTTCCCCGACTCCCGCGACTACCCCGTCGAGGAGATCCGGGACGCCCTCGACATCCCCCCGCACACGCCGGTCGTCGCCTTCGACGCCCGCGACCGCACCGCCAGCCGCGACGTGCTCGTCACCCTGATACGGCACCTGAAGGACCGCTCGGCCGCCGCCCTGGAGCCCCGATGAACGACGACCAGACCCCGTCCGGCCCCACCGGCGGCGGCTGCCCCGTCGCCCACGGTGCGGACGTCACCCGGCTCTACGGCCCCGAGGCGGCCACCGACCCGCACGACATCTACGCGCGGCTCCGCAAGGAACACGGCAGCGTCGCACCGGTGCTGCTGGAGGGCGACGTCCCCGCCTGGCTGGTCCTCGGGTACCGGGAGAACCGGCGGGTGCTGGACAACCCCCTGCAGTTCAGCCGTGACTCGCGGATCTGGCGGGACTTCCGGGACGGCCGCGTCGAGGCGACGTCCCCGCTGATGCAGATGGTGGGCTGGCGCCCCGACTGCGTCTCCCAGGACGGCGAACCGCACCGCCGGCTGCGCGGGGCGGTGACCGACAACCTGTACGCCGTGGCCGGCCGGGGCATCCGCCGGCACGCCACGCACTTCGCCAACAAGCAGATCGACGCGTTCGCCGACGCGGGCCGCGCCGACCTGGTGGCCGACTTCGCCGAGTACCTGCCCATGCTGGTCCTCACCCGTGTCTTCGGGCTCGCCGAGCGGGAGGGCCGCAGCCTCGCCGAGTCCAGCAAGCAGGTGATCAAGGGCGGCGCGGACGCCCTCACGCACAACGAGCGCATCATGGGCATCCTCGGCGAACTCGCCGCGCGCAAGCGCCAGGAGCCCGGATCCGACTTCACCACCGGCCTCATCGAGCACCACTCCGGCCTCGACGAGGACGAGATCGTCAACCACCTGCGCCTGGTGCTGATCACCGCCCACACCACGACCAGCAACCTGCTGGCCCGGGCGCTCCAGCTCCTCCTCACCGACACCTCCTGGCTCTCGGGACTGGTGAGCGGCCAGCTGAACCTGTCCACGCTCGTGGAGGAGGTGATGTGGAACTCCCCGCCGCTCGCCGTGCTGCCGGGCCGGTTCGCCACCGCCGACCTGGAACTCGGCGGCTGTCCGGTCAAGGAGGGCGACCTGCTCGTGCTGGGCCTCGCGGCCGGCAACCACGACCCCGAGATCCGCCCCGACACCGCCGTCTCGGTCCAGGGCAACGCCTCGCACCTCGCCTTCAGCGCGGGCCCCCACGAGTGCCCGGGGCAGAACATCGGCCAGGCCATCATCGAGACGGCCGTCGACGTCCTGCTGCACCGCCTGCCGGGGCTGCGCCTGGCCGTTCCCCCGGCCGACCTCACCTCCACGGCTTCCACCTGGGAGTCACGGCTGGACAGCCTGCCGGTCGAGTTCGCCGTATAGCGCCATGCGGCAGTGCCGCCCGGCCGGGACGCCCCCGGCCCGGCGGCGCGCTCGCCTCACACCGTCAGCAGGTCGTCCACCGATCCCCGCCCGGCCAGTTCGGCGGTGGCCACCGGGCCCTCCTTGGCCGCCGCGTACCGGCCGGTGGTCAGCGACCACTCGTAATTGCCGTTGATCCAGTGCTGGATGGCCTCCACGCCCATCGCCACCCGGGCCCGCTCGTCCGCGTCCAGCCCCAGTGCGTCGCACATCATCGGTACGCGGGCCTCGAGGGCGACGTACTCGCCGAGGCAGCCGGTCGTCATGCGGTACGCCTCGTCGGCGGCCTCCTGCCACGAACAGTCCCGCTCCCGGCGCAGGACGGCGATGAGATTGTGACCGTCTCCGCGGCGGCGTTCACGCTCGAAGGAGTGGATGTCGTTCATGAACCCGATGGTGTCCGCGGCCAGGTCCCGCATCCGCTCCATCAGCGGATGCGCCATCGCCGCGGCCGGCACCTCGAAGCCGCGGCTGCGCTCACCCGCGTCGATGCTGTGGTGGATGCCGACCGTGCGGCGCCTGAAGACGGTGTAGTCGTCGAGTCCGAGCGTCCCGGCCCGGCCATGGGCCGCCAGGTCGACCTCCTCGCAGTGCGCCACCAGGAAGCGGCCCCAGGAAGCGGCGAACCGCGACTTCCAGGTCAGGGACATGCCATCCGAGAGACGGGCCCAGACCTCCGCCCAGGCCAGTGTGATGGGGCATTCCACGCGCGGCGGGGTGCCCGCCGGACGCAGCGGGGTGGCGATGAGTTCGCGCGCCACCTCGGCTATGCGCTCCGCGCGGTCCGGCCGGCCGGGGTCGAACTGGTCGTCGAAGAGGAAGGCGAGGGAGAACCAGTTCATCAGGACGACCATGTCGTCCGCCGACGCGTGGGGATAGGTACGGGCCGCGGCCTGAGCGAGGTCCCACGACTGGTACTCCTCGAATCCGGCCCGACTGCGCACCAGCCCACGCTCGCGCACCCAGCGCAGATGACGGTCACGGGCATGGGCGAGATACGGGCTGACGGGGGTGTCGAAGGGGAGGTCGAACCGGACGTCCTGAGACATGTGCTTCCTTTCGGGAGACGAAGCGCAGAGTCCCCCCGCCCTGCGAGCGGGCGGCCACCGGGCCGCCCGCACACTCGAACTGGGCTTCCCGATCCGAAAGTTGAATCGAGAAGCGATACGAGGCTGCCCTGACCCTAAATGATCTACACGGCGCCCGTTCGTGATCTCCGTTACGGCTCACGCCTCGTGGCACCATCGGTACCACCGATCATGACGACGTATCAGGAGGCCGTCCGCCGATGACCCGGTCACCCGCCCGCAGCGCCGAACAGCGCAAGCACGACACCCTGCACCGCCTGGAACACGACGAGGACGCCTGGGTGGCCACGGCCGACGGCGCGTCCGGCATGCCGTACCTCGTGCCGCTGTCCTTCCTCTGGAACGGCTCCTACCTGCTGTTCTCCACCCCCGCCGCCAGTCCCACCGGTCGGAACCTGGCGGCGAGCGGGCGGGCGCGCGTCGGCATCGGACCGACCCGTGACGTGGTCATGGTCGAGGGCACCGTCGAGACCGTGGAGCCCGTCGAACTGCCGGAGCAGGACGCCGAGTTGTTCGCCGTCAAGACCGGCTTCGACCCGCGCGCGCTCGCCACGCCCTACCTGTACTTCCGTATTCACCCGCAGCGGATCCAGGCGTGGCGCGAGGCCAACGAGATCGAGGGGCGCGAACTGATGCGCGACGGCCGGTGGCTGCCGACCGAGTGAATCGGCCGGGCCGGGATATCCGCAAGGTACAGGGCGCGGGGCACGAACGTCCCGCGCCCGGAATCCTTCGGAGGAGACATGGCACTGGTCAACGCGGGCGTCGTGGTGCTCGACTGCGCCGAGCCCGAGAAGCTCGCCGAGTTCTACAAGGAGCTGCTGGGAGCGGAAGGGACCGAAGCGACCGCCAACAGGATCGAGATCAGGTCGGCCGACGGCTTCCGTATGGCGTTCCGACGGGACGTCAACGCCACGCCGCCGAGCTGGCCCCGGCCCGAGAACTCCCTCCAGGCCCATCTGGACTTCTGGGTGGACGACCTGGACGAGGCGGAACGCGGTGTCGTCGAACTCGGTGGGCGTCCAGTGGAGGCGAAGGACGCACTCGGGGTGCACGAGGAGCGCGGCTACTCGGATCCGGCGGGCCACTCCTTCACCCTGCGCCGCACCGCGCAGACGGCACCCAAGCAGGGCTAGGGGGTGCCGTTTGGATCTTGCCGGAGCCGAGCCGGGCTTGGCACGCGCATCTGCGGCGTTGTCGTCGGTTGGCAGGGCTCCGCCCTGTCGCCCTCCTCCGCCTTGCGGCTGCACGCACCAAGCCCCGCTCGGCTCCGTCGCAAGGCGCCGTTGCCTGGAGCCGACCTGATCCGAACGACACCCCCCAGGCCCTGCCGGGTGCCGTCGGTGACGGGGGAGGGGCGGGGCCCGGTGCGGTCAGTCGCGTCCGCCCTTCCCGCCGGCCGGCCAGACACCGGTCGAGCGTTCGATGGCCTTGGCTCCCGTCCGGTCCACGGCGCTGCGCACCGCGGCGAAGATGGCGCCCTGGATCGCGGCGGCGAGCAGGATCTCCCCCCAGCCGCGGTCCGGGTCCAGCGCGTCGGGCGCGTTGTCCTCGTGCCGGATCACCTTCCACGTCTTCTGGAACGCCAGCCCGGCCAGCGTGCCGCCCACCCAGCCCAGCGCGAAGCCGACGGGCTTGTAGGCGAGGGGGAGCTTCTGCTTCTTCATCTTGGCCACGTGGATCTCCTTGTGCTCGGTGAGTGAATCGGTGGCGGGGTCGGTCGTACGGTCAGGGCCTGCCCCGCACCGGGACCGCCTCGTCGGCGCGGACCGGTCCCGGCGGTGTCCCGTCGCCGAACGGCCGGCCGCCCAGTTCCTGCCGGTGATGGGGCGTGAGCCAGCCGGACAGGTCCGGGCCCAGGGGCACGACGGCGGTCGGGTTGATGCCGGTGTGCACCTGGTAGTAGTGGCGTTTGATGTGGTCGAAGTCGACGGTGTCGCCGAAGCCGGGCGTCTGGAACAGATCGCGGACGTACCCCCACAGCACCGGGTTCTCCGTCAGCTTCCAGCGGTTGCACTTGAAGTGGCCGTGGTATACGGCGTCGAAGCGGACCAGCGTCGTGAAGAGCCGGATGTCCGCCTCGGTGATCGTGTCGCCGACCAGGTAGCGTTGCCGCTCCAGCCGTGGCGTCAGCTGCTCCAGGCGCCGGAACACGCCCGCGCACGCGGCCTCGTACTCCTCCTGGCCCGTCGCGAAGCCCGCCCGGTACACACCGTTGTTGACGTCCTCGTAGACGCCCGCCATCACCTCGTCGATCTCGTCGCGCAGGGCGTCGGGGTACAGGTCGGGCGCGCCCGGCCGGTGCAGGGACGTCCACTCGGTCGCGAGGTCCAGGGTGATCTGCTGGTAGTCGTTGGTGACCAGCTTCCCGCTGGGTACGTCCACGACCGCCGGCACGCTCACCCCGCCCGGGTAGTCCGTCTCGCGCCGGTCATAGGCCTCGCTGAGGTAGCGGATGCCGAGGACCGGGTCGCGGTCGTCCGGGTCCAGGGTGAAGCGCCAGCTGCGGTCGTCCTGGACGGGGTCGGTGATCGCCAGGGACAGGGCATCCTCCAGACCGAGCAGCCGCCGCGAGACCAGAGCGCGGCTCGCCCACGGACAGGCACGGCTCACCACCAGCCGGTACCGGCCGGACGCCACCGGCCACCCGTCCCGGCCGTCCGCGGTGATCCGGTCCGCGAAGTGGCTCTTGGACCGCTTGAACGGCTTCCTGCCGTAGCCGCTGTTGCCGGGCGTCCCGCCGTCACCGCTCATGGGCCTGCCTTCCATTCGTTCGTGAGCCCTGGTGGACGCGTTCCCCGTTTTCGGCCGTCGGCACTGGTGGGCCACCCACAAGGGGGTGTGAGCCGCGTCGGCCGGGGGCATTCGGCCCCTCGTGAGTGGGACAGCCTCGGATGAGAAGCAGGACCGAAAGACCGACATCGACCCCGACCGCGGCCCCGACCGCGGCCCCGACCGCGGCCCCGACCGTGAGGCCGGCGGGAAGGCCGACCGCAGGACGCGCGTCACCGTGCTGGTGGCCCTGGCGGCCAACCTGGTGATCGCCGTCGCCAAGGCGGTGGGCGGTTTCATCGCGGGATCGCCCGCGCTGCTGTCGGAGGCGGCGCACTCGGTGGCGGACAGCATGAACGAGGTCTTCCTCCT
This sequence comes from Streptomyces sp. NPDC058812, assembly GCF_042744565.1. Taxonomy (NCBI): domain Bacteria; kingdom Bacillati; phylum Actinomycetota; class Actinomycetes; order Kitasatosporales; family Streptomycetaceae; genus Streptomyces; species Streptomyces sp. NPDC058812. Next base: position 35,801 of record NZ_JBHYOB010000025.1, read on the forward strand.
CGCCGCACTGCGCCGCAGCCGCCGCCCCGCCGACCGGCGGCACCCCTTCGGCTACGGCAAGGAACGATTCTTCTGGTCACTCCTGGCGGCCGTCGGTATCTTCGTCATGGGCGGCTGCTTCTCCTTCTTCCAGGGCGTCGAGGCCCTGCGCACGGGCGGCCAGGAGGAGCTGAGCGGCTACGTGGCCGGACTGATCGTGCTCGGTGTCGCCCTGCTCGCCGAGGGCGGCTCCCTGCTGCGGGCCCTGCACCAGGTGCGGGGCCAGGGCGGGATCGCCACCGGGCTGCGTGACCCGGCCCTGCGCACGGTCGTCGCCGAGGACGGCACCGCGGTGCTCGGCGTGACCCTCGCCATGACCGGCATGGTCCTGCACATGGTGACCGGACAAGTGGTGTGGGAAGCCTGCGCCTCGCTCGCGATCGGCGCGCTGCTCGTGTTCGTGGCCTACCGGCTGGGCCGCGAGGCCCGCGACCAGCTGATCGGAGAGGCCGCCGACCCGGAGGCCAGCGGCCGGATCCGGTCGCTGCTGCGGGCGCAGCCGGAGATCGACAGCGTCGAGGCGCTGTTCACCATGAAGACGGGCCTCGACTCCACCCTGGTGGCCGCCCGCGTCGACCTGGTGCCGGGCCTCGACAGCGAGCGGGTGGAGGAGGTCGCCGTACGCATCAAGAGGTCGATCGCGCGGACCGTTCCCGAGGCGAGGCAGATCTTCCTCGACGTCACCGACCGGCCCGCGCACGAGGCAGCCGAAAGCCCCGCCGCGACGGGGGAACGCGGCGGGGCCTGAACGACGTGTTCCCGGTCGGCGTCGGTCCATGCGCGCGAATCCGGGAAACTTCCGTCCGCCGGGTTCAGCTCCCGTCGGCCGCTTCCAGGACGAAGACCGGGATCTCCCGGTCCGTCTTCTTCTGGTAGTCGGCGTACGGCGGATACGCCGCCACGGCACGCTCCCACCACTCGGCCTTCTCCGCGCCGGTGACCTCACGGGCCGTCATGTCCCGTTTCACCGGGCCGTCCTGGAGTTCCACATGGGGATCGGCCTTGACGTTGTGGTACCAGACCGGGTGCTTGGGCGCCCCGCCCAGGGAGGCGACCACGGCGTAACGGCCCTCGTGCTCGACGCGCATCAGCGGCGTCTTGCGGATCCTGCCGCTCTGTGCGCCCCGCGTGGTCAGCACGACGACGGGCATCCCCGTGTCCATCAGCGTCGTGCCCTTCGTGCCGCCCGAGCTCTCGTAGAGCTCCACCTGTTCGCGCACCCACTGCGTCGGGCTGGGTTCGTACTCGCCCTCAAGAGGCATGGCTTCCGTCCCATCATCGTGTCGTACGGCTGACTGGCACCGTTGTGCAACACCGACCGGTGCAGGATCCATCCGTACCCCGCCCTGCCCGCCGATCTCCAACGATCCCCGGCCAGTCTGCCCCCGCCACCGATCTGGCCGAACTTGACGTCGCCATATAGATGCCCGGGGCATCTAATGGGGATCGGCACGACGCACTCTTCGTCTGCGAGGTCTTCCATGACGGACACGGACACAACGCCGGACACGGACACAACGCCGGACACGGACCCGACGCCGGGCGGGGACGCGGCGGAACCCGTCGCCTTCCCGCGGGACCGGACCTGTCCCTACCACCCTCCCGCCGCCTACGACCCGCTGCGCGCCGCCCGGCCGCTGGCCCGGGTCACCCTCTTCGACGGCCGTCCGGCCTGGCTGGTGACCGGACACACCGCCGCCCGCAGGCTGCTGGCCGACCAGCGGCTGTCCACCGACCGCACCCGCGACGGCTTCCCCGCCACCTCGGCGCGCCTCGCCGCCGTACGCAACCGCAGGACCGCCCTGCTCGGTGTCGACGACCCCGAACACCGCATCCAGCGCAGGATGGTGCTCCCCGAGTTCACCCTCAAACGCGCCACCGCCCTGCGCCCGCGGATCCAGCGGATCGTGGACGAACGGCTCGACGCGATGATCGCGCAGGGCCCGCCCGCCGAACTGGTGACGGACTTCGCGCTGCCCGTGCCCTCGATGGTGATCTGCGCGCTGCTCGGCGTTCCCTACGCGGACCACGACTTCTTCGAGGAGCAGTCCCGTCGGCTGCTGCGCGGGCCCCGGCCCGCCGACACCCAGGACGCCCGCGACCGACTGGAGGCGTATCTGGGTGAGTTGATCGACCGCAAGCGCGGGACACCCGGCGAGGGCCTGCTGGACGACCTGGTCCGGCATCAGTTGAGCGAGGGCGCCGTCGACCGCGAGCAGTTGGTCGCGCTGGCGGTCATCCTGCTGGTCGCGGGCCACGAGACGACCGCCAACATGATCTCGCTCGGTACCTACACCCTCCTGAGCAACCCCCGGCGCCTGGCCGAGCTGCGCGAGGACCCCACACTGCTGCCCGGCGCGGTCGAGGAGCTGATGCGCGTCCTGTCCATCGCGGACGGGCTGCTGCGGCTGGCCACCGAGGACATCGAGGTGGACGGGCAGACCATCCGGGCCGGCGACGGGGTCGTCTTCTCGACCTCCGTCATCAACCGCGACGAGAGGGTCTACCCCGACCCGGACGCCCTCGACTGGCACCGCCCGGCCCGCCACCACGTCGCCTTCGGTTTCGGCATCCACCAGTGCCTCGGCCAGAACCTGGCACGCGCGGAGCTGGAGATCGCCCTGCACACGCTCTTCGAGAGGCTGCCCTCGCTGCGCCTGGCCGCCCCGGCGGAGGAGATCCCCTTCAAACCCGGCGACACGATCCAGGGGATGCTGGAACTCCCCGTGGCGTGGTAGGAGGCTCCCGACATGCACATCGGCATCGACAAGGACACCTGCATCGGCGCGGGCCAGTGCGCGCTGACCGCACCTGACGTGTTCACCCAGGACGACGACGGCTACAGCACGGTCCGGCCCGGCCGGGAGGACGGCGGCGGCAGCGCACTGGTACGCGAAGCGGCCCGGGCCTGCCCCGTCGGAGCCATCACCGTGTCGCAGACGGTGGGCTGACACCGCCGGCGTCCGCCGCCGGGGTATGCGCCCCGGCGGCACCCAGCAGTACTCGCGCCGCCTCACGTGCCGCCCGGGCCGGTTCCGTACCGCCCGTGACGCCGGCCGTCACCATGGCGCCCTCGGCCAGCAGGAACAGCTGCCCGCCCACCGCGGCGGGCAGTCCCGCGTCGGCCGCCAGGCCGCCGAGGAACTCCCGAAAAGCCCCCTTGTGCGCCCGCACCCGGTCCGCCACCGGGGCGGACGTGGCCCCTAGTTCGCCGTACGCGTTGATCCACGCGCAGCCGCGGAAGTCCGGTTCGGCGAACCACTGCCCGAGCCAGTCGAAGACGGCCAGGATCCGGGTGCCGGGTTCCTCGTACCGGTCGACGTGTTCCGCCAGCCGCCCCCGCCAGCGCGCGTCGCGCCGCTCCAGGTAGGCCACCACGAGCTGCTCCTTGGCCGGGAACAGCTGGTAGAGGCGTTTGAGCGAGACGCCGGAGTCGCCGCGGACGTCGTCCATGCCGACGGCCTGGACCCCCTGCCCGTAGAAGAGCCGCTCCGCCGCGTCCAGAGCCCGTTCCCGGGCGACCTCGCTGTCCATGGAGACCTCTTCCCCGACGTGTGCCTTGCCCGACGTGTGCCTTGATGCGTTCCTTGACGAGAGAACGAGCGTTCTCATACGGTAGCAGCCATCACGCAGAGAACGACCGTTCTCCACTTCTCCTCACGGAGGTCCAGCCATGACGACCGACCGCCCGCCCCTGCCGCCGTTCACCCGGGAAACCGCCGCCCGGAAGGTGCGGGCCGCCGAGGACGCGTGGAACGCCCGCGACCCGCACAAGGTCGCGCTCGCCTACTCCGAGGACTCGGTCTGGCGCAACCGCGACACCTTTCTCACGGGCCGTGCCGCCATCGTCGAGTTCCTGACCGCCAAGTGGGCGCGCGAACTCGAGTACGCGCTCCGCAAGGACCTCTGGGCCTTCGACGGCAACCGCATCGCCGTCCGCTTCCAGTACGAGTCCCGCGACGCCGACGGCCAGTGGTGGCGCTCCTACGGCAACGAACTCTGGGAGTTCGACGAGCACGGTCTGATGACCCGGCGGGAGGCGAGCATCAACGACGTGGCCATCACGGAGTCGGACCGCCGCATCCACGGCCCGCGGCCCGTTCAGTAGGGTTCCCGGGTGAGCGAACAGGCCCGGAACGCCGAGGAATCCGAGAAGCCGGAGAAGCAGGAGAAGCCGGAAAAATCGGAGAAGCCCTTTCTCTACGTCGTCGTCTGCGCCGCGGGCGTGGCCTCCGGCGTCAGCGAGCTGATCACCGCCGCGCAGGAGCGCGACTGGGAGGTCGGCGTCTTCGCGACCCCGGTCGCCATGGACGGCTTCTTCGACACCGCCGCCGTCGAGGCGCAGACCGGCCGCCCCATCCGCTCGGCCTGGCGCCGCCCCGGCGATCCGCGGCCCTTCCCGGCGCCGGACGCCGTCGTGGTCGCCCCCGCCACCTTCAACACGGTCAACAAATGGGCCGCCGGCCTGGCCGACACCCTCGCCCTCGCCACCCTGTGCGAGGCCTGCGGTCTGGGCGTCCCCGTCGCCGTCCTGCCGTGCGTGGCCGACGCGCTGGCCTCCCATCCCGCGTACCGGGAGAGCCTGACCCGGCTGCGCGGGATGGGCGTGCGCTTCGGCGATCCGTACGCCGGTGAGGCGGGGGAGGGCGGTGGTCGCCCGGAGTTCGCCTGGGAGAGGGCGCTGGACCTGCTCGAACGGCCCTGACCCGCCCCGGCTTCGAGCCCGCACGAGGACGTACGCTCGCCAATGGTACTGATGATCCCGAAGACAGGAGCAGCAACGATGCAGTACGTGAAGCTCGGTTCGACGGGCCTGGACGTGTCGCGGATCTGCCTGGGCTGCATGACCTACGGCGATCCCGGCCGCGGCACGCACGAATGGACCCTCGACGAGGAGGCCTCGCGTCCGCTGATCCGGCAGGCGCTGGAGGCCGGCATCACCTTCTTCGACACGGCCAACGTCTACTCCGACGGCACCAGCGAGGAGATCGTCGGCAAGGCGCTGCGCGACTTCGCCCGCCGGGACGACATCGTGCTCGCGACCAAGGTGAACGGCCGGATGCGGCCCGGACCCAACGGCGCCGGGCTGTCCCGCAAGGCGATCATGACCGAGATCGACCACAGCCTGCGGCGCCTGGGCACCGACTACGTCGACCTCTACCAGATCCACCGCTTCGACCCGCACACGCCGGTCGAGGAGACGATGGAGGCCCTGCACGACCTGGTGAAGGCGGGCAAGGTCCGCTACATCGGGGCCAGTTCGATGTACGCCTGGCAGTTCTCCAAGGCCCAGTACACCGCCGAGCGCCACGGCTGGACGAAATTCGTGTCCATGCAGAACCACTACAACCTCGTCTACCGCGAGGAGGAGCGCGAGATGCTGCCCCTCTGCGCGGACCAGGGCGTCGGCGTGCTGCCCTGGAGCCCGCTCGCCCGCGGGCGGCTCACCCGGGACTGGGACACCGCCACGGAGCGCAGCGCCACCGACAACTTCGGCAGCACGCTCTACCAGGAGGGCGACCGTGCCGTGGTCGAGGCCGTCACGCGCATCGCCGGTGACCGCGGCGTGCCGCGCGCCCAGGTGGCTCTCGCCTGGCTGCTGCACCAGGACGCGGTGACCGCGCCGATCATCGGCGCGTCGAAGCCGGGGCACCTGGAGGACGCCGTGGCGGCGGTCGAGCTGACGCTCGGTGAGAAGGAGATCGAGGAGCTGGAGCGGCCCTACGCGCCGCACCCGATCGCCGGTCACTGATACCCGACTCGACGTGTCAGGGGCCCGTTCCGGGCTCCAGGGCGGTGACGGACACCGACGACTCGTCGCCGCCCACCGGGACCTCGCCGGCCCTCCACTCGACCTTGAGCGGGTCCCGTTCGTCCGGCGGCGTGACGAGCAGCGCCGCCGGGGTGGCGGTGCGGGCGCCGCTGATCTGCGGGCTGGAGAACGACAGCCCGGCCCACGCGCTCTTCCCCGGGGTCAGCGTGACCGTCCGGGGGGAGGAGGGTGCGCGCTCGGGGTCCGGGCCCAGCTGCTTGCCGGACGCGTCGACGAACGCGGCGCCGGGATACCCGTACAGGGTGCAGGTGCGGTCGGCGGTGTTGGTCAGCACGATCGGGAAGTTCCGCTGTCCGGCGCCGGGGTCGACGCGGCCGACGGCGGCGCGCAGCTCGGAGGTGTGGCAGCGGCCGTCGGTGCGGGCGGAGGCGGAGGCGGAACCGGCGGTGTCGCTGGGCGTGGTGGTGGCCGCGGGGGTGGTGGAGGCACCGGTGTCCGGACTGGTCGTGCGCGGCGCCTCGGTGGGTTGTGGGGCGCTCGACGTGCTGCTCTCGTCGCCGCAGGCGCTCAGCAGGCCGAGGAGCGCGATCGCGCTCGCCAGCAGAGCGGTGCGGTGTACGGGCTGGGACGTGTTCGCCATCGCTTCTCCACACTCCCGTCAGTCTCGCGCACGGTCCGCTGCCTGTGCGGCGGCACCGTACGCCCTGTGCCTTCGAGTGTCCCGCCGCGCGGCCCGGGAAACGACGGCTGCGCTCCGGAGACGAGGTGCGCCCCTCCGGAGCCGGAGGTGCGCCCCTCCGGAGCACTCCTCCGGCTCACTCCTCGTCGAGCAGCCCCAGCTCCGCCCAGATCGTCTTGCCCTCGGTCGTGTGCCGGCTGCCCCAGCGCTGGGTGAGCTGGGCCACCAGCAGCAGCCCGCGGCCGCCCTCGTCCCAGGTCTTGGCCCGGCGCAGATGCGGCGCCGTGTGGCTGGTGTCGGAGACCTCGCAGATCAGCGTGGCCGTGTCGTGAATCAGCCGCAGCCGGATGGGCGGGGAGCCGTACCGGATGGCGTTGGTGACCAGCTCGCTCACGACCAGTTCGGCGGTGAAGGACGCCTCCAGCAGGGCCCAGGCGGACAACTGCTCGACGACCTGCTTGCGGACGGGGGCGACCAGCGACGGGTCGGCCGGAATGTCCCACGTCGCGACCTGGCCGGCGGGCAGCCCCCGGGTACGGGCCAGCAGCAGCGCCACGTCGTCGGCGGCGCTGCCCGAGGGGAGCAGCGCGTTCAGCACCCGGTCGCACGTCGCGTCCAGCGATTCGGCGGGGGCCGCCAGGGCCTCGCGCAGCAGCGCCTGACCGGCGTCGGCGTCCCGTTCCCGGCTCTCGACCAGCCCGTCGGTGTAGAACGACAGCACGGTGCCCTCGCGCAGTTCCAGCTCGGCGGACTCGAACGGCAGCCCGCCCACGCCCAGCGGGGGTCCGGAGGGCAGCTCGATCTGTTGGGGCGGGCCGTCCGGCGGGACGAGGACGGGCGGCGGGTGCCCGGCCCGGGCCAGGGCACAGCGCCGCGACACCGGGTCGTACACCGCGTACAGGCAGGTGGCGCCGACCTCGCCCGCGCCGTCGTCGCCGGACTCCTCGGACAGCCGGACGACCAGGTCGTCGAGGTGGGTGAGCAGCTCGTCGGGCGTCAGATCGATGTCGGCGAGGGTGCGGACGGCGGTGCGCAGCCGGCCCATGGTGGCCGAGGCCTGGATGCCGTGGCCGACGACGTCCCCGACGACCATGGCGACCCGCATCCCGGACAGCGGGATGATGTCGAACCAGTCGCCGCCGACCCCCGAACGGGCCGCCGGGAGGTAGCGGGAGGCCGCCTCCACCGCGGCGGTGGGCGGCAGCCACCGCGGAAGCAGACTGCGCTGCAAGGTCAGCGTGGCCTCGCGCTCGCGGGAGTAACGGCGGGCGTTGTCGATGCAGACGGCGGCGCGGGCGGAAACCTCCTCGGCCAGCAGCACGTCGTCGTGGGTGAACGGGTAGGGCTGCCGGAACCGGGTGAAGACCGCGACGCCGAGGGTGGTGCCGCGGGCCTGGAGCGGCACGGACATCGTGGAGTGGATGCCGTACTCCCTGACCCGCCGAAGGCGGACGGGGTCCCATTCCAGCCACCGCTCGAGGTCGCCGAAGGCCTCCGCGGCGACGATCGCCTGCCCCGAGAGCAGAGATTCGGCCTGGGGCGAGCCGGCCGGGTAGACGTCCAGCTGTCCCGGTTCGGCCACCGCCTCCGGGCCGCCCGGGGCGACCGACCGGTGGGCCGTCCTGCGCAGGCCGACCGGCGGCTCGAGCACGGCGGCGGGCTCACCGCCGTTTTCGAGCGGGTCCAGCAGGTCGACGCTCACGAAGTCGGCGAGCGCGGGCACGCACACGTCCGCCAGCTCCTGGGCCGTACGGGTGACGTCGAGCGTGCTGCCGATGCGCACGCTGGCCTCGTTGACCAGTTGCAACCGCTCCCGGGCGAGGTGCTGCTCCGTGAGGTCGTGGACGCTCACACACACGCCGCGGACCTGGCCGCCGGCGTCGGTGAGCGGCGCGATACGGGCGTTCCACGCGTGGGCGCGGCTCTCGCCGACGGCCCTGAGATGGGCCTGCATGTCGTACCGGCGGCCGGAGGCCAGTACCCGCCGCATCTGACGTTCGAGTTCCGCGTTCTGCGGCCGGCCGCTCATGTCGGTGGCCCGCAGACCGCGGAGGCGGTCGGGCGGGAGTCCGACGAGCTGCGCCATGGCGTCGTTGACACCGCGCAGCAGGAGCCGGTCGTCGAAGATCATCATGGCGCAGGGGGCCTGGGTGAGAGCGGCTCTGACCAGCGGGTCGTCCGCCGGGTCGGGACCGCGCTCCAAGGGGGCGACGGCGAGCCACGTGCGAGGTGCGCCGTCCTGTGCCGGTCTGCGGTGGGCGAGCACCCACACGGACACGGTGTGCCCGTCGCGGTGCCGCAGCGCCAGGGTGCCGTTCCAGTGCTCGTCGCCGGGACCGGGGGGCGTGCCGTCTTCGCCGTCGGCCAGCAGCCCGGCGGCGGGGCGCCCCACGACGTCGGCGGCGGGATGGCCCAGCAGCAGGCTGGCGCCCTCGTTCCACTCCAGCAGGGTGCCGGAGTCGTCGACGACTGCGCGGGCCGTGGCGGCATCGTCGAACGGGTTGACCGGACTCATCGTCGCCACTCCATTGCGCACACCCTCAGTGAACAGCGCGTCACCTGAGTCCCAGCCTAGTGCGTCCGGGCCCCGTGCGGACCCGAACCACCGGGCCCGCCACCGTCCCGTGGACGCGGAGGCCACCGAGCGCCCGCGCCGCCCGGGACAGAAAGAGCTTTCCGTGGTCTTGACGGCCGCGTGTGGCACGACGTCAGAATCTGTTTGTTCGCGATCAGTTGTGAGTACTTCTGAGCCCTGATGAGCTTGAAGAAGGAGACCCGCCATGACGGTCACGCGCAGATCGGTTCTGATCGCCTCCGCCGCCGCCCCGGCGGCCGGGGCGGCGGCGGGCGCCCCGTCGGCGTGGGCCGCGGACGCCACGGAGAGCGGCGCGGGCCGCGGCACCATCCCCTTGCGCGACGGCTGGCGCTTCCTGCTGGTCGACCCCGACGGTTCCGCCGACGACTCCACCGGCGCCGCGGACCCCGCGTACGACGATTCGGCGTGGCGCGAGGTCGCCGTCCCGCACGACTGGAGCATCGAACAGACGCCCACCACCGAGCACGGCACCACCAGCGGCACCGGCTTCCTGCCGGGCGGCCTCGGCTGGTACCGCCTCGCCTTCACCCTGCCGCCCGCCCTCGCCGGCAAGCGGATCTCGGTCGAGTTCGACGGCGTCTACATGGACTCCCGCGTCCACTGCAACGGCCGGGAGGCCGGCCGCCATCCCTACGGCTACACCGGTTTCGCCCTCGATCTCACCGACCTGGCGCACACCGACGGCCGCACCGAGAACGTCCTCGCGGTCCAGGTGCGCAACCAGTTGCCGAGCAGCCGCTGGTACTCCGGCAGTGGCATCTACCGCGAGGTTCGCCTCGTCGTCACCGAACCGGTGCACGTACGGCGCTGGGGCACGTACGTCACCACACCGCAGGTGAGCGAGGAGCGCGCCGTAGTCCGGGTGGAGACGTCCGTCGTGAACGCGTCGGGCACCGCGCGCGAGGTCGAGATCAGGTCGGCGGTCAAGGACGCGGACGGACGCACCGTGGCCCGCTCCGCCTCCACGGCCCGCGTCGCCGAAGAGGCGAGCGAAACCCATGAACTCACGGTCGTCCGCCCCCGGATGTGGGACTTCGCGACCCCGCACCGCTACACCCTGCACACCGAACTGCGCGTCGGCGGCCGGACCGTCGACACCTACCGCACCCCGTTCGGTATCCGCACCTTCCACGTCGACCCCGAGGAGGGCTTCCACCTCAACGGCGGGTACGCCAAGATCAAGGGCGTCGACCTGCACCACGACCTCGGCGCACTCGGCGCCGCCGTGAGCATCGACGCGATCCGCCGCCAGATGACCATCATGAAGTCGATGGGCGTCAACGCCTTCCGCACCTCCCACAACCCGCCCGCGCCCGAGATGGTCGAGGTCTGCGCGGAGATGGGCATCATCATGCTGGTGGAGGCCTTCGACTGCTGGCGCACCGGCAAGAACCGCTACGACTACGGCCGGTTCTTCGACGAGTGGTGCGAGAAGGACGCCACCGAGATGGTGCTGGCGGCCCGCAACTCGCCCGCCGTGGTGATGTGGTCCATCGGCAACGAGGTCCCCGACTCCACCTCCACCGCCGGACTCGCCATGGCCGACCGGGTCATCGACGCCATCCGGGCCGCCGACGACACCCGCCCGCTGGTCATCGGCTCCGACAAGTACCGCAGGATGCCCGCCAAGGGCTCCGCGGCCGACCTGATGCTGGCCAAGCTGGACGGACTCGGCCTCAACTACAACACCGCCAAGTCGGTGGACGACCTGCACGCGGCCTACCCGCACCTCTTCCTCTTCGAGTCCGAGTCGTCGTCCGAGACCTCCACGCGCGGCACCTACCAGGAGCCGGAGCACCTCAACACCGGCGAGAACCAGACGCCCGGGAAGCGGGCCACCTCGTCCTACGACAACAACCTCGCCTCATGGACCATGAGCGGCGAGTACGGCCACAAGAAGGACCGGGACCGGAAGTGGTTCGCCGGCCAGTTCCTGTGGTCCGGCATCGACTACATCGGCGAGCCGACGCCGTACGACGTCTTCCCGGTGAAGGCCTCGTTCTTCGGCGCGGTCGACACCGCCGGCTTCCCGAAGGACATGTACCACCTGTTCCGGAGCCAGTGGACGGACAAGCCGATGGTCCACCTGCTGCCGACGACCTGGAACCACCGCGAGGGCGACACGGTCGAGGTCTGGGCGTACGCCAATGTCGAAACCGTCGAGCTGTTCCTGAACGGCAGGTCCCTCGGCACCCGCACCTTCGACACGAAGAAGACCGTCGACGGCCGGACGTACCTGGAGACCACCGAGGCCACCGGTGACGACAAGACCTTCACCGAGGGCCCCTACCCCGGCAGTTACACCAGCCCGAACGGCAGCGCGGGCAAGCTCCACCTGACCTGGAAGGTGGCCTTCGAAGCGGGCGAGCTGAAGGCCGTCGCCCGGCGGGCCGGCAGGGCGGTCGCCACCGACGTCCTGCGCACCGCGGGGGCGCCGCACGCCGTACGCCTCACCCCGGACCGCGAGAGTGTCGCCGCGGACGGCCGCTCCCTGGTCTTCGTGACGGCCGAGGTGGTCGACCGGCGCGGGGTGGTGGTGCCCGGCGCCGAGCACCTGCTCTCCTTCGACGTCGCGGGCGGCTCCCTGGCCGGACTGGACAACGGCCGTCAGGAGAGCGCCGAGCGCTATCAGGCCAGTACCCGAACCGCCTTCCACGGCAAGGCCCTCGCCATCGTGCGGTCCGGCACCCGGCCGGGCACGGTGCGGGTGACGGCCCGCGCGGACGGGCTGCGTACGGACACGGCGACCGTGCGCGCCCGCCGCGCCGAGTCCCGCGCCACCACACCGGCCGCGGAGTTCCGGCCCGAACACCCGGCGCCCCTGGACCTCCCGCACGCGGACGCGAGTTACTCCGGCCGCCCCGACACGCTCCCCGCCGCCATGCTCGACGGCGACCCGGCGACCGGCTGGTCCAACGGCTTCCACAAGGCGGCCACCGCACTGCTGCCCGCCTTCGACGGGGCCCGCGCCGAGGACTGGGTCTCGGTCGACCACGGCCGCCGGCGCGCCTACGACCGGATCGAGGTCTCCTTCACCGTCGGCGCCACCCACAGCCTGCCCGCCACGGTCGAGGTCGCCGTCTGGGACGGCCGTGCCTGGCGAGCGGCCAAGGGGGCGCGGACCGACTGGGCCGCCGCGTCCGACGCGCCGACCCTCATCACCTTCGAGCCGGTGCGCGGCTCCCGGGTCCGCCTCACGCTGACCAGCCGCCACCCCGGTGAGCCGAAGGGCGCGATCCGCATCAGCCGCCTGGAGGCGCCCGTCGTCTGAGCCGTCGCGCGGGGTCCGGACGGGAACCAGTCCCGTCCGGACCGTTGACGGGGTGTCATGTCTGCCACAAGCATGGCTGCGACCGCTTTTGGGAGCGCTCCCATTATTGACGCCTCCCTCGACGTGAGCGCCATCCGCACCTCCCCCGAGGAGCCCAGACGTGAGAAAACGCAGAACCGCGCTCGTCTCCCTGACCGCGCTGCTGGCGGCGGCCGTCACCGCGCTGCCCGCCGCCCCGGCCGGCGCCGAGGAGACCGAGCAGGTCAAGAACGGCACCTTCGACAACGGCACCGAGTCCTGGTGGACGAGCGACAACGTCACCGCTGACGTGTCCGACGGCCGGCTGTGCGCCGACGCCCCCGGCGGCACCGCCAACCGCTGGGACGCGGCCGTCGGCCAGAACGGCATCACCCTCGTCGCGGGGGAGTCGTACAGGTTCTCCTTCACCGCGACCGGCACGCCCGCCGACCACGTGGTCCGGGCGATCGTGGGTCTGTCGGTGTCCCCGTACGACACCTACCACGAGGTCAGCCCGCAGCTGAGCGTCTCCGGCAACACCTACTCGTACACCTTCACCGCACCCGTCGACACCACGCAGGGCCAGGTCGGCTTCCAGCTCGGCGGCACCCCCGACCCCTGGCGGTTCTGCGTCGACGACGTGTCCCTGCTGGGCGGCGTGGCACCCGAGCCGTACGTGCCCGACACGGGACCGCGGGTCCGGGTCAACCAGGTCGGCTACCTGCCGTCCGGCCCGAAGAACGCCACCGTCGTCACCGACGCCACCTCGCCCCTGCGCTGGCAGCTGAAGGACGACCGCGGGCGGGCCGTCAGCCACGGCTGGAGCGTGCCGCGCGGCGTGGACGCCTCCTCCGGGCAGAACGTCCACTCGATCGACTTCGGCCGCTTCAAGGAGCGCGGCGAGGGCTACACCCTGGTCGCGGACGGTGAGACCAGCCGCCCCTTCGACATCGGCACGGCCGCCTACGAACGGCTGCGCACCGACTCCGCGAAGTACTACTACACCCAGCGCAGCGGCACCCCCATCAGCGGCGACCTGCGCCCGGGCTACGCCCGCCCCGCCGGACACGTGGGCGTGGCGCCCAACCAGGGCGACACCGAGGTGCCCTGCCAACCCGGCGTCTGCGACTACACGCTCGACGTCTCCGGCGGCTGGTACGACGCCGGCGACCACGGCAAGTACGTCGTCAACGGCGGCATCTCCACCTGGGAGCTGCTCAGCACCTACGAGCGCTCGCTGCACGCCCGTACCGGGGAGCCGTCGAAGCTCGGCGACGGCACCCTCGGTATCCCGGAGAGCGGGAACAAGGTGCCGGACATCCTCGACGAGGTCCGCTGGGAGCTGGACTTCCTGCTGAAGATGCAGGTGCCGGACGGGCAGCCGCTGGCCGGCATGGCCCACCACAAGATCCACGACGAGGCGTGGACCGGGCTGCCGCTGCTGCCCAGCGACGACCCGCAGAAGCGCGAACTGCACCCGCCGACCACCGCGGCCACCCTCAACCTGGCGGCGACGGCGGCCCAGGCGGCCCGCCTCTACCGCCCCTACGACCGGGAGTTCGCCGCGACGGCGCTCGACGCGGCCCGCCAGGCCTGGGCGGCGGCGCTGGCCCACCCGGACGTGCTCGCCGACGAGAGCGACGGCATCGGCGGCGGGGCCTACCCGGACGGCCAGGTCGAGGACGAGTTCTACTGGGCGGCGGCCGAGCTGTACCTGACCACGGGGGAGCGGGACTTCAAGGAGTACGTGCTGAACTCCCCGGTCCACACCGCCGACATCTTCGGCCCGCTCGGCTTCGACTGGGCCCGCACCGCGGCGGCGGCCCGGCTGGACCTGGCGACCGTGCCCAGCAGGCTCCCCGGCCGGGACCAGGTGCGCCGCTCCGTCGTCCAGGGCGCCGACCGGTACCTGGCCACGCTCAAGGCCCACCCCTACGGGATGCCCTACGCCCCCGAGGGCAACGTCTACGACTGGGGCTCCAGCCACCAGATCCTCAACAACGCGGTCGTCCTCGCCACCGCCTACGACATCACCGGCGGCTCGAAGTACCGTGACGGCGCCCTCCAGAGCATGGACTACATCCTGGGCCGCAACGCGCTGAACATGTCGTACGTCACCGGCTACGGCGAGGTCAACGCCCACAACCAGCACAGCCGCTGGTACGCCAAGCAGCTCGACCCGGCGCTGCCGGCCCCGCCCGACGGCACCCTGTCCGGCGGGCCGAACTCGAACATCCAGGACCCCTACGCACAGAGCAAACTCCAGGGCTGCGTCGCCCAGTTCTGCTTCATCGACGACATCCAGTCCTGGTCGACCAACGAGCACACCATCAACTGGAACGCCGCACTGGCCCGGATGGCCTCCTTCGTGGCGGACCAGAGCTGACCGCACCACCGCCCCGCCCGCCTCCCGCGGTACCGTCGTAAAGCTGATCTGACCTGCGGATATTTACGGGTCAGTACCCGCGCGGTACCGTGGGAGGCATGCCAGCTCTGAACGTGGAGTTCAGCGACCGCGAGCTAGAGGATCTTCGGCAGATCGCCAAGGAACGCGGTACGTCGATGAAGGCGCTCGTGCGGGAGGCCGCCGCCGCCGACATAGCCCGGCACCGGGCGCTGCAGGAGGGCGCGGAGGCGTTCCGCCGGTTCTTCTCGGCCCACGCCGACGAGTTCGCGGCCGCCTTTCCGGACGACGAACCACCGTCCGTCAGGGGCGAGGGGCGGGCCGCCTGATCCATGGCGCCGGTCCTGCACATCGACGTGCCCTGGCTGCTCCAGCGCCATGAGGAAGTGCTGCCGGAGCAGCCCACCATCAACGACTTCTCCGCGTTGGTCGCCGCCGTCGCCCGGCACCGCGTCGACCCGCCCCGCCTCGGGGTGGACTCCGACCCGGCCTGGCGTGCCGCCGCCCTGCTGCACACGCTCGCCGTGCTCAAGCCCCTGCCCTCGGCCAACGCCCGCTTCGCCTGCGCGACCGCCGTCGCGTACATGTTCGCCAGTGGCGTCGGCATCGACCCGCCCTACGGCGCCCTGGTCGACCTCGCGCGTGACCTGATGTCCGGCGGGGCCGACGTCTACGGCGCGGCCGACCGGCTGCGTTCCTGGCAGATCTGAAGCCCGGCCGGTCGGCGCGGCCCCTTCTCGGGGCCACCGACCGAGGACGGGAGGAACGGGGCCGGCGGCCCGCTCGCGCAGGAGAGCCGCCGTCCCGCGCGGGGCCTTCCGAGAAGGGCCGCCACCAGTCCGCTACGCCGGGGCGTGCGCCGGGAGCGTGCGCGGCGCACCGGCGTGTGCACGTGTTTCACACGGGGCGCGTGAAGAAAGCCGAAAGCAGGTGCAGGCCGCATGAGTTGCCGCGGAATCTGACCTTCTTTCAAAGGGGGACTCGTGTTGCCCGGTCGCCTTGTTGACCATGAGTGGTTTGTGCGAGAGTGAAGCACCCGTGCGGGGGGTAAAGGCCGGGTCTCGCACGCGTCTTGATGAGCCAGGTCCGATTTCGCCGTGGCGAATTCACGCTCCCCACACCGCGCCCAAAAGGTATACACCAATCCGGGGTCCCTTTTCGGCGATCAGAACTTCTGAGTCACCTGCGCGTGGGAAGGAAACATCTCAGTGCCCACCCCCCACCCCCCTCGACCCGCGTACCCGCCCTCCGGCGGGGACCCCGGGGAGTCCGACGAGCTGCTGGCCGCGCGGCTCAGGGACGGCCCCGAGAGCGATGCGACCCGGACCGCCGCGCTGCTGATGGCACGCCACTGGCAGCCCGCCCACGACTACGCGACCATCTGCCTCGCCACGTCGGCCCAGGCAACCGCGATGGTCACCGCCGCCGCCTGGCACCGGGTCCTGGACCGGCTCGCCGAGGGCGAGCCCGCCGCGGCCCTGCGTCCGCGACTGCTGGTGGCCGTACGGGACACGGTCCGGCAGTGGTCCGCCGACGACGGGATATCCGGCGTTCTTCCGCAACTGCTCAAACCCGCGGGCGGACGTGGTATGCGGGCGGCGAAGTCGCTGACTCCGGAAAACCGAACGCTTGCCGCACGTGCATTCGCTTCCCTTCCCGGACCGGCCCGTTGTTTGCTGTGGCACACGGAGGTCGAGGGCGAGCCCATAAGCGTCCCGGCCGGTCTGCTCGGCATGGATACCGACACCGCGTCGGCCACACTCGAACAGGCGCGTGAGAAATTCCGCGAGGGTTGTCTGCACGCACATCGGCAACTCGCGCCGACCCAGGACTGCCGCTTCCACAGCCGTCTCCTCGACGTCCCCATCCGCCGGGGCGGCGCCCTGCTGCCGGACGTCCGGAAACATCTGGCGGACTGCCGCCACTGCCGACACGCGGCCGACCAACTCAGCCACTTCGAGCGCGCATTGGGGACGCTGATCGCCGAAGCGGTGCTCGGCTGGGGTGCCCGGCGCTATCTCGACTCCCGACCGGGGCGCGCGACGCTGGGCGCGCTCGCCAAGGGTGCCGCGCGGCACCGCGGCGGACGCCCCGGGCTACTGGCCCGGATCCCCGTGCCCGCGCGCGGGGTGCCCGGCAGGTCGCGTTCCGGCCGGTCGGTGCTCAGGCAGTTCGGCGCCGCCTCGGCCGGAGTGCTGGCGATCGTGCTCGTGGTGAGCGTGTGGTCGTACGACGGCGGTGGCGCCGATCCGGCCGCCTCCACCAGCGCCGTCGGCGAGGACGGCGACACGTCCGGGACCAGCCGCCCGAAACCGCCCGGCGCGGCCGGGCTGCCCACGGCGGCGGACCGGACGCGGCTGCGCAACATCGCCGCGGACCTGTGCCTCGACGTCCGGGGCGAGCCGAAGGCCGGCGCGGGGGCCCGGCTGGCGAGGTGCTCCGAGGCGTGGACCCAGCAGTGGACCTACGAGGACGACGGGCTGCTGCGCAGCGTCGCCGACCCGGGGCTGTGTCTGGACTCGCAGGCGGACGCCGGAGTCGTCGTCCTCGGTACCTGCGCCGACGAGGGCACCGCGCGAGGCGACGACGTGCGCTACGACCTGACCGGGCAGGGGGAGTTGGTGCCGCGTCGGCAGAAGCAGCTCGCCCTCGCCGCCACCACGGGTGCCCCGGACGCCGACGTAGTCGTCAAGGTCCACGACGGCTCCGACGGCCAGCGCTGGCGGACCGACCCGGTACCGACTGCGGAGGGTTCCCTGTCGATCGCCGGTACCGGCACCCCGGACGCCCGGCGCGTGGAGCTGCCGGGCGGCTGAGGCGGGCCCGGCGACGTCCGGTGCGTTGGACGGCGCTCCCAAGGGGCGCGGGGCCGTACGGGGTTCGCGCCCACCACCGCGTGGGCGCGACCAGCCACGACGGCCCCCCGGCGGGTCAGGCGGGACCCTCGACGAGGTCGGCGGGGCCGGGCGTGGCCGGAGAAGCGTGCCCGGACAGGGCCAGGGTGAGGTCGAGTTCGGCGAGCAGGCAGCGGATCACATGCTCGACGCCCGCCTGTCCGTCGAGACCCAGACCGTAGACGTAGGGGCGGCCGAGGAGCACCGCTCGCGCGCCGAGCGCGAGCGCCTTGAAGACGTCGTCACCGGTGCGGACGCCGCTGTCGAACAGCACGGTGAGCCGGTCGCCGACCGCCTCCACCACGCGCGGCAGGGCATCGGCCGCCGCGACGGAGCCCGCCACCTGACGGCCGCCGTGATTGGACACCACCACGCCGTCCATCCCCGCGTCGGCGGCGAGCTGGGCGTCGTCCGGGTGCAGGACGCCCTTGAGGACGATCGGGCCGTCCCAGTTCTCCCGCAGGAACGCCAGGTCCGGCCAGGACTTGGCGGGATCGGAGAACATCCCGACGAAGTGCAGCACGGCCGCGTTCGGGTCCTCGTGCACGGGCTTCGCCAGCCCTGCCCGGAACGCCGGGTCGGAGAAGTAGTTGGCGGTGCCCACCCCGTGCAGGAACGGCAGATACGCCTGGTCGAGATCGCGCGGGCGCCAGGACAGCAGAGGCGTGTCCAGCGTGACGAACAGCGCGCTGTATCCGGCCGCCTTCGCCCGGTCCAGGAAGCTGCGGGCCACCTCGCGGTCCTTCGGCCAGTACAGCTGGAACCAGCGCTCGGCGTCGCCCATCGCATCGGCGACCTGCTCCATGGACGTGCTCGACGCCGAGGACAGGATGTACGGCACGCCCTGCGCGGCGGCGGCCCGGGCGGCGGCCGGCTCCGCCTCCGGATGCATGATCGACAGGACGCCGACCGGTGCCAGCGCCAGCGGAGCGGGCAGGGGGCGGCCCAGCACCTCGACCGAGAGATCGCGTTCGTGCACGTCCCGCAGCATGCGCGGGACGATCCGGCGCCGGTCGAGGGCCGTCCGGTTGGCGCGCGCGGTGCTGCCGTCACCCGCGCTGCCCGCGACGTACCCGACGGGACCGGGGCCGAGGCGTCGCTCGGTGAGCTCCTCCAGCCGGGTCAGGTCCGTGGGCAGCCGCGGCACGGCACCCGTCATCCCGTTGAGATAGATCTCGTACTGGAAGTCCGCCCAGTGCTTCGCCATCCCCAGGTACCGCCTCTCGTCGTCGAGCTCGCGCCGTCAGCACCGTACCGGTGAGTATGCCGAGGTCGACCGTCAGGGGGAACGGGCCTGTTTCAGGGGTGTTTCAGGCCTATTGGCGAAGGCGCGGATCACGCCATTCGGCCAGTTCATGCCTCAAGAACCGATCAAGACCGGCCCCGTTCCGGACTTGGAACGTTCGAACTCCGTGACTTCACGCCACTGATTCAATACGCAAGGTTACCGAAACCCATGGGGTCGAGATGAGTTTCGGCGGCGGACTCGGCAGACTCGCGCTCGCCGTTCCGGCACCGACCGAGCCGGGCCGGCGACACCCTCATACCGAGCGGAAGGATGCACACAATGCGGAACACCGCGCGCTGGGCAGCGACTCTGGGCCTGACGGCCACCGCCGTCTGCGGGCCCCTCGCCGGGGCCTCCCTCGCCTCCCCGGCCACCGCCCCCGCGTCGCTCTACGCCCCCTCGGCCCTCGTGCTGACCGTGGGGCACGGAGAGAGCGCTGCCACCGCCGCACCGGTACGCGCGGTCACCCTGACCTGTGCCCCGGAAGCCTCCGGGACTCACCCCGCCGCGGAATCGGCCTGCGCGGAACTGCGCGGCGCGGGCGGCGACTTCGACGCCCTGGCCGCGGACGACGGCGTGCTGTGCACCCGGGAGTACGCCCCCGTGGTCGTCACCGTCGACGGGGTCTGGCAGGGCCGGCACGTCTCCTACGAGCGCACCTTCGCCAACGAGTGCGTGAAGAACGCGGGCAGCGCGAGCTTCTTCACGTTCTGAGGACCGGGACCGCCCGGCCCGTGCGGCGTGACCGGCGGCTCGCTACTGGGGAGTGCGAGCGCCGACGTACGGATCCAGCGGTCCCGCACCGGGGGCGGCGGACGGAGTGGGGCCGTCCGCCGTTCTCCCCGGAACCAGGGGACAGACAGGGCGAGAACCGTCAGCCCTCCGGGGCCGGCCCGTCACCCGTCCCGGACGACCTGGCGCGGTGGCTGGTGTCGCACCAGGGGAAGCGCCGACTACGGCGACAGGTGCACAGCGCGACCCGGAAGCGGTCGGACGAGACCGTCGTCCCGTCCTCCAGCTCCACCTCCACGGGACCTTCCACCAGCAGCGGCCCCCGGCGCTGGACCTTGACCCGGCGCGGGATGCCGGACGGGCGAGGGGCGTCAGACGGGGAGTTCGGCACGGACGACCACCAGCTCCTCCTCGTTCTCGGCCAGGGACAGCAGCCCGCGCTGCCGCAGCCAGCGCTCCCGGCCGCGCACCACGGGCCCGAACGCGATCCGCTGCCGTCGGGTCACCGCGGCCTTCAGACCCGCCTCGCGCAGCAGCCCGACGGTCCGCCCGGGGTCGCTGAGCGCCGACTGCACCAGCAGCAGCACACCGCCCGGACGCAGCAGGGCGGGCACCTCCCGGCAGATCCGGTCCAGGACCAGCCGCCCGTCGTGGCCCGCGTCCCAGGCCCGCGCCGCACCCCGCGGCCGACGGCTGCCGCCCGGCGCCGGTACGTACGGCGGATTGGCCAGCACCAGGTCGAACGGCTCACCGCGTACGGGCGTGAAGAGGTTGCCGTGCCGGACGCGGATCCGCAGTCCGGCCCGCGCGGCGTTCACCCGGGCCGCCCACACCGCGCGCCACGACAGGTCCACCGCGGTCACCCGCGCGCCCCGCCGTGCCGCCGCCAGGGCCAGGGCACCCGTGCCGGTCCCCACGTCGAGTACGGCCGCGCCCGGGGGGAGCGACTCGTCGGACAGCGCCCCGGCCAGCAGGGCGGTGTCCTCCTGAGGGGCATAGACGCCCGGTAGCACCATGAAATTCACGGAACCCACGTACCCCGCCAGTCACGAAATATGGGAGATTCCGGAAGCTTCGCGGTGCGGGTCGGGCAGTGCTGTGCGCAGGGACGACCGGCCGGCCCGCCAGTCGGCGAGCAGCCGGGCACCGAAGCGGTCCTCGACGTACCCGGTGGCGTCGATGCCGAAGGCGACGTCCGCCGCGAGGTGCGGCTCCTGCTCCAGCAGGCCGTCGATCACCTCGTGCCGCACGATCTGCTCGTGCACCGCGTCGGCCTCGACGTGCTCGTCGTAGAAGTGCTCGGCGGCGGGCCCGGCGCCGGTGCGGCGCATCGCCTCGGCGAGCCGCCGCGAACCGGGCGACGAGGTGATCTCGACCGCCGCGAAATGGCCCACCAGGGCGCCGCGCAGCGCACGGTGCAGGCCGAACAGGGACATCGTGTTCACCGTGGCCAGGCACTCGGCGGAGGCCGCGTCGAGATGGCGCCCGTACGTGGTGTCCAGGCCCAGGTCCGTCATCAGGTCGGCGAACAGGCGGGCGTGCACCCGGTCGGACCGGCCACCGCCGAACTCGTCGAACTCCACCGCCGCCATCGCCGCCTTCGCGCGACCCCACAGCCGCGGCAGCACCCAGGCGTGCGGGTCGGCCTCCTTCAGGTGGTACAGGGAGCGCTGGGCCGCGTACTCGCGCAGGTGCCACAACTCGCCTTCGTCCCGCAGGAAGTGGCTGACGCCCTTCCCGTCGACCGGCTCGACGAGCAGCGCCCCGACCGCTTCCTCCACGCTGTCGTGCACGCGGGTGTCGGCGCGCAGCGCGGACAGGAAGCGGTG
Organism: Streptomyces sp. NPDC058812; assembly: GCF_042744565.1. NCBI lineage: Bacteria > Bacillati > Actinomycetota > Actinomycetes > Kitasatosporales > Streptomycetaceae > Streptomyces > Streptomyces sp. NPDC058812. The sequence goes on from NZ_JBHYOB010000025.1 coordinate 57,324, forward strand.
CTCCAGCGCGGCCCGCGTGCGCAGCAGGTCCGGGTCCCACTCAAGGCCGGGTGAGACACCGGCGAAGCCCCGGTAATGCAGCTCGTAGCACTGGTACAGGGCGAGCTGGAGGTCGTCGCCGTACGCCTGCGCGGCGGCGACGGGCTCCGTGCCGGGCAGCGGGCCGGCCTCGAGCAGATACGCGCCGACGGCCGCGGAGAGCGGGCCCCGGGCCGTCGGCAGCTGTGGTCCTTCGCGGTCGTACTCCATGGCGCCGCGAGTACCCGGACACCGCCGTGGCACCCCCGCTCGCGCGGAGTCCCCCGTCTCACTCGCCCTCGGCGTCCTTCTGGGCCCCGGTGTTGGGCGAGGTGGCGTCGCCCGCCTCACCCCGGCGCGGGCCCTCGTCGGTCTCCGCGTCGCGGGGCCTTGCCTCCTCGATCTCGCGCAGAACCTCCTCGATGGCCGTCTCGGGCTGCTTGTGGTCGCGGTCGTCGTTCTGGGACACGAAGGTCTCCTCTTCCTCGCACTGGTCGTTCGTTCCCGGCCGGGCAGGACCCGGTCGCGTGGTCAGCCGGACGTGGTCGCGACGCGCAGGGGCATCGGGGCGGGGACGGCCACTTCGTCGTTGCGGCGGGTGACCTCCGCCCACCAGGACGGGCCGTCCTCGATGTGGCGCAGCAGGACGCCCTCGCGGATCGCCCAGGGACAGAGCGTGACCGTTTCCAGTCCGGTCAGCTTCATGGCGGTGTGCCCGACCACCGCCCCGGCCAGGCTCTGCGCCGCCCGCGGCGCGGAGATGCCGGGCAGCCGGGCCCGCTCGGCGGCGGTCAGGGCGGCCAGCCGACCGATCGCCTCTCCCAGGTCCGAGCAGCGCATCTGCCGCTCCTCGAAGGGGCCGTGCCGGCCGGGCGAGGCCCCGCACAGCCGTCCGAGCTGCTGGAAGGTCCGCGAGGTGGCCACCGCGGTACGCGGCCCCTCCCAGCGGATCCGCGCCGCGACGTCCCGCAGCGTATGGCGGACCTTGCGGCGCAGCGCCCGGACCTGCTCCGGTTCCGGCGCGTCCTCGCCGCCCGCGAGGAACTCGTGGGTCAGCCGTGCCGCGCCCAGCGGCAGTGAGGCCACGAAGTCGGGCAGCCGGCCGCGGCCGAAGGCGACCTCCAGTGAGCCGCCGCCTATGTCGAGCAGGGCGAGCGGTCCCGCCCGCCATCCCATCCAGCGCCGGGCCCCGAGGAACGTCAGCTCCGCCTCCACCTCGCCCGGCAGGGTGCACAGGGCGATGCCCGTACGGGCGCGGACGGTGCGCAGTACCTCGCGGCGGTTGGGCGCGGCACGTACCACGGCGGTCGCGAAGGCCAGCGGGTCGGCCGCCCCCCAGCGGGCCGCGGTCCGGTTCGCGTCGGCGACCGCCTCCACGAGCCGCTCCACGGCCTCCTCGGGGACCGGGTCGCCCGGCTTGACCTGCTCGGACAGCCGCAGCCGCCACTTCGCGGTGTGGACCGGCAGCGGCACCCCGCCCTCCGCGTCCGCCACCATGAGCCGGACCGTGTTCGACCCCACATCCACCACGCTGATACGCATGAAGGCGCAGGTACCCATTTTGGCGCCGGTCCAACGGTCACCGGGGCGGTACGGCCGGAAACCGGACGGTCCGGGCCGCCTCCCGTCCAGCCGCCCGCCGTCCGGCCCCGTCAGGCCAGCTGCCGCCGCACCAACTCGTGCAGCCGGCCGCCCGTGTCCGCGAGCAGCTCGGCGGGCGGCCCCTGCTGGGCGACCTTCCCGTCCTCCATCACGATCACGCGGTCGGCGTCCAGCACCGTGGACAGCCGGTGGGCGATGACGATCCGGGTGGCGTTGAGGGCCTTGGTGGACTCGATCACCGTGCGCTGCGTCTCGTTGTCCAGGGCGCTGGTCGCCTCGTCGAAGAAGAGGACGCGCGGCCGGCGGATCAGCGCCTGCGCGATCATCAGCCGCTGCCGCTGGCCCCCGGAGACCGCCCCGCTGCCCGAGACGATCGTGTGCAGGCCCATCGGCATCCGCTTGATGTCCTCCGCGAGCCCCGCCATCTCGGCCGCCGCCATCGCCTCCTCCGGCGTGTACGGCTCGGTGCCGCAGATGACGTCCAGGATCGAGCCGGTGAAGGGCTGCGCGTGCTGGAGCACCACCCCGCACTGCCGGCGCACCGCCGACTGGTCGAGCGCGGCGAGGTCCTGGCCGTCGTACAGGACGCTGCCCGACAGCGGCCGGTCGAAGCCGATGAGCAGCCTCAGCAGGGTCGACTTGCCGCAGCCGCTGGGACCGACGACCGCCACGAACTCGCCCGGCCGGATCCCGAAGGACACGTCGTCCAGGACGAGCGGCCCGTCGTCGGTGTACCGGAACGACAGCCGCCGTGCCTCGATCGCCCCGGACAGCGGCCCCGGCCGGGTGCTCCCCGTACGCACCTCGGGCGTCGCGTCCAGCACCGGTCTGATCTCCTCGAACAGCGGCAGCGCGGCCACCGCCGACACGAACGCGCCGGTCAGCTGGGTGACCGAGGTCAGCAGCATCGTCACCGCCGCGTTGAAGGTGAGGAACTCGGCCGCCGACATCGAACCGCGCGCCGGACCGGCCAGCAGCATGAACATGAGCAGCGTGCACAGCGGCAGGTACACCGCGCCGAGCACCGCGTTCAGGTTCTTGACGCGCCCCGCCTGTTGCTGGAGCTCACGGCTGCGCGCGAACTGTTCCGCCCACGCCGCGTACGCGTAGTTCTCGGCCGCCGCGACCCGCAGTTTGGGCAGCCCGCGCAGGGTCTGGAACGCCTGGTTGTTCAGTTTGTTGGTGAGCTTGACCAGCCGCCGCTGCCAGCGCACCTGCCACAGCCCGAGCCCCAGGAACACGGCGGCGACCACCACCAGCATGCCGATCGCCGCGAACGCCATCGGCACGCTGTACCAGAACAGCAGCCCCAGGTTCATCGCCCCGACGGTCACCGACTGGGCCACCGTCGGACCGACGCCCGCCAGCAGTCTGCGGATCGCGCTGATGCCCATGGCCGCGCTCGCCAGCTCACCGGTGGAGCGCTCGGTGAAGAACTTCGTCGGCAGCCGCAGCAGCCGGTCCCACACCGCGGGCTGGAGGATCGCCTCCACACGCCCCTCCAGCCGCAGGATGGTGAGGTTCTGCATCAGCATGAAGGCCGCCGCGACGACGCTGCTCAGCATCACCGCGAGACAGACCTGCACGATCAGCCCGGTCTGCGCCTTCGGCACGAACTCACCGAGCACCTTGCCGGTCGCGATCGGCACCAGCGCGCCCAGCCCCACCGTCACCAGGCCGGCGAGCAGCAGACCCGTCAGATCACCGCGCGTGCCCCGCATACAGAACCGCAGCAGTCGCAGCGGGCTGAGCCGGTGCTCGGGCAGCGGCCGGTAGAACATCACCGCACGCGGCTCGAACTCCTCGGCGTTCGCCTTCTCGACCGGCGTCTCGCGGCCGGTCGCGGGGTGGACGGCCACGTAGCCGCCGCGCCGCCACAGCAGCGCCACCGGCGCTCCGGACAGGGCGCGGTGACCGATCAGCGGGCCGACGTCGTCCCGCCACCAGCGGCCGTCCAGCCGTACGGTCCGGGTGCGTACGCGCGAGGCGACGGCGACCCGCTCCACGGGGTCGAGCCGGTCGCTCTCCGTGCCGTTCCGCGCGGGCTCGGCGAGCGGGATCCCGGCGGCGCGGGCGACGAGCTTGCACGCCGCGTACATCGCGTCCGCGTCGGCGGCCGTGGTGCGCTGCCCGGACCGCTTGCCGATGGAGGCCAGCAGCGTCCGGTCGGCCTGGGCGCGCACCGCCTCACCGGCCTTGATACCGGCCGCCGTACGGGTCTCGTGGGTGCGCTCCAGCTGCTCGATCCAGCGGTCCAGCGTGGTCAGCAGCCGGTACTGCTGATCGACCATGCTCTGCCACAGCGCCGGGTCCATCAGCAGGTCGGCGGCCGCCTCGTCGCCGTACAGCGCCCCGTACTGCACGCTGCCCGGCGGGACCTGCATCCAGAACACGTCGTCGTCGGTGGGTGCCGCGGCCCGTTCGGTGGCCATCGGCGCCTGGAAGAGAACGGTCAGGCCGCGGCCCACGCCCAGGGCGAGGGCGTACTCCAGCGGGCTCGTCGTCGGCGGTACGTACTGGGGGTTGCCGTACTCGTCGTAGGACCACGTCTGCGTGCTCGCCGGCTGGTACAGCTCGCGCAGCCCGATGCGGTGCACCACACAGTCCCGCAGCGGACGCGCGACCAGTGTGTGCTGGGGCCCGGCGACCGGCCCGAGCAGCACCGAGCCCGCCTCCAGGCGCCCCAGGTGGTGCCAGTGGCCCTGTTCCTCGGCGTCGACCGCGAACAGGTCGACCGCGCCGGACGCCACCAACCACAGCACCTGCGGACCCTCCAGGTCCAGGCGATTGAACCCGGCGCAGTCGACGCGGGTGCCCAGCGAGCCGAGCGCCCCGAGGACGAGGTCGTCCTGTCCCTCGTGCACGGTTCTCATCTCACCGCTCCCTGACCAGCGCCGCGTACGCGCCACCGTGCGCGACCAGTTCCTCGTGCCGTCCGCGCTCCACGACGGTGCCGTGCTGGAGTACGACGATCTCGTCGCTGTCCCGGACGGTGCTGAGCCGGTGCGCGATCACCACGCAGGCACAGCCGCGCCGGCGCAGGTTGTCCATGACCACCAGCTCGGTCTCCGCGTCCAGGGCGCTGGTGACCTCGTCGAGGACGAGGATGCTGGGCCGGCGCACCAGGGCCCGCGCGATCTCCAGACGCTGGCGCTGCCCGCCGGAGAAGTTCCGCCCGTCCTGCTCGACCCGGCTGTGGATGCCGCCCGGGCGGCGCATCACCACGTCGTACAGCGCGGCGTCCCGCAGGGCGTCCACCACCGCGTCGTCCGGGACCGACGGGTCCCACAGCGCCACGTTGTCGCGCACGGAGCCCTCGAAGAGGAACACGTCCTGGTCGACGAAGGAGACGGAGGACGCGAGAGCCCCGCGCGGGATGTCCTCCAGCCGCTGCCCGTCGATGCGGATCACGCCGTCCCACGGGGCGTACAGCCCCGAGATCAGCCGGGACACCGTGGACTTTCCGCTGCCCGAGCCGCCGACCAGGGCCACCTGCTGCCCCGGTCCGACGATCAGGTCGAAGCCGGTCAGCAGGGGCTTGTCGAGCGGGTTGTAGCCGAAGGAGACGTTCTGCAGCTCTACGTGGCCGTGCAGCCGGCGGGTGGAGTCGATACCGCCGGGGCGGTCGTAGAGCGGGTCGGCGCGGAAGTTCTCCACGTCCTTCAGCCGGGCCACGTCGGCGGCGAAGTCCTGGATGCGGCCCGCGACGCCGTTCAGCCGGGTCAGCGGGGCCGTGAAGCGGACCACCAGCGCCTGGAACGCGACCAGCAGGCCGACCGAGATGTGTCCCTCGACCGCCCGCATGCCGCCGATCCACAGGATCAGCCCGCTGTTGAGCGTCGCGAGGGTCGGCGCGACCACGCCCAGCCAGGCGCTCGGCACGCCGAGCCGCTGCTGCTCCTCCAGGGTGGTGGCGTGCTGCCCCGCCCACTTGCGGAAGTAGCCGTCCTCACCGCCGGTCGCCTTCATCGTCTCGATCAGCTGGAGGCCGGTGTACGCGGTGTTGGTCAGCCGCGCCGTGTCCGCCCGCAGCTTCGCCGTACGGGTCGCGCGCAGCCGGATGACGACGCGCATCGCGAGGATGTTGAGCAGTGCCACACCGATGCCGACGAAGGTGAGCTGGGGGTCGTACGTGTACAGCAGCACGGCGTACAGGACCACCACGATGGCGTCGACGCCCGCCGCGGCGAGGTCGCGGGCCAGCGTCTCGGCGACGGCGTCGTTGGACTGGAGGCGTTGCACCAGGTCGGCCGGACTGCGCTGGGAGAAGAAGGTCACCGGCAGCCGCAGCAGGTGGCGCAGGAAGCGGGCGCTGGAGAGGGTGGAGGAGATGATGCGGCCGTGCAGCAGGTTCGCCTGCTGGAGCCAGGTCAGCACGATGGTGAGCAGTACGCAGGCGGCCATCGACGCGAACAGCACGCCGAGCAGCGAGGTCTGCCCCCCGATCAGGAACATGTCGATGTAGGTGCGGCTGAGCGCGGGCACCGCCGCGCCCACCGCCACCAGCAGCAGGCTCGCCAGCACGGCGGCGGGCAACGTGCCCGCGGTGCCGCGCAGCCGGGCCGGCATCGCGCCCAGCACGCCCGGCTTGCGGCCGCCCCGGGTGAAGCCCTCGCCGGGCTCCATGGTCAGCACGACCCCGGTGAAGGACCCGTCGAAGTCCTCCAGGGACACGAAGCGGCGGCCCTTGCCGGGATCGTTGATGAACACCCCGCGACGGCCGAAGCGGCGCCCCACGCCGTCGTAGACGACGTAGTGGTTGAACTCCCAGAACAGGATGGCCGGTGCCGTCACCTCGGCGAGGGCGGCCAGGTCCATCTGCATGCCCTTGGCGGTGAAGCCGTAGCTGCGCGCCGCCTTCAGCAGGTTGCTTGCGCGCGAGCCGTCCCGGGAGACACCGCAGGCGATGCGCAGCTCCTCCAGCGGGACGTGCCTGCCGTAGTGGCCGAGCACCATCGCGAGCGAGGCGGCGCCGCACTCCACGGCCTCCATCTGGAGGACGGTGGGGGTGCGGACGGTCTTCGCCCGGCTCCTGGGCACCCTGCGCTTCGGCGGGGCGGCGCGGCGTCTGCCTCGGGTCTCCTGTGCGGTGCTCACGGCAGCAGCCAATCGACGGGACGCTGGTCGGCCAGCCGGATGGAACCCGTGGCCATGGTCATGGAGGTCAGGTCGAACGGCGGTCCGTCCGCGGACGACCACTCGTAGCCGCTCTCCGTGGACTTCGAGGTGTCCAGCCGGACCGTCACGGCCACCGGCCTGCCCTCCTTGGTGAACTGCTCGCCGAGCTGGCTGTCGCCGAGGAACGCGGAGATGGTCTGCGCCGACTGCACCGAGCGGTCGACCGACTTCACCTCCCCGTGCAGTACGCCGTACTGCTGCGTCGGCACCGACTGGACGGTCAGGTCGACGGAGGCGTGCGCGGGGATGGCGGCGGCCTTCTCGGCGGGGACGTAGACGGTGGCGTAGAGCGGGTCGTCGGCGTGGGCGACCTTCTCGACGGAGGCGATGTTCGTGCCGGTCTGGATGATCTGCCCGACGGTGGCGGCGAGCGCGCTGACCCGGCCGGCGTCGACCGTGCGGACCACGGTCTCGCCCTCGCCCGTACGCACCTTCAGCACGGGGGAGTCGGCGGCGAGCCGCTCGCCCTGGCGCGCGAGGACGGCGGTGACCTGGCCGGAGACCGGGCTCTGCAGGAGGTAGCTGCCCTGTCCGTGCGTGAGGATGGCCGGCGCGCCGACCGTGGAGGTCACCGAGCCGCTCACCGCCCACACCGACGCGGCGGCCATCGCGACCACGGTCACGGACAGCACCAGCCAGCCCTGCGGGCGGGCGAAACGCACCGGAAGGTCGAGTTCCTCCGGTGACTGGAGTTTTGCGAGGGCCTGTTGGCGGAACTGCACGTCGGACGTATCCCAGAGTTTCCGGAGAAGCCGCGGAGAAGAGGTCGCGGAGAAGAAGCGGCGCAGGAGAAGCCGCGGAAGAACGGCCGAAAAGTCCCGGAGCCTGGCAGGCTCCGGGACTCAGCGGCACATGGGCGCGATCAGAGACCGGCGACCAGGCCCGTGACCGGGGCCGTGTTCAGGCCGGTGACACCCTCGACGGTGCCGACGGCGGTGTTGAGCAGGCCGGAGACCGGGGCGATGCCGTCCACCAGGCCGGTGACGGTGCCGACGGCGTTGACGTTCAGGCCGCCGGAGACGTTGTCGAGGTCGGCGTCGGAGATCTCGACGGTCTCAACCTGGGGGGTGGAGTTCATGATGGAACTTCCCTTCGTATAGCCATTTCACAAGGGGGGAGCGGCCCCCTCTGGGGACAGATGACGGCCGCGACCGCGGGCGCCGGGCGTCCTTTTCCGGAGCCCTCCGCGGCCCCCGCGGTGCGATGGATCAAAGCACGCGGCCGGTCCGCGCTTCCAATCAATCACCCCGCCCCACCAGGGCACTTGCAACGCCTGGGCGTCCAACCGTGCAGGTGCGCGCACGCCTTCGCGGCGACTTCTTCACATGAGGCGCGACATCGTCCCGCGTGACCCCTTGCCCGTACGGAGGCGAATCCGGCACACCCGCCCCAAAGGCGTGCGGAGCGCTTCGGGTTTGTGCAGATCCCCCAACGAGGATGACCGGGTTGGGCATTCGATGTGCAGATTCGCTGAAGCATGGATTCCGCTCCGTGATCGGAACGGAACGTTGCCGACCGAATGCGGAGTGTGCCGATCCGGCGCGATTGAACGGCCCGTCCGGCCCGTGCGTACCAACAGCCATCCAGGCGCCCCCAACAGCCGCCGGACCGGCGGCACGGACCCCGTCCCAGGAGGTCGAGAAGGTTGAGTCACAAGCGAATTCCGAAGCGCAGGGCCGCGATGGCGGCAGGCGGTGTGGTGGCGCTCGGCGCGGCCGCCGTCCTGCTGCCGAACGCCAACGCCTCGCAGGACGGCGGGTCCTCGGACGAGGCCGCGGCGGCGCCGAGGACCCTGAAGGCGGGGAACGCGTCGGATCTCGCCTCGCAGCTCGCCGGCCTGCTCGGCGACGCCTTCGCCGGGTCGTACTACGACGCCGGCGAGCAGCAGCTCGTCGTCAACGTCGTACCCGGTGACAACAACCAGGTCATCGTGCAGGCGAAGAAGGCGGGCGCGGACGTCCGCGAGGTCGACAACAGCATGGGCGAGCTGCGGACCGGCGCGCGGACGCTGAAGTCCGAGGCGACCATCCCGGGCACCTCGTGGGCGATCGACCCGCGCACCAACAAGATCCTGGTGACCGCCGACAGCACCGTCACCGGCGCCGACTGGAACCGGCTGCAGTCCACCGTCGAGAGCCTCGGCTCCGGCATGGCGACCATCAAGAAGTCCGAGGGCACCTTCAAGACCTTCGTGTCGGGCGGGGACGCCGTCTTCGGCGGCGGCGCGCGCTGCTCCCTCGGCTTCAACGTCACCGCGGGCGACGGCTCACCCGCCTTCCTGACGGCCGGTCACTGCGGCGTCGCGGACGACCAGTGGTCCGACGCGCAGGGCGGGCAGCCGATCGCCACCGTCGACCAGGCGGTCTTCCCCGGCGAGGGCGACTTCGCGCTCGTCAAGTACGACGATCCCGCCACGGAGGCGCCGAGCGAGGTGAACCTCGGGGACCAGACCGTCCGGATCAGCCAGGCCGCGGAGGCGACGGTCGGGCAGCAGGTCTTCCGCATGGGCAGTACGACCGGACTGGCCGACGGCCAGGTCCTCGGCCTGGACGCCACCGTCAACTACCCGGAGGGCACCGTCACCGGCCTCATACAGACCGACGTCTGCGCCGAACCGGGCGACAGCGGCGGCTCCCTCTTCACCCAGGACGGCCTGGCGATCGGCCTGACCTCCGGCGGCAGTGGCGACTGCACGGTCGGCGGCGAGACCTTCTTCCAGCCGGTCACCACGGCCCTGGAAGCCGTCGGCGCCACCCTCGGCGGCGACGCGGCGGGCGGCGCGGGTGAGGAGGCCGGCGGCGCGGGTGACCAGGCGGGCGGCGAGGAGGCCGGCGCGGGTGACCAGGCGGGCGGGGAAGAGGCCGGGGGCGGCGGCGACTCCGTCGGCGGCGGTAACCAGGCGGGCGGCGACGGTGCCGGTGTCGGGGACTAGGCGGGCGGCGACGGTGCCGGTGTCGGGGACTAGGCGGGCGGCGACGTGCCGGTGTCGGGGACGGCGGCGACGGACACGGTGTCGGCGACGCGGGTGACGGTTCCGGTGCCGGGGATGCCGGTGACGGGACGGGACGGGACGGGCGCGGGCACGGGCAGCGGGGACGGCTCCGGCCTGACCGGCTGATTCGCAGGCCCCGCACCTCCGGCACAGGCTCGGCAACCACCGACCGGCTCCCCGGGAACCGGTCGGCGGTGAGCGGTCCGGCCCTCCGGCGGGAGGACGCGGGGCCGCCGAGCTGTCAGCATCGCGGCCCCGCGCCCGCGCCGTACGCGTCGGGCGCCGTATGCGTCGGGCGCGTCGGGTTCGTACCGCGGGCCCCGAACTCGGACCGTGTTCGGGGCCCTGGGTTGGTGGCGTGCCCGACGGTGCCCGACCCGGTGCCCCGTGCTCGACCCCGACTCCTCGCACGGTGGCGCCCGTGGGCCCCGGGTCCAAATCTCCTCCCCGGGGGCCCGCCGCGCACGGCGAGTGCCATACCGGCACGTTCCCACGGTGCGTGCGGCGCGTGGTCTCGGGGCCGCGCCGAGCCATGGCCCGCACCGCGCCCGCGAGTTTTCCGTGCCCCTGCTCGCCGGTTCCCCGTCCGCAGGGGCTGCGCGGGTGTCCCATAAGCGCTGTAATGGCGGCGTGGTCAGTGAGGGCGCTGCGGAACGCGGATCGAGAACGCTGCGTGCCGAGGGTGCCCTGAAGGCGATCGCGTCCGGCCCGGACCCGGGCGAGCGGCTGCGCCGCGTCCTCGAACAGGCGCTGGTCTTCGCGGGCGCCTCCTTCGCCGCCCTCTACACGCCCGGCGAGAACCGGGAGCTGCTCTGCCTGGCCGAGTCGGTCGGTGTGCCGCGAACCCTGTACGGCGTGCGCGACAGCTACCCCGCGTCCGGCGGCTCCCCGGTCGCCGACGCGCACCGCGGCGGGCGGCCGGTCTGGCTCGGACCCGAGGAGTTCGCCGGATCGGCCGAGTCGCGGCGCGTGCCGTCGAGCGGCTTCTCCCTCGCCACCCTGCCCGTGCACGGGGACGGCGGCGGGTGTCTCCTCGCCCTGACCGAACGCCCGCAAGGCTTCGACGGCGACGACCGCGCCTGCCTCGAACTGATCGCCGACGCCGTGACCTGCCCCGCCCCGGCCGCGGTCACCGAGGGAGGGGAACTGCAGCCGGGCGCCTTCACTCTGGCCATGGACAGCGGCCGGGTCGAGATCGGCGACGACATCCTGCGCCTGTTCGGGCTGGCCCCGGGCGAGTTCGACGGCAAGGTCGAGACGCTGCTCGGCCTGACCGTGCCCGAGGACCTGCCCTCGCTGATGTCGGTGACGGAGGCCGACCACATGTCCATCGGCGACCGCGAGCTGGAGTTCCGGGTGCTCCAGCCGACCGGCCCGCCCAAGTGGCTCCGGCTGAGCGGACGGCTGCTGCCCGGCGGCGAGGGCCAACCGGCCCGCCTCGTCGGTACCGTCGCCGACGCCTCCACCCTGCGCCCCGACGTGACCGACGTGGCCCGCGTCCAGCGGCTGGCCGCCGCGCTGGCCACCGCCGGCACCGTCCGGGACGTCAGCCAGGCCGTGGTCGCCGCGCTGCGCAGGCCGCTGCGCGCCGACCGGATCGCGCTGGCCGAACTGGAGAACGACCGGCTCGTCGTCACCGTCCTCGACCCACCCGAGCCCGAGTCCTGGCCCGAGCTGTGGCGGCTGGAGTGGCGCACCGAGTGGCCCGACGCGCCCGTACGGGCCATGCCCACCCTCGCCGCCGCGCTGCGTGAGGGCCGGGCCCGGATCTGGCCCGCCGGCACCGGCGACCTGGAACCCGCCCTCGCCGACGTCGGCCCCGGCGGCCTCGCCGTCCTGCCGCTGCCCGCCGGCGGTCGCATGGCCGGCGCCTGTCTGATCGGCTGGGACGCCCCGCACGACTTCGGCCCCGACGAACGCGCCCTGCTCACCGCCTCCGCCGGCCTCGCCGGGCAGGCCCTGATGCGCGCCCACGCCTTCGACGCCGAGCACGAACTCGTCGGCATGCTCCAGCGCCAGCTGCTGCCGCGCCGCCTGCCCAGACTGCCCGGCGCGGTCGCCGTCGCCCGCTACCTGCCCAGCACCGCCGGACTGGAGCTGGGCGGCGACTGGTACGACGTGATCCCGCTGCCCGACCACCACGTCGCCCTCATCATCGGCGACGTCCAGGGCCACAGCGCCGGCGCCGCCACCCTCATGGGCCAGATGCGCACGGCCCTGCGCGCCTACGCCGTCGAGGGCCACCCACCGGACGTGGTCGTCTCCCACGCCAACCGGCTGCTCGTGGACATGGAGAGCGACCTCTTCGCCACCTGCGTCTACGTCGACCTCGACATGGAGGAGGGCTCCGCCTGGTGCGTCCGGGCCGGACATCTGCCGCCGGTGCTGCGCCACTCCGACGGCACGACGGAGATCGCGGAGGTGGAGGGCGGCCCGCCGCTGGGCGTGGTGACGCAGGCCGACTTCCCGATGAGTCCGCTGCGGCTGCGGCCCGGCACGCTGATCGCCCTCACCACGGACGGCCTCGTGGAGTCCGCCGACGCCGACATCGACGAGGGCATGGACCGGTTCGCGCACGCGCTGGCCGCCTCCGACCCCGCCCACCTCGGGCTCGTCGCCGACGCCCTGCTCGGCGACGCCCGCCGCAGTGACGACGTCGCCCTGCTGCTGGTGCGCTACGACGGCATGGCCCTGCGCCCGCTGCGGGAGAGCTGGTCGGTGTGGCGGCTGCCCGAGGCCGTGCGGCACGCCCGCCGCTTCACCCGCCGCACCCTGCGCTCCTGGGAAGTGCCGGACGACGATGTCGACGGCGTCCTCCTGATCGTCTCCGAACTGGTCACCAACGCCCTGGTGCACACCGACGGCAAGGTCCGCCTCGATCTCACGCTGATCGGCGGCCGGCTGCGCGTCGCGGTCGCCGACGCCTCGCCCCGTACGCCCGTCAAGCCGACCAGCATCGGCTGGGAGGCGACGGGCGGACGCGGCATCCTCCTCGTCGAGGCGATGTCGGCGACCTGGGGGACGCTGCCGGTCAGCGGGGGCAAGCAGGTCTGGAGCGAGATCCCCCTGCGCCACGCTCCGAAGTAGGTGCCGGCCCCGCATCGCCGGGTACCCGGCGGGCCACACACCACGAGCGAGCGAGAGAACGAGGGATCACGACATGACCCAGTACGTCCGCGACATCATGACCGGCGACCCGGTGACCGTGCAGCCGCAGACCTCCGTCACCGCGGTGGCCCGCCTCATGCGCGACCGGGACCTCGGCGCCGTCCTCGTCACGGACGGCGACGAACTGCGCGGACTGGTCACCGACCGTGACCTGGTGGTCCGGTCCGTCGCGGAGGGCGGCGACCCGGAGCAGACCACCGTGGCCGGCGCGTGCAGCGACGACGTGGTGACCGTACGGTCCGACGACGAGCTGAACCGCGCCGTCGAGTTGATGCGCGAGCACGCCGTACGACGTGTCCCGGTCGTCGACGACGGACGCCCCGTCGGCATCGTCTCCCTCGGAGACCTGGCCATGGAGCGCGACCCGGAGTCGGCGCTGGGCGACATCAGCGTGGCCCGGCCCAACCCGTAGGGGGCGCCGACGCCCGGTGTTTCGCGGAGTCCCGCCCGGGGACCCGCACGGCAACGGCACCGGACGCAGAAGGAAGATGATGCCTCGTGACCACGGACACCAGCGAGAAACCCGCTGTCCGTCGCCTGGAGACAGGCTGGTCGAAAGCCCGCCGCCTGCGGAGCAGGGACGCCATGCGCACCTGGATACCGGCAGTCGAGGACGGCAACGTCGCACGCGCACCGCAATGGGGCCAGGAGTCGAACATCGTCAGGGGCGAGGACTGACCGCCCGGGGGTGAGGAAAGCTGCCCAGCGCGCCGGCCGTGTGCCGGCGCGGTGCGCGTCCGGGCCGGTCGCGGTCCACGCGGGGCACGCCGGTAACGTCGGGGGCGTCCCGTACCGTCCGTTCCCCTCCGACCGCAGCAAGGCACAGAACCGTCCATGAACCTTCTGGTCACCGGCGCCGCCGGATTCATCGGCTCCCGGTACGTCCGGACGCTCCTCGCCTCCGGCGCGCCCGAGCCGCCGCGGATCACGGTGCTGGACGGTCTCACCTACGCCGGCACCCTCGACAACCTCGACCTCGGTCACCCCCGGCTGGAGTTCGTGCACGGCGACATCCGCGACGCCGCACTCGTCGACAAGCTGATGGCCGAGGCCGACCAGGTGGTGCACTTCGCCGCCGAGTCCCACGTGGACCGCTCGATCCACGACGCCGCCGAGTTCGTCCTCACCAACGTCGTCGGCACCCAGACCCTGCTGGACGCGGCCCTGCGCCACGGCGTGGGACCCTTCGTGCACGTCTCCACCGACGAGGTCTACGGCTCCGTCGCCTCCGGCTCGGCCACCGAGGAGCACCCGCTGCGGCCGAGCTCCCCGTACTCCGCCTCGAAGGCGTCGGGTGACCTGCTGGCCCTCTCGTACCACCGCACCCACGGCCTGGACGTACGGGTGACAAGGTGCTCCAACAACTACGGCCCGCACCAGTTCCCCGAGAAGCTCGTGCCGCTGTTCGTCACGCACCTCCTCGACGGCCGACGGGTCCCGCTCTACGGCGACGGGCGCAACGTCCGCGACTGGCTGCATGTCGACGACCACTGCCGGGGCGTCGACCTGGTGCGGACCAGGGGCCGGGCCGGCGAGGTGTACAACATCGGCGGCGGCACCGAGCTGAGCAACCGCGACCTCACCGGCCTGCTCCTCGACGCCTGCGGCGCCGGCTGGGACCGGGTCGTGCGGGTCGAGGACCGCAAGGGCCACGACCTGCGCTACAGCGTCGACTGGAGCAAGGCCCGCGACGAACTGGGCTACCGCCCCCGCCACGACTTCACGGCCGGGCTGGCCGGGACCGTCGCCTGGTACCGGGACAACCGGTCCTGGTGGGAGCCGCTCAAACGGCGCGCTGCCTCGTAGGTGCCTTGCGCAACACAGGCCGCATCAGCCCCTTCCTTTAGGCTGGATCCGTGCGCCTGCTGCTCATGTCCGACACCCACCTGCCGAAGCGGGCCAGGGAACTGCCCGCGCGGCTACTGGCCGAGATCCCCGGGGCCGACGTGGTCCTGCACGCGGGCGACTGGGTCGACACGGCCACCCTCGACCTGCTGGAGAGCCGCAGCCGCAGACTCGTCGGCGTGTACGGCAACAACGACGGACCCGGGCTGCGCGCCCGGCTGCCCGAGGTGGCGTACGCCGATCTCGGCGGCCTGCGCTTCGGTGTCGTTCACGAGACGGGTGCCTCCCAGGGGCGCGAGAGACGCTGCGCCGACCGCTACCCCGACCTCGACGTACTGGTCTTCGGACACAGCCACATCCCCTGGGACACCACCACAGACACCGGCCTGCGCCTGCTCAACCCGGGTTCGCCGACCGACCGGCGGCGTCAGCCCTACTGCACCTACATGACGGCCGAGGTCGCCGACGGCCGGCTCGGGGACGTCGAGCTGCACCGGCTGCCGCGGCGATAGGCGGTCGCTCCAGCGAGGGCGGGGGCTGGAGCGGGGAGAAAGAGAGGGGGCAGCGCCCGCGAGGACGCCGCCCGGTGCGGCCCGGGACGCTCCGTGTCGGAGGAAGCGGCCCGGGCGCTTCTGGAGTGCGCTGTCACGGACCTCCTTCCGAGGGGAGTGGTGCAGAGGACATGCATGCCTCATCCGTTGCCGGGCGACTACCCCTCCCGGGCGGGCTCACACACGCGAGTTCGCACGACATGTCCGGCCCGGGCCGCGCGGCCCCTCAGCCGGCTGACGGCCCCGTCCAGTCCGCCGCCACCTGCCCGAGACGGACGCGCTGGGGGTGGTCGCCGACGGGAACGGACACCGACTTCTCGCCGGTGGCGAAGTCGATGGCCGTGACCTGGTCGGAGCCGCTCTCGGAGACCACGCAGTGGGAGCCGTCGCCGCTGACCGTGGCCCAGTACGGCTTGGCGGCGGGGACGAGCGGGCCCTCCTGGAGCGTCGACCGGTCGACGACCGTCGCGTAGTCGTCCATCGTGCCCGCCACGCACAGCTTGGCGCCGTCCGGGCTCATGGAGATGCCGTGGTGCCGCGAGTCGTTGACCCAGGTGGTGCGGTCCTCGCTGGTGGCCGGGTTCTTCGGCAGGGTCTTCGTCCGGGTGATCCGGTCGGTGGCGATGTCGTACTCGAAGAAGCCGTTGAAGAACGAGACCTGGAAGTACAGCTTGGACTCGTCGGGCGAGAAGGCGGCGGGCCGGACGGCGTCGGAGTGGTCGTCGAGACCGATCGCGTCGAGTCGCTCGCGCATGTCGATCACCTTGACCTGCTCGTACGTCGTCGCGTCCACGACCGTGATGCGCCGGTTGCCCTTCGTCCAGTCCAGCCAGGGGGCGTCGAGCGCGGTGTTCACCTCGCCGATGGACATGTTCCAGATGTACTTGCCGTCGCCGGTGAAGATGTTCTCGTGCGGCTTGTCACCGGTACCGAAGGAGCCGAGTTCCTCGCCCGTCCGGATGTCCAGGACGTGCACGGTGTTGGAGGTCGAGGCCGACACCGCGACCCGGGTGCCGTCGGGGGAGACCGCCATGTGGTCGGAGCGGTAACCCGAGACGGGGAAGCGCCAGTCGATGTCGCCGGTGGCGAGGTCGATGGACACGACGTCGGCGAAGCTCGGCCGGGAGACGACCACCGACCCGCCGTCCGGCGTCGAGTACATGTCGTCGACGAACTGGTCGTGTCCCTCGCCGACGCTGTTGCGGATGGCCTGGAAGTAGATCCACTTGATCGGATCGGCGTTGATCTCGGCCATCCGCTCGGCCCGGTCCGGGATGACGTTGATCCGGCCGATTCTCGCGAAGTCGCCGGTGGAGCGGATGACGTCGGCGGTGCCGTCCCAGTTGTTGCCGACGAACATCACCTCGCGCAGGCTGTCCCGGGCGTCCGGGGCCGCCGCGGCGGTGGTCGCGGGGGCGGTGAGGGCGAGGGCGGCGGCTACGGCGCAAAGGTGCCTGGTACCGAAGGCAGGCATGCTGCTCTCCTCTGGCAGTGGGCGTGATGGGGGCGGTGGGGCGCGAATTCTGAACACAGCCGCTTTCAGAGTGAACTTACTGCAAAGTAAGGACGGGGCACCCTTCTCCACAAGACCGCGTTCACGACAAAATTGGCCGCGGGGTGAGGAGTTGGCGCGGGAGGGGGACCGGGTGGCGGGCAGGCTCAGGGCGCCGACGGGCCGCTACGGCGGCAAGTCCGCCGCGCAGCGACAGGCGGAGCGGCGCGACCGCTTCCTCACCGCCGCGCTCCAGCTGTTCGGCGACACCCCCGGCTACCGCGCCACGACCGTGGCCGCCCTCAGCGAGGCCGCCGGACTGTCCACCCGCCAGTTCTACGAGGAGTTCCGCACCCTGGAGGACGTGCTCGCCGCCCTCCACCTCCGGGTCAACGCCTGGGCCGAGGACGCCGTCCTCGCCGCGGCGGCCGACGCGCGCGAACTGCCGCTTCCCGAACGTGCCGCCGCGATCTTCCGTGCCTACGCCGCCGACGTCACCGGCGATCCGCGCCGCGTCCGCATCACCTTCGTCGAGATCATCGGCGTCAGCCCGCGCCTGGAGGAACAGCGGCTGGCCCGCCGCGCCCGCTGGGTCGACCTCATCTGCGCCGAGGCCCAGTCGGCCGCCGCGCGCGGGGAGGCGGCGCCCCGCGACTACCGGCTCGCCGCCACGGCGTTCATCGGCGGCGTCAACGGCCTGCTCCACGACTACAGCGCGGGCTGGGTGGACGCGACCCTCGACGAGGTCGTCGACGAACTGGTCCGCCAGCTCCTGGCCGTCCTCCGCCCGCCGGGATGGAGCCCCGCCGCCCCGGCGAGCTGATCACGCACGGGCCAGGGCCAGCGCGCCCGCGCATACCAGCACCGCAGACCACCCCAGCAGGGAGCCGATCAGCAGTCGGCGCCGCAGCGCTCGGTACCTCCGCTCGTACTCGCCGCGCAGCCGCTCGGCACGCTCGGCCGTGCGCTGCCACGAGCCACGGGCGAGGACGAGGTACTCCGCCTCGAAGCGGCGCTCGACCTCGGAGCGCTGATGGCCCGTCAGCCAGTCGAACCGTGCCGCGAAACGTGCGGCGGCCGACCGTCCCTCCTCGCGGGTGGCGGCGACGAGCAGGTGGCCCTCGATCTCGTTGATGAGGACCCGGGCGGTCGCCGGGCGAGTGTCCCTGTCGGTCACCGGACCGTCAGCTCCCTCTCCGCGCCGGCCACGGGGGAGTGGTGCAGGTCGAAGGCGGGGGATTCACTGCGGATGCGCGGCAGCGTGCGGAAGTTGTGCCGCGGCGGCGGGCAGGAGGTCGCCCACTCCAGCGAACGGCCGTAGCCCCACGGGTCGTCCACGTCGACCGGCTTGCCGTACTTGGCCGTCTTCCAGATGTTGTAGAAGAACGGCAGGAGCGACATGCCGAGCAGGAACGAGAAGACGCTGGACACCGTGTTGAGGGCCGTCAGGCCCTCCACCGCCAGATAGTCCGGGATCCGGCGCTGCATCCCGTTCGCGCCCAGCCAGTGCTGGACCAGGAAGGTGCCGTGGAAGCCGATGAACAGCGTCCAGAAGGTGATCTTGCCGAGGCGCTCGTCCAGCAGCTTGCCGGT
>NZ_JBHYOB010000026.1:0-73118 GCF_042744565.1 Streptomyces sp. NPDC058812
AGCGCCATCACGCCACCGATCACGAAGAACGCGAACGACGTCACCAGATACAGCGTGCCGATCGTCTTGTGGTCAGTGGTCGTCAACCACTTGATGCTCTTGAGGTTCCTCACACCCCGCCTGTGTCCGAGCCCCGCCCGGACGTCACACTCGCAGGACGAGACGAGCGTCACGCGAAGACACGAAAAAGAACTGTGACGATCACGAGGGTGCCGGACACGAACGGAACATGAGCAACGACGAGATCTTCGCCGCTGCCTACCGCGAGCACTACTGGGCGGTCAGCCGCTACGTGGCGCGACGGCTGGACGGGCGCACGGGCGAGGTCGAGGAAGTGGTGGCGGAGGTGTTCACGGTGGCCTGGCGCCGCCGTGCCGAGCTGCCGCACACCCCGCTGCCCTGGCTGTACGGGGTGGCACGCAACTGCCTGGCCAACGCGGTACGCGGCCGGGGACGGCGCCGCCGGCTCCTCGACCGGCTCGGCAACGACGACGCCGCACACGGCCGGCACATCGCCTCCGGACCCGAGGCGGAGCCGCCGGGCGGCTGGGTCCACGAGGCCCTGGCCAGGCTCTCCCCGAAGGACCAGGAGGTGCTGCGGCTGACCGCCTGGGAGGAACTCGGCGTGGACGAACTGGCCGTCGCCCTCGGCTGCGGCAGACGGGCCGCCTCGATGCGGCTGCACCGGGCCCGCGCCCGGCTGAGAACGGAGATCGACCGCACGGGCCCGCCACCCGGTACGGCCCCGGCCCCCCGGCCGGGCACGGACGGCGTCCGGCGGCCCCCGCACCCGGCGACCACCGCCGACGCCACCCCCGCGAAGGAACACGGCCATGGCTGACGAACTCGACCTCCTGCGCCGCGCCAACCCGGTGCCGGCCGACGCCCCGGACTTCGGCGACGGTCCCCTGGACGGTCGCGCCGAACGGCACCTGGAGAAGTTGCTGCGCGAACCACCGCCCGCCCCGCCGCCCCGGCCGCTGCCCGGCCGGCGTTCCGCCCGCCGCGGCGTCCGCCTTGCCTGGGGCCTGGCCGCCACCGCCGTCGTCGCCGTGACCGCGCTGGCGCTGCTGGGCGGCCCGAGCACCACCCCCGCCGTCGCCGCGCCCCGCCCCCTGGTGGTGCTGGCCGACGCCGCCCCCGTACCGCTGGACCGGCTCGCCGACCGCGCCGAACAGGCCGCGGCGGACGGCGGACCCGGACTGCGCAAGGGCACGCACGTGCGGTCCTGGAGCCTGGGCATGTCCGACGACGAGCCCCCGGTCACCCTCCCCGTGGAACGCGTCGTGCGCTGGACGGCCGACGGCCGCCACACCGAGCTGGTCGTGGCGACCGACCCGCGCCACCCGGGCCGCCCGGTCCTCGGCGAGGACGAGGACGGCACCCCGCGGCTGGTCGACGACGGCCACGTCATCAGCCGGAAGACCTATCCGCCGAGCTGGAGCGACGCCCCGCCCGAGTCCCCCCCGCCGCACGACGCCGGACGACTGCGCGCCTACCTGGAGGAGGTCCAGTACACCGACTCACTGGGCACGCCCCAGCTCCTCGACGCGGCCCAGGTGCTGCTCGGCCACTGGACCCTCGGCGCCCGGGAGTCGGCCGCGCTCGCCCGCCTCCTCGCGGACGCCGACGGACTGCGGCCCGTCGGACAGGTCACGGACCGCCTCGGCCGGCGCGGCCAGGCCTACGTGTACGAGGGGACCGCCGGGGTGCGCCGCATGCTGATCATGCACCCGGCCACCGGCGCCGTCCTCGGTCTGGAGACCACCTTCACCGAGGACCAGCCCGAGTACGGCGTCACGGCGGGCGACGTGATGGAGTACAGCGCCTGGACGCGCTGACCGGCCCCGCGGACCGGGCCCCGCCACTCGGCTACTCGTCCCAGACCTGGATGGTGGTCTGCTCGACGATCCTGCCGTCCCGCAGCGACAGCATCGACTCGGCGAGGACCCGCTCACCGTCCGGATACGTGCACTCCTCGGTGAACGCGGCGTGGTCGCCCTGGACGACGCAGCGGTCCAGCCGGTGCGTCATGTCGCGGCTGTACACGTCGTCGAGCATCGCGGCGATCTGGTCCCGGCCGTGCAGGACCTTGGGACGGCTGGGCTGGTCGAACCTGTCGACGATGCGGACCTCCGCGTCCGGCGCGTAGAGCGACACGAGGGGTGCCGCCGTCTCTCCTTCGATGCCCCGGCGCAGCGCTTCGGTGTCGAAGCCGGGGCCTGCCGTGGTGCCCATGACGACCTCCTTCGAAGGCCGCGGCCCGAGGGAGGGGGGAACGGGCCGCCGTGGCCCTCTCCTTCGAGCTTCCTCCGTCCGGACGCCCACGGCAATCGCGGCCGGGCCACTGGTCCTCACGAGTGAGCGGCGCCGCCCGCCCGTGTCCGGGCCCGGCCCGCGCGCGTTGCTCAGAGCATGATCTCAACACGACGTATCGTCGCCGCCGTCGGGCTCGCCGCCGGTGTCACCGGCCTCGCCGCGCCGATGGCGAGCGCGGCCGAGGGAGGCGCGCTGGGCACGGGCAAGCTCAGCGTGACGCAGACGCTGGACTCGCTCGCGGTCGGTGACATGCCCGCCGAGGACCGGGCCCAGCTGCCGAGGCCCTCCCAGCAGCTGAACCGGCTGAACGACCTCAATCAGCTCCAGCATGTCACCGGCCTGGTCTCGCCGCTGTTCGGCGCCGTCCCCGCCCTGGGCTGACCGCCTGACCGACCCGCCGCCGAGGGCCGCCCGACTCCGGGCGGCCCTCACGCGCGTCAGAACGCGCCCGGCTCAGCCGCCGGTGGCCAGGAACTGGGTCGCCGCCAGCTCCGCGTACAGCGGGTCGGCGGTCACCAGCTCCCGGTGCGTGCCGACAGCGCGGACGCTCCCAGCGTCCATCACCACGATCCGGTCGGCCATCGTCACCGTGGACAGCCGGTGGGCGACGACCAGCACCGTCGTCGTGCGGGACACGTCGGCCACGGTGTCACGCAGCGCCGCCTCGTTGACCGCGTCCAGCTGCGAGGTGGCCTCGTCCAGCAGCAGCAGCCGGGGACGGCGCAGCAGCGCGCGGGCGATGGCCACGCGCTGACGCTCGCCGCCGGACAGCTTGGTACCGCGGTGCCCGACCAGGGTGTCGAGGCCCTTCGGCAGCCTGGCGACCAACCCGTCCAGCCGGGTCGTCTTCAGCACCCCGGCGAGCGTGTCGTCGGCCGCCTCCCGGTTGCCCAGCAACAGGTTGTCCCGCAACGACCCGGAGAGCACCGGGGCGTCCTGCTCCACGTAGCCGATGGCGGCCCGCAGCGAGGACAGTTCCCAGTCCGCCAGGCTCCGCCCGTCCAGTGTGATCTCTCCCGACTCGGGGTCGTAGAACCGCTCGACGAGCGAGAACACGGTGGTCTTGCCCGCACCGGACGGGCCGACGAACGCCGTCATCCCCCGGGCCGGCACGTCGAAGGTCACCCCGTGATGGACGTACGGCAGATCGTCCGCGTAGCGGAAGCGGACGTCGTGGAAGGCGAGGGCGGCGGGCCGGTCCCCGGCGGAGGGCAGCGGGGCGGCCGACCGCACCGGCGGCTCGGCGGGCAGCCGCAGCGCCTCCTGGATGCGCACCAGCGCCGCCGCACCCGTCTGGTACTGGGCCACGGCGCCGATCACCTCCTGCAGCGGTGATATCAGGAAGAACACGTACAGCAGGAACGCGACCAGCGTGCCCACGTCCACGGCCCCGGTCGCCACCCGCGCCCCGCCCACCGCCAGCACCGTGATGAAGGCGATCTGGATGGCCAGCCCCGCCGTGTTGCCCGCCGCCGCGGACCACTTGGCGGCCCGCACGCTCTGCCGCCACGACTCCTCGGCCGCGTCGTGCAGCACCCGCTCCTCCCGGTGCTCGGCACCCGACGCCTTCACCGTGCGCAGGGCGCCCAGCACCCGCTCCAACGCGGCCCCCATCACGCCGACGGCCTTCTGGGCCTCCTTGCTCGCCCGGTTGATGTGCGGCGCGATCAGCCCGATCACCGTCCCCGCGCCCACGATCACCGCCAGCGTCACCCCGAGCAGCACCGGATCGACCAGTCCCATCATCACGATCGTCGCCACCAGCGTGAGCCCGCCGGTGCCGAGGCCGACCAGCGACTCGGAGGTGACCGTGCGCAGCAGCGTCGTGTCGGAGGTGATCCGGGCCATCAGGTCGCCGGGCTCGGTGCGGTCGACGGCTGTGACCCGCAGCCGCAGCAGATACGACGACAGGGTGCGCCGTGCGTCGAGCACCACCGACTCGGCGGTGCGCCGCAGCACGTAGGAACCCAGGGCGCCCACCACCGCGTTGGCCACGACCAGGCCCGACATGGCGAGCAGCGCGCCGGTGATGGCGCGGTCCCGCGACAGGTCGTCGATCAGGCCGCGGGCCACCAGCGGCAGCAGCAGCCCCGTCACTCCGGTGAGCAGCGAGAGCAGCGCGCCCCCGAACAGCGCCCGGCGGTGCGGCCGTACGTAACCCAGCAGCAGCCGCCAGGCGGGCGGACCGGTCTCCGTCTCTGCGATGCTCACGACGCTCCTTCGATGGACGGACGGGCGGGTGGACGGGCGGACGACTCAGGTTATGTCGCCCTGTCGTCGGCCCGTACCGATCAGTTGCGCGTAGGGTCGGAGGGATTCATCGAGTGGTTGAAGAAGGGGTCCAGACCATGGCGCAGGAAGTACGCGGCGTGATCGCACCGGGCAAGGACGAACCGGTGCGGATCGAGACGATCGTCGTGCCCGATCCCGGACCGGGCGAGGCCGTGGTCGCCGTCCAGGCCTGCGGGGTGTGCCACACCGATCTGCACTACAAGCAGGGCGGCATCAGCGACGAGTACCCGTTCCTGCTCGGCCACGAGGCCGCGGGCGTCGTGGAGTCCGTCGGCGCCGGCGTCACCGACGTGGCCCCCGGCGACTTCGTGATCCTCAACTGGCGCGCGGTGTGCGGCAAGTGCCGGGCCTGTCTGCGCGGGCGGCCCTGGTACTGCTTCGACACCCACAACGCCGAGCAGAAGATGACCCTCGCCTCGACCGGGCAGGAACTCTCTCCGGCCCTCGGCATCGGCGCCTTCGCCGAGAAGACGCTGGTCGCCGCCGGACAGTGCACCAAGGTCGACCCCGCCGTCTCCGCGCAGGTGGCCGGACTGCTGGGCTGCGGGGTGATGGCCGGCATCGGTGCCGCCATCAACACCGGGAACGTGGGCCGCGGTGACACGGTCGCCGTCATCGGCTGCGGCGGCGTCGGCGACGCGGCGATCGCCGGTTCCCACCTGGCCGGGGCGGCGAAGGTCATCGCCGTGGACGTCGAAGACCGCAAGCTGGAGACCGCCCGCTCCATGGGCGCCACCCACACCGTCAACTCCCGCGAGACCGATCCCGTCGAGGCGATCCGCGAACTGACCGGCGGCTTCGGCGCCGACGTGGTCATCGAGGCGGTCGGCCGCCCGGAGACCTATCAGCAGGCCTTCTACGCCCGGGACCTGGCCGGCACCGTCGTCCTCGTCGGCGTACCGACCCCCGAGATGAAGCTGGAACTGCCGCTCCTCGACGTCTTCGGACGCGGCGGATCCCTGAAGTCGTCCTGGTACGGCGACTGCCTGCCCTCCCGCGACTTCCCGATGCTCATCGACCTCCACCTCCAGGGCCGCCTGGACCTCGGCAAGTTCGTCACGGAGACCATCCAGCTCGACGAGGTCGAGAAGGCCTTCGAGCGGATGCACGCCGGTGACGTGCTGCGTTCGGTGGTGGTGCTGTGATGGCCGCCCGCATCGAACGCCTCGTCACCTCCGGCCGGTTCAGCCTCGACGGCGGCACCTGGGACGTCGACAACAACGTCTGGCTCGTCGGCGACGAACACGAGGTGATCGTCATCGACGCCGCCCACGACGCCGACGCGATCGCCGAGGCCGTCGGGGACCGCAGGCTGACGGCCATCGTGTGCACCCACGCCCACAACGACCACGTCGACGCCGCGCCGGCCCTCGCCGAGCGCACCGGCGCCGTCATCTGGCTGCACCCCGACGACCTGCCGCTGTGGCAGCAGACCCACCCCGACCGCGACCCCGACGCCTGGCTGACCGACGGCCAGGTCATCGAGGCCGCCGGCGCCGACCTCACGGTCCTGCACACCCCTGGGCACGCCCCCGGCGCGGTCTGCCTCTACGACCCGGGTCTCGGCGCCCTCTTCAGCGGCGACACCCTCTTCCAGGGCGGGCCCGGCGCCACCGGACGCTCCTACTCCCACTTCCCGACCATCATCGACTCGATCCGCGACCGGCTGCTGGTCCTCCCGCCCGAGACGAAGGTCCACACCGGCCACGGCGACCCGACCACCATCGGAGCCGAGGCCCCGCACCTGGAGGAGTGGATCAAGCGCGGGCACTGACCCGTCGGGACGCGCGTAAACAGGACACGCGTAAAAGGAGACAGAAGATGTCCGGCTTCCCGGGCACTCTCGATCACGACATCGCTCGTGCGCGAGAGGAACGGGAGCCGGACATGGCAGCGTCACCGGAAGAGTCACCGAAGAAGCCGCTGACGGGCAGGGTCGCACTGGTCGCCGGGGCGACCCGGGGCGCCGGACGCGGTATCGCCGTCGAACTGGGCGCGGCCGGCGCCACCGTCTACGTCACCGGCCGCAGCACCCGCGCCCGGCGCTCCGAGTACGACCGCCCCGAGACCATCGAGGACACCGCCGACCTGGTCACCGAGGCGGGTGGCCAGGGCATCGCCGTACCGACCGACCACCTCGCCCCGGCGCGGGTCGCCGTGCTCGTCGACCGCATCACCCGCGAACAGGACCGCCTCGACATCCTGGTCAACGACATCTGGGGCGGCGAGAACCTCTTCGAGTGGGACAACCCCGTCTGGGAGCACGACCTCGACAAGGGCCTCAGACTCCTGCGGCTCGCCGTCGAGACCCACGCCATCACCAGCCACCACGCCCTGCCGCTGCTGCTGCGCCGCCCCGGCGGACTGGTCGTCGAGGTCACCGACGGCACCGACGACTACAACCGCCACCACTACCGCAACTCCTTCTTCTACGACCTCGCCAAGACGTCCGTCCTGCGCATGGCCTTCAGCCTCGGCCACGAACTCGGCCCGCGCGGGGCGACGGCCGTCGCGCTCACCCCCGGCTGGCTGCGCTCGGAGATCATGCTCGACCACTTCGGCGTACGCGAGGAGAACTGGCGCGACGCCCTGGACCGCGTCCCGCACTTCGCCATCTCCGAGACGCCCCGCTACGTGGGCCGCGCCGTCACCGCCCTCGCCGCCGACCCGGACGTGGCGCGCTTCAACGGCCGGTCCCTCTCCAGCGGCGGCCTCGCCCAGGAGTACGGCTTCACGGACCTGGACGGCAGCCGCCCGGACGCCTGGCGGTACATCGTCGAGGTCCAGGACGCGGACAAGCCGGCCGACGTCACCGGTTACCGCTGACGGGCGGCAGCGGCCAGCGGGCCGCGTGCCCCGGGGGGAGGGCCAGGTCCTCCCGTACGGCCGTGTAGTAGCCCTCGCGTCCAGCGCGCTGCCGCTCCAACAGGGTCTGCCAAGCATCCGGGTCACGCGTCCCCTCGCGCAGGAAGCGCTCCATCTCAAGCACCGTCACCACCCACGCCCGTGCCTTCTCCACCACATCCCTGCTGCCGAGCAGGAGCAGCGCCTCCCCGGCGGGGTCCCGGGCGAGGGTGGCCTCGGCCTGGGCAGGCGCGGCCTCCTCGGGGCTCAGCGGATGCGGGTGCGGGTCGTTGCCGAGGTGGGCGGCGACGCGGTACGTCAGCGTGACGGAGGCCTTGAGGGTCCGCGCGTAGTCGGCGTAGACCGCGAGCCTGCGCTCCTCCCAGCGGGCCGCGGTCTCACGGCTGAACCGGGCCCGATCGCTGCGGACCACGGCGAGATACGAACCGAGCGCGCCGATGACGACGCCTATGAGCGCGGGGAGTTGCTGAAGGAACGCGGACATGGAGGCACGCTATCTGCCCGAGTGATCGTTTCGGCAGTACCGTCGGGCCATGACGGACACAGGGCGATTCACCGACCACGGAGTACTGATCACCGGCGCCGCCCGGGGCATCGGCGCGGCCACCGCCCGCCGGTTCGCCGCCGAGGGGGCGCGGGTGCTGCTGACCGACGTGGACCTCCCAGCGGCGCGGCGCACGGCGGGGGAACTGACGGAACAAGGGCTCACCGCCGAGGCGTTCGTCTGCGACGTGGCCGACCGGGCGTCCGTCGAGGAGGCCGTCGGCCACGCCGTGGACACCTTCGGCGCCCTCGACGTGCTGGTCAACAACGCCTGCGCCTGCTCGCCCGACGCCCCGCTCTTCGAGGACGAACCGGACGAGGTCTGGGCCCGCGACCTCGACGTCACCCTCACCGGTGCCTACCGCTGCTGCCGCGCCGCGCTGCCCCACCTCGCGGCCTCGGGGCGCGGCGCTATCGTGAGCGTCGGCTCGGTCAACGGCGTCCAGGACTTCGGCAACCACGCCTACAGCGCCGCCAAGGCGGGCCTCGGCTCCCTGACCCGCACCCTCGCCGGACACGCGGCCGCGCGTGGCGTCCGCGTCAACCTCGTGACGCCGGGCACCGTGCGCACCACGGCCTGGGAGGGCCGGGAGGACGATCTTGCGGCGGTCCGGCGGTTGTACCCGCTGGGGCGGGTTGGCGAACCAGAGGACATCGCGGCGGCCGTCGCCTTCCTCGCCTCACGGGACGCGGCCTGGATCACCGGCACCACGCTGGTCGTCGACGGCGGTCTGACCGCGGTCAACACGGGGTTCCGGCAGGCGGTCCGGGAGTGGGACGGGATGGACTGACGGTCGGGGCGCCCGGTGGCGTTTGTCACTGTTCGGTCGCGACGCGGGTGTGGCAGGCAACCGAACCCACCGGTCGGCGGTCTAGCAGGCGGGGAGCACACCCCACCGCTTCGACGCGAAAGGCTGACCGGCCATGGGGGACATACGCAGACGGGGAGCCGTCGCACTCGGAGTCACCGCACTGGTGGCACCGCTCACGCTCGTGCTCGGTGCCGCGCCGGCCCAGGCGGCGAGCTGCACCACGCAGACGGGCCCGTACCAGAAGAAGGTGGAGAAGTTCCTCGGCCGCCCGGCCGACGGCAAGCAGTCCACCGCCGACTGCAAGGCGATCCGCGCCTTCCAGACCAAGCACGGCATCAAGCCGAACATCGGCTACGCGGGCCCTGTCACCTGGGGCGTGATGGACCTGATGACGAAGCAGAAGGCCGTCGGCAAGAACCCCAACAAGTCGGGCAAATGCCCGGTCAACAAGGGCCGCATCGCCTGCGTCAACCTCACCCTCCAGCTGAGCTGGATCCAGGACGGCGAGAAGGTCGTGTACGGTCCCGTGCCGGTCCGCACCGGCCGCGACGGATACGAGACCCGCACCGGCCTGAAGAAGGTCTACTGGCGCAACATCGACCACCACTCGACCATCTACGACGTGCCGATGCCCTACAGCCAGTTCTTCGACGGCGGCCAGGCCTTCCACTCGGCCGGCGTCAGCATGTGGAACCCGCCGGGCTCGCACGGCTGCGTCAACATGACGAAGACCGACGCCAAGAAGTACTGGTCGCTGCTGAAGAAGGGCGACGACGTCTACGTGTACGGCCGCAAGCCGGGCACCTGACGGTCATCCATCGGACACCCGGCTCGCGCGGCCGCGTCACAGCACCGGCGCGTCCCCGAAGTCCGGGATCTCCAGCCTGGCCCCGCCCTGCCGGGCGGACTCGTGCGCGACGATGCCCGGCAGGGTGTAGCGGGCGGCGACCCACGCGTTCACGGTCGGCAGGGTCCGGGAGTTCACCGCCGTGACGAAGTCGTCCACCAGGAAGTGGTGGCTGCCCTCGTGTCCGTTGTGCATCTCGTCGAACGCCCTCGGCAGCCGCGCCCGGTCGTGCACCGGCGCCGAACCCGAGGTGAAGGCGGCCCGCAGCTCCGGCGCGACGTGCTGGAGGGACGGGTCGTCGGGGGACATGGTGGGCTTGGGCTCCAGCAGGTCGCTGATGTCCTCCACCCCGTTCTTGTCCTGCCACAGGGCCACCGTGGCGAGCTGCTCCATGCTCGCCTCGGTGCCGAAGAAGCGGAAACGGGACTCCCGGATGTGCGAGGGGTAGCCGACCCGCCGGAACTCGTTCGTGCGGAACGACCCGCCGCCGGCCACCTCGAACAACGCTGTCGCGTTGGAGACGTCGTTGTCGAACCGGCTCACCGACCGGTCGAAGACCCCGTCCCCGCGCTCGTCCACCACTCCGAGCGCCGAGACGCTGACCGCGTGCGTCTGCCAGGCGCCCAGCACCCCGCCCACCGAGTGCGTCGGGTACAGCAGCGGCGGATAGCTGGCGGTGGACTTCCACGCCTCGCCGCCGCTGTACCGGTACGCCTCGTAGAAGCCCAGGTCCATGTCGTGGACGTAGTCGCCCTCGGCGTAGAAGAGCCGCCCGAAGGCGCCCTCGGCGATACGGTTGCGGGCGTGCACGGTCGCCGGGTTGTACTGGCTGGTCTCGCCCATCATGTACGTCAGTCCGGTCGCTTTGACCGAGTCTATGATCTCGGCGATCTCCCGCGTGCTGATCGCCATGGGGACCGCCGAGTACACGTGCTTGCCCGCGCCCAGTCCCTGGAGCACGAGCGGGCCGTGGGTCCAGCGCTGCGTGAAGATCGCGACGGCGTCGACGGCCTTCGACTCCAGCATCGCCTCATATGTGGGAAAGCTGCCGGCGAGACCTTCGGCGGCGACGAGCTGCTCGGCCCGCTCAGGCAGCAGGTCGGTGACATACACGTCGCTCACACCTGGGTGGGCCAGGAACAGCCTGGCGAACTGGCCGGAGAACTGGCCGGCACCGACGATGCCGAGGGAGAACGTCATGGATGGCGTGCCCTTCACTGGTCGCGTCACTGGTCGCGTCACTGGTCGCCTCGCTGGTCGTGTCACTGGTCGAGAATGAGATTGATCTGGTCGTTGGTCTCGTCGAGGCTGCTCACCGGCTTGCCGCCGCCGTAGATGTCCTGCATGGCGGGGTGCATGAGCGCGAAGACGTCCGCCGCGTAGTTGGTGATGGGGTAGGTGAAGGTCCGGAAGCCCTTCGTGTCGTCGACCGGCCGGGTGAAGGCCGTTACGTCGATGCCCTTCTTCTCGTAGGTCGCGACGGCCGCGTCCGTGCCGTCGGGCGCGGCCGGGAAGACGATGCCGTGGCCGCCCACGGTGCGCTGGCACTCCTCGGAGGCCAGGTACTTCACCCACTTCAGGGCGCCCGGCTTGTTGCGGGCGTTCTTGGTGACGGAATCCGCGAGGCCGTTCATCATCGTGGCCCGCTTGCCGGTCGGGCCCGCGGGGGTGACGGCGGTGGCGATGTCCAGGTCCTTGAAACCGGCGTACGTCGAGAGCATCCACGCCCCGTCGAAGGCGGTGGCCGCCCTGCCCGCGGCCACCTGTGCGTTGGCCTCGTTGGACTGGGAGTAGTCGGTGAAGGGGGCCATGTAGCCCTTGTCCGCCAGTCCGAAGTACCACTCGATCACCGACTGGAAGGTGTCGTCGTCGTACCGGTACTCGGTGCCCCACCGCTCCTTGTCGGTGTAGGACCAGCCCGCCGACGCGGCGAAGTGGCTCCAGGTGGTCTGACCGTCGCCGTCACCGCCGCCGTTGGAGGCGAGGCCGTAGGTCTTGACGTTGTCCTTGTCGAAGCCGGGTTCGTCGCCCCGCCTGCCCTTCTCGTCCACCGTCAGGTGCGCGACGGCCTTCTCGAAGGTGCCGCCGTCCTCCGGGTTCCAGGAGAGAGCGTTCAGCTCCTCGGCGCTCAGTCCGGCGTCCCGGGTCATCCTCTCGTTGTAGAAGAGGGCGACGGTGTCCCAGTCCTTCGGGGTGCCGTAGCGGTGGCCGTCCTCGCCG
This sequence comes from Streptomyces sp. NPDC058812, assembly GCF_042744565.1. Classification (NCBI taxonomy): domain Bacteria; kingdom Bacillati; phylum Actinomycetota; class Actinomycetes; order Kitasatosporales; family Streptomycetaceae; genus Streptomyces; species Streptomyces sp. NPDC058812. Next base: position 11,899 of record NZ_JBHYOB010000026.1, read on the forward strand.
ATCCAGCTGGCGGCCAGCCCGGGCTGGTAGTCGGAGTCCTCGATGCCCAGGTCGTCGAGCGGTTCCAGCACCTTCAGGCCGGCGAACTGGCCGAACTTCTGGATGTGGTCGGTGAACACGTCCGGCTGCGTGCCCGCGATGAAGCTCGCGGTCAGCTTCGTCCAGTAGTCGTCCCAGCCCATCTGGGAGATCCTCACGTCCAGGCCGGGGTTCTGCTTCTCGAAGTCCTTGGCGCACGCCTGGTAGGCGGGCAGCTGGTTGGTGTCCCAGAGCCAGTACGTCACCGTGTCGGCGGACGCCCCGGTGCCGCCCTGCGCGCAGCCGCTCACCAGGGACAGCGCCAGTGCCCCGGTCAGAGCGGCGGCCGTACGAAATCGCATGTCCGTCCCCTCACTTGATGCCGGTGAAGCTGATGGTGCTGACGATGCGACGCGCGAAGACGCCGAAGAGCAGCAGCATCGGCAGCGCCGCGATGAGCGTGGCCGCCATCAGGCCGGACCAGTCGACGCCGGTCGTCGGGGTCTGCGCGCGGAAGATGGCCAGCGCCACGGTCAGTACGCGCGAGCTGTCGCTGTAGGAGACCATCAGCGGCCAGAAGTAGTCGTTCCAGGACGTGATGTACGTCAGCACGGCCAGGGTCAGGACGGGCGTGGCCGCCATCGGCAGCAGCACCCGGAAGAAGACCCGCACCTTTCCGGCACCGTCCAGGAGCGCCGCCTCCTCCACCTCCCGGGGGATGTTCATGAAGAACTGCCGCAGGAAGAACACCGCGAACGGGGTCATGAACATCGTCGGCAGGGCGATGCCCAGCAGGGAGTCCACCAGGCCGAGTTCCTTGATGAGTACGAAGTTCGGCAGCAGGGTGAAGATGGCCGGCACCATCAGCCCGGCCAGGAACAGGGCGAACACCGTGTCCCGGCCCCGCCACCGCAGTCGGGCGAAGGCGTACGCGGCCATGGCGGAGAAGAGGATCTGGCAGACGGTGACCAGGGTGGAGACGAACACCGAATTGAGCAGGTACCGCCAGAACTTGAGGCCGCCGCCCGCGCCGCCCTGCGCGATCGCCTCCTCGGCGGACTGCAGGCCGAGGGCCCGCTCGAAGCCGCCGGTCGTCGGGTCGACCGGCAGCGGGTCGGCCGGGTGGCCGGCCAGTCCGGTGTTGGTGGACAGCGCGGTGCGCAGGATCCAGTAGAAGGGCAGCAGGGTGACGAGCACGATCGCGGCCATCACCGCCCAGGCCACGATCCGCCCGGGGGAGAGGCGGCGCCTGCCGCGCCGTACCGTCGCCCGGCCGGCCGAAGACGCCCCGGTCGCCGCCGCGGACGCCTTGGTGGACACGGAGGCCGTGTCGGTCATCTCGTTCTCCTCTCCGTCAGCCGAGGTCGGTCCGGCCGGCCCGGGTGAGCCGGTACTGGACGAAGGTGATGGCGCTCAGCACGACGAGCAGGGCGACGGACATCGCCGAGCCGTACCCGAACTGGAAGCGGCCGAAGGCGGCGCCGTAGATGTAGAACTGGAGCACGTTGGTGGCGTTCGCCGGTCCGCCGGCGGTGGTCACGGCGACCGTGTCGAAGACCTGGAACGAACCGATCACCGTCATGATGAGGACGACCGCGAGGACCGGCCGCAGCAGCGGCAGCGTGATCCGCCGGAACATCCGCCACTCGCTCGCGCCGTCCACTGTCGCGGCCTCGTACATGTCGTTCGGGATGGCCTGGAGCCCCGCGAACAACAGCAGCGCGGTGTAGCCGACGTGCCGCCACACGTTGATCAGCGCGATGGTCGGGACGGCCCAGGTCTCGTCGGCGAGGAACGGGATGCGGTCGGTACCGAGCGCCGCGAGGATCTCGTTTCCGACGCCGAGCTGCGTGTCCAGGATCCACAGCCAGACGATGCCGGCCACGACGTTGGACATCAGATACGGCGTGAGCACGATCCCGCGCAGCACCGACGACTGCGTCAGCCGCTGGAGCAACACGGCGACGGCCAGGGCCGACACCGTCTGCACGCCGATGTTGATGACCACGTAGCCGACCGTGATCCGCAGCGAGTCCCAGAAGATGGGGTCGTGGACCATCCGCACGTAGTTGTCCAGGCCCACCCACTGAGCCGGTGTCAGCAGGTTGAAGCGGGTGAAGCTCAGGTAGATCCCGCGCAGCGTCGGCCAGAGCAGGAAGACCGTGAAGCCGAGGAGGGCCGGCGCGACGAACACCGCGGCCAGACGTCCGTCGCCCCGGTTCTCGGCACGACGGCTGGAGGGGATGGTCATCGGGAGACTCCCTCTCACGCGGCGGCTCGGTCTCACTTACTTTTGGTGTGGAACAATCATCGCGTCAAGGGTTGGTGCAAGTATCTTTCCAAGGAGTGAGGTGCGGCTTAGGGTGATCCCGTTAGTTCCGAGGTGGAAGAAAGTGGGGGCTCGACCATCATGACCACAAGTGCCGAAGGCTGGCTCCCGCTGAGCCCCGGCGAACGCTCCGTGGCGATCGAGGTGCTCGTGCACGGACCGCTGTCCCGCACCGAGATCGCCCGGCGGCTCGCTCTCTCCCCGGGCAGCCTCACCCGGCTGACCAAGCCGCTCATCGAGTCGCGGCTCCTGGTCGAGGTCCCGGAGACGGGCGCGCCGGCCGGAGTGCGGCAGGGCCGGCCTTCGCAGCCGCTCGACGTGGTCGCCGACTCCCGGTACTTCCTCGGCTTCAAGATCACCGGTGACATGGTGTACGGCGTCGTCACCACCCTCAGAAGCGAGATCGTCGCCCGCCACGACCGTCCGCTCAGCACACACGACCCCGTCGAGGTCGCCGACCTGCTGGCCGCGATGACCGGGGAGCTGTCCCGTACCCGTCCCCGGGTCGTCGGCATCGGCATCGGCGTCGGAGGGCTCGTGGAGGGCCGTGCCGTGGTCGGCGAGTCACCCTTCCTGGGGTGGCGGGGCGTTCCGCTGGCAGGACTGGTCGAGGAGCGCACCGGGCTGCCGGTCGTCGTGGAGAACGACACCGCCGCCTTCGTGGAGGCCGAGACCTGGTTCGGGGCGGGACGCGGCCTGGACCGGTTCGTCGTCCTCACCATCGGCGCCGGCGTCGGTTACGGACTCGTGCTCGGCGGCAAGCGGGTGCCGTACTCGGGGGGCGAGGACCGCGGGTTCGGCCGCCACTGGATCCTCGACCCGTACGGCCCGCTCACCCCCGACGGCCGGCGCGGCAGCGCCGTCTCACTGCTGACCATCCCCAACATCCGCTACCAGGTCAGGGCCGCCACCGGCCGCGACCTGAGCTACGAGGAGATCCTCGCGTCCGCCGCCGACGGCGAGCGCATGCCCGCCCGGGTCGTCGAGGAGGCCGGGCGGGCCCTGGGCACCCTGGTGGCGCAGATCGCCAACTTCGTGATGCCGCAGAGGATCCTGCTCGCGGGTGAGGGGGTCGGCCTGATGGACGTGGCCGGTGATGTGGTGGAGCACACCATCCGCGACAACCGGCATCCGCAGGCCGCGCCGGTCGACCTGGAGACCAAGGTGTCCGACTTTCACGACTGGGCGCGCGGTGCCGCCGTGCTGGCGATCCAGGTGCTGGTGCTGGGGGCCGCGCAGGCGTGAAGTGGTGGGCCGTGTGCGGCGGAACACAGTCGCTGTGAACGAACTCAGCGGTAGGCCTTGACAGATGAGAAGATTGACGTGACCAGTAACACGGTCCGGTATGTCCGTTTGGCGCGCCATTACTCACATCGTCTTCACGCCGGGCGCCGTATGCTTCACAGCATGTCCACCACTGTTGAACCCTCCTCCGAGCGATCGGCTGCCGAGGTCAACGAGGAGATCCGGGCCCTGTGGCTCCGGTCGGGCGGGACACTGAGCGTCGAGCAGCGCGCGGAGTACCAGCGGCTGGTCATGGAGTGGGCCACCGCGGCCCCGGAGCCCGTGCAGGCCGCCTGAGCGGCGGCTGAGGCTCCTCGGCGCATCTGAGCCCCGGCCCCGGGCACCCCCTCGGGATGGGTGCCCTTCTCGCACTGGCCTCCGCCGTCTGCTACGGCGTCGTCGACTTCGCCGGCGGCCTGCTGTCCCGGCGCGTCCACTTCGCCGCCGTCACCTTCCTCGGCCAGGTCGGCGGGCTCGCGCTCGCCTGCGTGGCCGCCCTCCTCGTGACCACCCCCGACGTCCGCCCCGCGGACCTGCTGTGGGGCGCCCTGTCCGGCGTGGGCAGCGGCGTCGCCATGCACTTCCTCAACCGCGGCCTGAGCCGCGGCGCGATGAGCGTGGTGGTGCCGGTGAGCGCCGTCACAGGTGTCGCGCTCTCCGTCCTGTGCGGCGTACTCGTCCTCGGAGACCGCCCAGGCGCCCTCGCGTGGGTGGGGATCGCCGTCACCGTGCCCGCGCTCTGGCTCGTCTCCGGCGGCGGCACCGGCCCGGGCCACGCCGTCACCGACGGTCTGCTCGCCAGCGCGGGCGTCGCCGTCCAGTACCTCGCCCTCGGGCAGGCGGGCCCCGAAAGCGGCCTGTGGCCCGTGGCGGCCGGCCGCGTCGCCGCCGTACTCCTGCTGCTCCCCGGCGCCGCACGGCACGCCGGGCGCCTGCGGCTGCCGCCGCGTCGGTCCGCCGAGGCACTGCTGATCGGCGCCGGTGCCGCGCTCGGCCTGATCCTGTACCTCCTCGCCGCCCAGCGGCAACTGCTGTCGGTCGCCGTGGTCCTCGCCTCCCTCTACCCGGCCCTGCCCGTCGTCCTGGGGCTCGCCCTGCTCCACGAACGGGTCGACCGGCGGCAGGCCGTGGGCCTGATCGGCGCGGCGGCGGCCACGGTGCTGCTGACGCTGGGCTGAGGGCCGGGGCCCCGTGTGTGGCGAAGGTCGCTGCCCCACACCCGGACACGGGCGGCCGTGGCGGCCGAGCGGGGCGCCGCGGCCGCCACGGCGCCGTCCGGGCATCTCGGGGCCGACGGGCCGTGCACCGCGGCGGTGAGGGGTGTGGTGGTGCGAAGGGCGTGGTGGTGCGCGGGGCGCGGCGACAGCGGGGGCCCTCGGCGGGGCACCGGCCGTGGGCGGGCGCCGTTCCGCGGAGCCGCCCGCCCGTGTCCGCCCCCCAGCTCAGCCCCACGTCGCCGAATAGTGCCGTCGATAGGCCTTGCGGTCCTGTTCCGCGCGCATCCACCGGGTGGCCACCAGGGCGATCAGGCTGCCCGCGACGACGAGCATCCCCGGGCCGACGTTGCGGCGGTCGGTGAGACGGGAGAGCAGGGTCGAGCCGTTGACGCCCGTCACGGGCGCCGCGGCCCCGGGTGCCGCGGCACCCGGCGAGGTTCCACCGCCACCGCCACCGCCGCCGTCACCGCCACCGCCACCGGTGGCGGCCGGCGAGGAGGACGCGGCGCCGGGCCCCGCCCCTTCCCGCGTGGAGACGATCAGCTGTACACCGAGCGACTTCATCGCCTCCGGCAGCGGCTGGAAGAACGTCGTACCCCCCTTGTCGCAGTCGCCGCTGCCGCCCGACGTCACACCGAGCGCGATGCCCTCGGAGAACATCGGTCCCCCGCTGTCCCCGGGTTCGGCGCACACGTCGGTCTCGATGAGGCCGGTGACCGTGCCCTCCGGGTAGTTCACCGTCGCGTCGAGCGCGGACACCCGGCCGTCGCGCAGCCCGCTGGTGCTGCCGCTGCGGAACACCCGCTGCCCGACGGCCGGTTCACCGGTACCCGTGATCCGCACCCCCTTGCCACCACCGACCGCCACCACGTCGGCGCCGTCGCCCGCCTTGCCGTTCGCGTACTCCACGAGGGAGAAGTCGTCCCCGGGAAAGCTCCCGGCGACCGTCTTGCCGACCTGCCGGTCGCCCCCGTCGTCGCCGAACCAGACGGACCCCGTCGGCCCGCAGTGGCCGGCGGTGAGGACGAAGTCGCTCTGTCCGTCGGTCACGTTGAAGCCCGCCGAGCAGCGCCCCGCCGTGGACAGGATCGGCTCCGCGCCGTTCAACCGAGTCGTGAACGTGCCCTCGGTGCGCTCCATGCGGACGAAGCCGCCGATGCCCTCCGCGACGCCCGTCAGCCGGGACCAGTCGGACCCGGAGACCGTGCTGTCCCCCCGTACCACCACCTCGTTCGACCGGTAGTCGAGGGCCCACGCCGTACCGGGCACCCGGGGCGCCGAACGCAGCGCCGAGGTCGCCGACTTCAGCTCGGACATGCTGTGCCGTACGAGCTTCGCCTCGGCACCGGCCCGCCGCACCGCCTCGGCCGTGCTCTCGTCGGTGACCGCGACGACCGGCCGCCCGTCGGAGCCGACCCAGTGGCCCGCCGTACGGGAGGCGCCCAACCGTGCCACGAGGCCGGCGCCGGTACCGGACGCGGGCCGCGCCAACGTGTGCGGCGCGGCGGACGTGACTGGGGGCTCGCTCGCCACCGCCCGGGTGACCATCGTTCCCCCGACCAGGAGTCCGCCGACGGCCGCCAGCCGCGCCACTCGCCGGACGATGCGTCGTCGTGCGTGCCTCATGCGTGCGCTCCCGAACCCGAACACACGGCGTCGCCGCCGCGGGGGCCTCCGGACGTCGAGCGCCCTCCTCCCATACGGGGGCGGACCCGCCCGTGTTCATCCGGCCGGCGGTCTCGTCGGTCCCGTGGCGGGTGCGGCGGCCCGCCTGGGCTGGGCCCGACTCCTTCGTCCCCCGACACGGATGGCGCGTCGGCGCTGGGCCGCGGCAACGCGGTGAACCCGGCGACACCGCGTCCGCCCAACTCGCCGGAGGCGGACGGTCCCGGCGGGGAAGTCGGCGAGCCGCACCCGGGGCTGCGGCCCCGGGCGGTGCGGACTGCCCGGCGGCCCGGCGGGCCGGACAGCCGGGCCGTCTCCTCGACCCGGGCGATGCGCTCCGGCGTCAGCATGTCCCGCCGGTCGTGCACCGGGCGGGCCGCCCGCCCGCGCTCCAGGGCGCGGCCGTGGCGCGACGGCCGGCAGCGGTGGATCGGGGACCGGTCTCAACACCGGGCCGCCCGCGGAGCCGCGCCCGGCGGGCGTCCGCGCGGGCCGGGCCGCCAGCGGCAGCCGCGCCCCGTTCCCCCGTTTCCCGGTCGCACCGCGGGCCCCTATCTTGTGCCCCATGACCAGCATCCCGCAGCACCAGCCCGGCGAACCGAACCCCCTGCGCGCACTCACCCTCGACCAACTGCGCCGCCGTACGAGCATGAAGTGGCGCACCTACCCCGCGGACGTGCTGCCGCTGTGGGTGGCCGAGATGGACGTGCCGCTCGCCGAACCCGTCGCGCGGGCCGTCACCGACGCCATGGAACTCGGCGACACCGGCTACCCCGTCGGCACCGCCTACGCCGAGGCCCTGGCCGCCTTCGCCGGCAAGCGGTGGGGCTGGGACGACCTCGCGGTGGAGCGCACCGCGATCGTGCCCGACGTGATGCTGGGCGTCGTCGAGATGCTCAAGCTGGTCACGGGGCCGGGCGATCCGGTGGTCGTGAACCCGCCGGTGTACCCGCCGTTCTACGAGTTCGTGACGCACCTGGACCGGCGAGTCGTCGAGGCGCCGCTCGGCGCGGACCTGCGCATCGACCTCGGGATACTGGAGGAGGCGTTCCGGCGGGCCGTCGCCGACGGCGGGCGGGCCGCCTACCTGCTGTGCAGCCCGCACAACCCGACCGGTACGGTGCACACCGCCGACGAGCTGGCCGCCGTCGCCGCCCTCGCCGAGCGGTACGGCGTCCGGGTCGTCGCCGACGAGATCCACGCGCCGGTCGTGACCGGGAGCGCGCGGTTCGTGCCGTACCTGAGCGTGCCCGGCGCCGAGCGCGGCCTCGCGCTGATGTCGGCGTCCAAGGGTTGGAACCTGGCCGGGCTCAAGGCCGCGCTCGCCCTCGCCGGACCCGGCGCCGCCGCCGACCTGGCGCGGATGCCCGAGGAGGTCGGCCACGGACCCAGCCATGTCGGCGTCCTCGCCCACACCGCCGCCCTGCGCGACGGCGCCGCCTGGCTGGACGCGGTGCTGGCCGGGCTCGACGAGAACCGGCGGCTGCTCACCGACCTGCTGGCCGAGCACCTGCCCGGCGTCGTCCACCGCCCCGGGGAGGCGACCTACCTCGCCTGGCTCGACTGCCGCGCGCTCGGCCTCGGCGACGATCCGGCGGACGTCTTCCTCCACCGCGGCCGGGTGGCCCTCAGCTCCGGCATCCCCTTCGGCGCCGGCGGGGCGGGACACGTGCGGCTCAACCTGGCGGCCTCGCCCGAGGTGATCACGGAGGCGGTGCGCAGGATGACGGCGGCCCTGGCCTGAGCGAGGGGCGCGACATGGTCCGGCACCTATACTTCCGGACCATGGACGACGCCTCACTCGCCCGGCTGGGCGCCGGCAAGTACCTCCTGGTCACCACCTACCGGAAGAACGGCACGCCGGTCGCCACCCCGGTGTGGGTGGTGCGGGACGAGGACACCCTCGGCGTCTGGACGGCCGCCGACTCCTGGAAGGTCAAGCGCGTGCGCAATCGCGCCGACGTCCTGGTCGGCCCCTGCGACGTGCGCGGGAGGCCGACCGGCGACCAGGTCCCGGCGACCGCTGAGATCTGCGACCCGGCCACCACCGGCCGCTACCGCCGGCTGATCGCCCGCAAGTACGGCATCGTCGGCCGGCTCACCCTGTTCGGCAGCCGGCTGCGCCGGGGCCTGGACGGCACCCTGGGGATCCGCATCACGCTCGCGTCCTGAACGCCCGGCGGCCACGACCCACCGCCGGGTACCGGCGGTTGCGCGAGGAGTGAGCCGACGGCCCGGGGGAAAGGGCTTTCTGCATGAGTCGAACTCCCCGCCTGCGCGCGGCCGTCGTCGGTACCGGGCACCGCGCCCAGACCTTCACCCGAGGCCTCGCCGAACGCCCCGGCCACCTCGTCGCCGCCCTGTGCGACCCCAGCCCGACCAGGATGGCCTTCCACAACAGGCTGCTCACGGCGGCCGGTCAACCCACCGCCGCCCAGTGGGAACCCGAGCGTTTCGCCGACCTGCTGACCAAGGAGGACATCGACGAGGTGGTCGTCACCACCGTCGACGTCGAACACGACCGGTACATCGTCCCGGCGCTGCGCGCGGGCTGCCGCGTCGTCACCGAGAAGCCGATGACCGTCGACGCGGACCGCTGCTCCCGCATCCTGGACACCGTCCGAGAGACCGGCAACTCCCTCACCGTCGCCTTCAACTACCGCTTCAACCCGGTCCACGAGAGGGTGCGCGCCCTGCTCGCCGAGGGCGCGGTCGGCGAGGTGCTGTCCGTCCACTTCGAGTGGTTGCTCGACGTACGGCACGGCGCCGACTACTTCCGCCGCTGGCACCGGGAGAAGCGGCACAGCGGCGGGCTGATGGTGCACAAGTCATCGCACCACTTCGACCTCGTCAACTGGTGGCTGGCGGACGAGCCGCGGGAGGTCTTCGGCTACGGACGGCTCGGCTTCTACGGACGAGCGGCCGGCGAACGCCACGGCCTGCGCCGGGAGTACACCCGTGCCCACGGTGCCGGTCCGGCCGCGGACGACCCCTTCGCCCTCGACCTGTCCGCCAACGACACCTTGCGAGCCCTCTACTTGGAGGCGGAGCGGGACGACGGCTATCTGCGCGATCGCAACGTCTTCGACGGGCCGGTCACCATCGAGGACGACATGGCGGTCCTGGTCCGGTACGTGCGCGGCGCGACCATGACGTACCACCTGACCGCCTACTCCCCGTGGGAGGGCTACCGGGTGATGGTCAACGGCAGCGCTGGACGCCTGGAGCTGGAGGTGGAGGAGAGCCGCTGGGCGCGGCCTCTGACGCCGGCGGCCTCGGGCCGGGGAGCGGTGCACGGGGACACGGCCGCCGAGCACGCGGGCGGCGCCCGCCTCACCCTGCGCCCGCTGTGGAAGCCCCCGGTCGGGATACCGCTCGACGTCGACCACGAGGCGCACGGCGGTGGCGACCCGCGCATGCTCGACGCGCTGTTCGGCCCCGTCGGCCGGGGTGGGCCGACCCGCCCGACGGCGGACACGGGCGCCGCCGCACACCCGACCGCCACCGAACGCGACGGCGCGCTCGCCCTGGTCGTGGGGCTCGCCGCCAACCGGAGTTTCGAGACGGGGACGCCGGTGCGCACCGACGCGCTGGTGTCCGGGACGGAGCGTCCCGCGCAGGGCTGACCGGCTCTCAGGTCCAGGCCCGGTACGGCTCGTCGATCAACTGGAAGACGGGCTCGCCGCGTACCGGGTCCTTGGCCGTGGACAGCCGCACCCGGTCCCCGCTGTGGATGCCGATGAGCGGGCCCATGACCCGGCCGCGCAGCACGAAGCCCTCGGCCATCTCGATGAGGGACACGTTGCGCGCGGCGGGGGTGTTGCGGTGCACCACCGTGGCGTGGCGCACCGTCCCCGTGCCCTCGCTGCGCTCGGTCCGCAGGTCGCTGCCGCGACAGACCGGGCACAGCACCCGGTGGTACATGGCGGTGCCGCACCAGGTGCAACGCTGGAAGAAGACGGCCTCGGCGTCCGGGGCCTTGGGGTCGAGCACGCCCGTCGCGGAGCCGACTGCCTGCTGAGCGACGTTTCCTGAGTGGTGGTACACGCTGGTCAACTCCCTGCACTCGGGCCGGAATCCCGCGTGCGCGGTCGCCCGGGCACGCCCATGCGCGGCTCGCCGTGCCACCGTGCACGCTCCACAGCGTATGGCACGGAGTGTCACGCGTAAAGGCACTGCGTACCCTCGATTCCGCGCCGTTGACTTCGCGGCCGTCGGTCGTCAGGCGCGGGCGAACGCGGTCTCGACCTCCCGCACGACCTGCCACAGGGGCGTCCCGCGCCGGGAGACCACGACCACCACGTCCTCGGGCGCCTCGTCGCGGGGCGCGAGGGGAACACCGCCGAACGTGGACTGCGCGTACCCCAGCGCGTGGTCCACCGCGGCGCCCGCGTCGTCCCGCCCGTCCGAACGCAGCCAGGACCGCAGGGCGTTGTTGTGCGCCGCGACCACCGCGGCCGCGATCACGTCGGCCCGCAGGATCCCGTCCGGCCGCCCGTCCAGGCGCCCGCGCAGGTACTCGGCGAGGGCGCGCTCGTAGCGCCAGACCACCGACAGCTCGTACGCGCGCAGTCCGGGGACCTTCTTGGTGAGGTGGTAACGCTGCACCGAGAAGGCCGGGTTCTCGGCGTACATGCGCAGCACGAGCCGGGCCGCGTCGCAGACCCGTATCACCGGGTCGGCGTCCTCGGGGGAGGCGGCCAGGAAGGCCGTCATGTCGGCCAGGCACCGCTCGTGGTCGGGAAAGACCACGTCCTCCTTGGAGGGGAAGTAGCGGAAGAACGACCGCCGTCCGACACCGGCGAGCGCGACGATGTCGTCGACGGTCGTCTGTTCGTAGCCCCGCTCCAGAAACAGCTGGAAGGCCGCCGCGACCAGCGCCTCCCGCATCGGCGGCCGGATACCCGCCGCGTCCGTCCGGTCCCCGCGGCGGGGCGCCGCACTGCTGGAGCTCATGAGGGGGAACGTAGCAGCTCACCGGCGCCCATGACACTCAGTGCAGGGAACAGAGGGAACTCAGTGCCCTCATGGACCCGCTGCCTCGCTGCCTCGCTGCGCCGGTCGCATACGATCACTCCCGGTCAGCCCCGAGGAGTTCCGCATGCCGTCCACCCGCCCCCGCGTCCTGTACGTCACCGACCTGGCCTATGAGGCGCGCGGGCGGCGCTACTGCGACGAGGACATCTTCCTGTCCTCCCGTCTGCGCGAGGACTTCGACCTGGCCCTGTGCCACCCGGGGGAGGCCGCCGTGCTGTTGGACGCCTTCGACGCGGTCGTCGTCCGCAACAGCGGTCCCGTGCTGGGTCACCAGGCCGCCTACGACGCCTTTCGCGAGCGCGCGGCCGAGCGCGGAACCCGCGTCTACAACCAGCTCACCGGCCGGGCGGACATGGTCGGCAAGCAGTACCTCCTCGACCTGACCGACGCGGGGTACCCGGTCATCCCCACCGTCGGACGGCCCGAGGACCTGCACCGGCTGCCCCCGGCGGACGAGTACGTCGTCAAGCCCAGGCTCGGCGCGGACTCGATGGGCCTGCGGTTCGTGCCCGCCGAGCGCCTACGGGAAACGGTGCGCGGCGACGCCGGGGACATCCTCGTCCAGCCGCGCGTCGACTTCGCCCACGAGGTCTCCTTCTACTTCGTCGACCACGACTTCCAGTACGCCCTGTACGCGCCGCACCCCGACCGGCGCTGGCGGCTGGAGCCGTACGACGCCTCACCGGAGGACCTCGACTTCGCGCGGCGGTTCATCGAGTGGAACGGCATCGACCACGGCATCCAGCGCGTCGACGCCTGCCGCGCGCCCGGCGGTGAGCTGCTCCTGGTCGAGCTGGAGGACCTCAACCCCTACCTGTCGCTGGACGCCCTCGACGAGGCGGGCCGGAACTCCTTCGTCACCGCCCTGCGGACGGCCCTGCGGCGCCTCCTCGCGGCATGACCCCGCCCGGGAACGGCGCTTAGCATGGCCGGCATGGACGAGTTTCTCGGTCGGCTCGACCCGGACATGTGCGTGGTGACGGCCGCGGCGGACGGGGAACGGGCGGGTTGCCTGGTCGGCTTCTCCTCGCAGTGCTCCCTCGACCCCGTGCGTTTCGTCGTATGGCTCTCCGAGGTCAACCGGACCTTCCGGGTGGCGCGGTCCGCCGACGTCCTGGCCGTTCATCTGCTCGCCCGCGACCAGCGCGGGACGGCCGAGATCTTCGGCGGGCAGACCGGCGACCGGGTGGACAAGTTCCGGCAGGTCCGCTGGCGTGAGGGGTACGGCGGGGCGGTCGTGCTGGAGGACGCCGAGGCGTGGTTCGTCGGCCGCGTGGTGGAGCGCGCCGCTGGAGGCGATCACGTCGGTTTCGTCCTCGACCCGGTCGAGTGGGGCGGGCGGGAGACGTCCGGCGGACGGCTGCTGCGGCTCGCCGACGCCCTCACCATCCGGCCCGGCCACCCGGTGGACTGACCGGCGCCCACGGCGACCCGGCCGGTTCGTCTGGTTCGTCCGGCACCTGTACGGTCCCGTGCGGGTCGGCCCGGGCCAGCGCGGGTCGGCCCGGGTCAGCGCCCGGCGGCGCCCCGCTCGGCCAGCGCCTCGGTGACCGCTCGCACGCTGCGCGCGATGTGCTGCAACTGCAGGACCTCCGCCGCGTACAGCTTGATGGTGTGCTCGATGACCGACTCGGGCAGGCCGAGCCGGGGCAGGTCCGCCCGGGCGGTCTGCAGGGCGGTGCGGGCCACCCGGATCTCGTGCTGGACCTGGATCTGCGCATGGCGGGCGAGCAGCACGGGGTGGCGGATCAGCGCCGGGTAGCCCGCGTACCGGGCCGGCACCAGCTCGCGCAGCCACTTGGCCGCCGAGCGTTCCCAGTCGTAGCTGCCGGGTGTCTTGACCTGGCACGGCCAGTCCGGGCTGATGCGCGTGGTCGTCAGGGGCATGATCATCGCTTCCGGGGGTGCGGCGTCGACGGGGTGGGGCGACGGTTGGGGCGGCCCCGGTCCAGGGGACGACCGGGACCGCCGCGGGCGCTCGCGCAGGCGATGCCCGACGGAACACCCCCGGGTGCGCCGGAGCGGGTAGGAGCCGGCTGCCAGGGGTGTTCGCGCAGGTGTGGACGCGCTCCGGGGCGGCCCCGTCGCGATCCGTGAGCAGTATTTATATATGCCATCTGCTTTGCAAGGCGTATGAAAACATTCATGCCTGCTTTGACAGGGATGGCCCCCGTCCGCGCCGGCCAATCGCCATGCCCGCCCGGGAAACGGGGCCGGACAGCAGTGCCGGAAACGCGGCCGAAGCAGGGACCGGCTCAGTCCCGGAGGAAGAACTGGTGCTGGTCGGCGACCTGCTCGTACTCCTCCAGCCGGGCCTGAGTGCGCTCGGGATCGGCGTCGGTCATGGCTTGGAGCAGTGCCGCGCACATCACGCCCGGCGCCGCGTAGGAGTCGAAGACCAGCCGAGACCCGGTGCCGGTGGCGAAGGTGACGTCGGCCTCGTCGACGACGGGGCCGAGCGCCAGGTCGGTGATCAGCGCCACCTTCAGTCCGGCACCGCGTGCCACCCGGACGGCGCCCAGGGTCTCGTGGGCGTGCCGGGGCATGGAGAAGGCCAGCACCCAGGTGCCGCCCGCCTCCCGGGACTGGAGCAGGGCGTCGTAGGCGACGGTGCCGCCCCGGGTCACCAGGCGTACGTCGGGGTGGACGCGGCGGGCGGCGTAGGCGAAGTACTCGGCGAGCGAGACGGAGATGCGCAGCCCGAGGACGGTCAGCGGCGCGGAGGCGGCCAGCTTGCGTCCGACGTCGATCACCCGGTCGGCGTCGGCGAAGTCGCGCCGCAGGTTCTCCAGGTTCTCGATCTCGGCGTCGACGGCCGCCTGGAGTTCGTTGCCCCGGTTCTCCTCGGCCGGAGCGCCGCCACGGGTGCCCAGCGCGATCGACTGGAGCTGCTCCCGCAGCGCCGGGTAACCGCTGAAGCCGACCGCCGAGGCGAACCGCGTCACCGAAGGCTGGCTCACGCCCACCCGGTCGGCGAGGTCGGTGATCGACAGGAACGCCGCCTCGGTGAGGTGCTCGATGAGGTACTGCGCGATGCGCCGCTGGCCCGGGGAGAGGCGGGGCCGGTCGAACAGCGTCCTGAGCCGGGACGTGGGGGAGACCTCCGCCTCCGGGGCCGCCCGTCCCGAGGTGATCGCCGATGCCTGCGCGCGTGCCTGCTGCGGCGATGGCACGGATGCGCCTCCTTTGTCTCCCACGGAGGTCAACATAGCTCACCCCCTGTGTCCGGCAGGACGGCGTCACGGGCCGTCCCCGAGCCCGCACAGGCCGGCCTCCGCCCCGCACGGAAGCGGCCTCCGCCCCGCAGGGAAGCGGCCTCCGCACCCACACGGAACCGGCATCCGCACCCGCGGGGGGATAGCACGGCCCGCTCCGGGAACCCGCCGCCACGGAAGCAGGAAGTACCCACAGCACGGACGAGGAGCCGCCGTCATGACCGTCCCGGAAGAGAACCGGCCGAAGACCGACACCACCGACGACGTTCTCGACCAGCGCGACAAGGAGGCGCCCCGCCAGCCGGGTGGCACCGGCCGGACCATGCGCGAGGCCCTGGAGGAGGCGCACGTCCGCCCCGACGACTACGACGAGGAATGACCGTCCGGTAACCGCGCGACGCCCGCGCCACACCCGGGCGGCCGACCCCGAGAACACCCGGCAGGTGAATACCGCATGGGCGCCATCAGCGCGCTGGAGAAAGCCCTGGAAAACGGTTGGGAAGCGCTGTGGGCGCGGGTCTTCGACAGGGACCCTGTCGAACTCCTCGACGCCCTGCGCACGGAATGCGACAGCAGGGCGGTGGTCTCGCCCGCGGGGCGGATCATGGTGCCGAACGCCTACGACGTCGCGCTCGCCGACGTCGTCCACGAGGAACTGACCCGCCGCGACAGCCAGGTGGGCCAGGTGCTCACCGACAGCCTGGCCCGGCACGCCGAACGGCACGGATACGAGTGGGCAGGCCCGCTGGCCGTGCACATCACCAAGTCGGACGACGTGCCCAACGGCCGCTACCGCGTGGCGAGCAGCGTGATGCCGCACGTGAGCGCTGACGGCTTCTCGCACGCGGAGCCCCAGCCGCGCTCCACCGACGGCCGGCTCACGACCGAGTGACGAGGTGACCGACGAGCACGGTGACGCCCCACCCGTGCGGGAACCGAGGCGTCACGCACCAGGCCCTAGCCGTCCGCGCCCGGCATCGCCCCCGCCGGTACCACGAGGTCGGCGCGATCCCGGGTCGCGGCGACCAGGTCGGCGTTGCGCTGGTCGGTGCCGAGCACCCAGGCGACCGCGTCCTCGTGGGACTTGCCGAACCGCTCGTGCCGCGCCACCAGCCGGCGGAGCCGCTCCGCCTCCGCCGGCTCGCAGAACCACACCTCGTCGAGCCGGGAGCGCACCCGCGCCCACGCGCCGGTCTCCAACAGCAGGTAGTTGCCCTCCGTCACGACCAGCCGCGCCGACGCCGGCACCGGCACGGCCCCGGCGATCGGCTGCTCCAGCACGCGCTCGAAGCCGGGCGCGTACACGGTGTCGCCGCCCGCCCCCTCGTCGTCCGGCTCCTCGCGCAGCCGGCGCAGCAGCGCCGCGTACCCGGTCGCGTCGAAGGTGTCGGGGGCGCCCTTGCGGTCCCGGCGGCCGAGGCGGTCCAGTTCGGCGTCGGCGAGGTGGAAGCCGTCCATGGGGACGTGCGCGACCCATGGCTCGCCGGTCCCGTTCAGTTCCCGCACCAGATGCTCGGCGAGCGTCGACTTTCCGGCGCCGGGGCTTCCGGCGATGCCGAGGATCGCGCGCCGCCCGCCCTCCGGCAGGGAGCGGGCCCGGGTGAGAAGGTCGTCGAAAGTCAGCGGCACACCGCAGAGTGTGTCACCTGATCGGACCCGCCCCGGCGGGGAACTGTGTCGGGTATGACGACGCAGCTAGGACTTCCCGAAGACATCCGGGCCTGCCTCTTCGACCTCGACGGGGTCGTCACCAGGACGGCGGTGGTGCACGCCGCCGCCTGGAAGGAGACGTTCGACGCCTTCCTGCGCGAGCGGGACGGCGCGGACTTCCGTCCCTTCACCGACTCCGACTACGACGAGTACGTCGACGGCCGCCCACGCGCCGACGGCGTCCGCTCCTTCCTGGCCTCCCGCGGCGTCGAACTGCCCGACGGGGACCCCGACGACCCGCCGGACGCGCAGACCGTCAACGGCGTCGGCAACCGCAAGAACGAACTGCTCCTGGAGAAGATCCGCACCGACGGCGTAAAGCCGTACGAGGGCACGCTGCGCTACATCGACGCGGTCCGCGCCGCCGGCCTCGCCACCGCGATCGTCTCCTCCAGCGCCAACACCCAGGACGTGCTGCACTCCATCGACGCCGAGCGCCTGTTCGACGTACGGATCGACGGCGTCGTGGCCCGCGAGCGGAAGCTGCCGGGCAAACCGCGCCCCGACACCTTCCTGGCCGCCGCCCGCGACCTCGGCGTCGACCCGTCCCGCGCCGCCGTCTTCGAGGACGCGCTGGCCGGCATGGACGCGGGACGCTCCGGGCACTTCGGCTACGTCGTCGGTGTCGACCGCGTCGGCCAGACCGACGCCCTCTACGCCCACGGCGCCGACCGCGTCGTCAAGGACCTCGCCGAACTGGGAGGCCAGGCGTGATCACCAACCGGACGTACGCCGTCGAGCCCTGGTCCGTGCGCGAGACGGCCCTCAACCTCGACCTCCTCGCCCAGAGCGAGTCCGTGTTCGCCCTGTCCAACGGGCACATCGGCTGGCGCGGCAACCTCGACGAGGGCGAACCGCACGGCCTGCCCGGCAGCTACCTCAACGGCGTGTACGAACTGCACCCGCTGCCGTACGCCGAAGCGGGCTACGGCTACCCCGAGTCCGGCCAGACCGTCATCAACGTCACCAACGGCAAGCTGCTGCGGCTGCTCGTCGACGACGAGCCCTTCGACCTGCGCTACGGGCGGCTCGTCAAGCACGAACGCACCCTGGACCTGCGGCGCGGCGTGCTGGAGCGGACCTGCGAGTGGACCTCCCCGGCCGGTACGACCATCCGGGTGCGCTCCACCCGGCTGGTCTCCCTCACCCAGCGGGCCATCGCCGCCGTGGAGTACGAGGTGGAGCCCGTCGATAGCCGGACCCGGGTGGTCATCCAGTCGGAACTCGTCACCAACGAGAGCCTGCCCTCCCCGGACGGCGACCCCCGGACGGCCAAGGCGCTGCAGTCCCCGCTGGAGCCGGAGGAGGACCTCGCCATGGGCTCCCGGCTGCGCCTGGTCCACCGGACGCGGCGCAGTGGACTCAGGGTCGCCGTGGCCGCCGACCACGTCGTCGACACCTCCGGGGAGATCACCACCAGCAGCGAGAGCAACACGGACGTGGCCCGACTGACCATCACCTCCGTGCTGGAGCCGGGACAGCGGCTGCGGGTGCAGAAGACGGTCGCCCACGGCTGGTCGGGTGCCCGCTCCCGGCCTGCGATGAGCGACCAGGTCGAGGCCGCGCTCGCCGCCGCCGCGCACAGCGGGTGGGACGGCCTGGTGGCGGAACAGCGCGCCTACCTCGACGACTTCTGGGCGCGGGCGGACGTGGAGGTGCACGGTGACGAGGAGATCCAGCAGGCCGTGCGCTTCGCCCTCTTCCACGTCCTGCAGGCCGGAGCCCGTGCCGAACAGCGGGCGATCCCGGCCAAGGGACTGACCGGCTCCGGTTACGACGGACACGCGTTCTGGGACACCGAGATGTTCGTGCTGCCCGTACTGACCTACACCGAGCCCAGGGCCGTCGCCGAGGCGCTGCGCTGGCGCCGGGACACCCTGCCCGCCGCCCGGGACCGGGCCGCCCAGCTGGGGCTGCGCGGCGCCGCGTTCCCGTGGCGGACCATCGACGGCTCGGAGGGCTCCGCGTACTGGCCGGCCGGCACGGCCGCCTTCCACGTGGCCGCCGACATCGCGCATGCCGCGGTGCGGTACACGGCGGCGACCGGCGACGCCGACTTCGAACGCGACATCGCCCTCGAACTCCTGGTGGAGACGGCCCGGCTGTGGCGCTCGCTGGGTCACCACGACCACCACGGCGTCTTCCACATCGACGGCGTCACCGGTCCGGACGAGTACAGCGCCATCGCCTACGACAACACGTACACCAACCTCATGGCACGGTCGAACCTGCTCGCCGCGGCCGACGTGTGCGAACGCCACCCGGACGAGGCGGCCCGCCTCGGCGTCGACGACGAGGAGAGCGCGGCCTGGCGGGACGCCGCCGAGTCCGTGCACATCCCCTACAACGAGGAGCTGGGCGTCCACGAGCAGCACTCGGGCTTCACCCGCCACCAGCGCTGGGACTTCGCCGCCACTGGCGCCGACCAGTACCCGCTGATGCTGCACTTCCCCTACTTCGACCTCTACCGCAAGCAGGTCATCAAGCAGTCCGACCTCGTCCTGGCGATGTACACCTGCGGCAGCTGGTTCGACGCTCACTGCGACGAGGACCAGATCGCCCGCAACTTCGCCTACTACGAGCCGCTGACCGTACGGGACTCCTCCCTGTCCGCCTGCTGCCAGGCCGTCGTCGCCGCGCAGACGGGACATCTGCGGCTGGCCTACGACTACGCCGCCGAGGCCGCCCTGATGGACCTCGCGGACCTGGAGCACAACACCCGCGACGGACTGCACATCGCCTCGCTCGCCGGTACGTGGATGGCGCTGGTCGCCGGCTTCGGCGGCACCCGCCGGGAGGGCGACAGCCTCCGGTTCAGGCCGCGCCTGCCCGAGAAGTTCAGCCGCCTCGCCTTCCGGCTCCAGTTCCGAGGCCGGTGCCTGCGTGTGGAGATCGGCGCCGACAAGGCCACGTACACCCTGCTGGAGGGCGTCCCCCTGACCATCCATCACCACGGGAGCGCGCTGACCGTGAACGGGGACGGCCCCGTCACCCGCGCCATCCCGGCCCCCAAGCGACGCTCCACCCCCGAGCAGCCCCCGCACCGCCGCCCCAACGCCCACTGACCGGTCGGACGCGCAGTGAGGAGAGGGAAAGGGAACGAGACAGCGCGACTGGCCGACTTCCGCCCTGCGTATCCTTGGCCTGCGGGTTAGGTTGATCTTGTTTTCCGGGTTTCCGGGCTCCCGCCACTGGCGGCAGGAGGTGAGGAACGAGCGGCCCCGCGACAAGCGGGGGTGAGGGGTGCACGATGGCCGATGGCGCGAACGCCATGCTCGCCGGCAGACGGCGGGACGAGGCGACGACGGCGTCCGACACCCCCCGGCTCCTGCGCGGTGACGCTCTGATCGCGGCGGTGGCCGCCGTCTTCACCCTGTTGCAACTGGTCTTCGTCCACCCCTGGATGGGCCTCGGCTGGGACGAGACGGTGTACGTCAGCCAGGTCACCTCCCACCACCCCGCCGCCTTCTTCAGCGCACCGCGCTCCCGCGGCGTCTCCCTGCTGGTCGCGCCCGTCGCGTCCTGGTCGTCGTCCACCGAACTGCTGCGCGTCTACCTCGCCGTGCTGTCCGGCCTCGGCCTGTACCTCGCCCTGCGGGCCTGGAAGGGCCTCTTCCCGGCCCGGGTCCTGGCCACGGCCGGCGCGTTCTTCGCCACCCTGTGGGTGACCCTCTTCTACGGTCCGCAGGCCATGCCCAACTACTGGGTCGCGATCGGTGCCCTGATCTGCGTCGGCTGCTTCCTGCGGGCCTGGCAGGGGCTGTCCGGGCGGGCCGCGCTGTGGGGAGTGGTGGCCGGAGCCGCGCTGATGGCGTGGATGCGCCCCACGGACGCGGTCTGGGTGACCCTGCCCCTGCTGGTCCTCGTCCTCGTACGCCGCCACTGGCTGCTGCTGCTCGCCCTCGCGGGCGGCCTCGCCGCCGGGGGAGTGGAGTGGGTGATCGAGGCGTACGGCTGGTACGGCGGCCTCGGGGAGCGGCTGTCGCGGGCCTCCGAGATCCAGGGCGGCCTCGGCTGGAACATCGCCGTCGACGACCAGATGCGCAGCCTCGGCGGGCGGGGCCTGTGCCGCCCGTGCACCGGATCGATGCCGCACCCGGTGGTCACCCTGTGGTGGATCGTCCTCCCGGCCGTCGCCGTGCTCGGGGTCGTCGTCGCCGTCCGGGCCCGGCGTGCCGCCCGCACGGTGATCCCGTTCGCCTGCGCGGTGACGGCCGCGCTGCCGTACCTGTTCATGATCGGCTACGCGGCGCCCCGCTTCCTGCAGCCCGCCTACGCCCTGCTGGCCGTCCCGGTCGCCGTGGCGCTGTGGCACCTGGTCAGGACGGGACGCGGCCGATGGCGTCCGGTGGCGGCGTCTCTCGTCGCGCTCGCGCTGGCCGGCCACCTGGCGGTGCAGTTCGCCGTCCTCGTGGGCACCGTGGACCGCAACGTCGAAAGCCGCGAGGACTGGGCCCGCGTCGCCGACGAGCTGCACCGGCTGGGTGTCCGCCCGCCGTGTCTGATCACCGGGCACGAGTCCATCCCGATCGGCTACTACACGGGCTGTTCCTCCGGCGCCACCAGCGGCAACAACGAGAACACCACGGCCGCCGAGATCGTGGACACCGCCCGCCGCATCCCGGTCGCCGACGTCACAGGACCGGGCGGCACCCCGCCCGGCTACGCCCGCGACTGGAGCCCGCACCGCATCACCGACCTGAGCATCCGCGTCGCACCCCGGGGGTGAAGATCCCGGGCCGGGAACGGGTTAGAGATCGCGTATCGGGAAACGCGAACCGCACATCCAGACCACCGAGCCGACGCAGCGCGAGAGGGAGGCAGCGATGGGCACGGACCCGATGGCCGACGACGTCTACCAGCCCACCGGAACCAACGAGGAGCAGGAGGACGCCGCGCCCCTCGACCTCCAGGACGCCGTCGACGAGCGGACCTACGACGACACGCTCGACGAGGGCTACTCCCCGCCGGAGAAGCCCCTCGGCGTGACCAAGCACGGCACCACGGCCGCCGAGCAGCACGACGGCGAGACCTTGGACGAGCGGCTGTCCCAGGAGATGCCCGACGTGTCCGCGCCGGACGGCGACGGCGTGGGCGACAGGCCCGGAGGTGACGGGGAACCGGTCGACCCCGAGGCGGGCACCGCACGCTCCGGCCGTCTGGTCGCCCCCGACGAGGGCGTACGCACCGACACGACGAAGGAGACCGTCGCCGAGGACGTCGGCATCGACGGCGGAGCGGCGGGCGCCGAGGAGGCCGCCATGCACGTCGTGGAGGACGAGACGGCGCTGCCGGACAGGGAGGACGACCGGTAGGGCAGGCGCCGGCCGCGGACCAGGGCCCCTGCCGCGGACCAGGGCCCCTGCCGCGGACCAGGGGCCGCCGGTCGCGCCTGCCGACCCGCCCGAGCGCGCTCACGCGTCACATGGCCCGGACCGGTGCCGCCCGCACCGGTCCGGGCCATGTGACGCCCGGTGGCCGCCCGGTCAGGGCAGAAGCTTGTCGAGGGCGGCGGGGCCCTCCTCGTCCAGCTTGCGCCTGGCCCATTCGAGGTTCTTCGGGGTGACGTCCCGGCCGGCCGCGAGGACGAGGTCCTCCGGAGACACCTCGGTGCCGGTACGGGTGTGGAGCAGGTCGTCCGGGGTGGCGCGGTCGTCCCCCGCGCGTGCTTCGGACGGCCGGGAGGCGTCGGGCTGTGACGTCGACATGATCAGTGCTCCTCGGATCCGGATCGCTGCTTCGGTGCCGTGCTGTTGTCGGTCCCGAATATCCCGATAACACCATTCAATGCGGAAGCGGCCCCCGCATCCGGAGACCGACGCGATTCAGACCGGCGCAGGGGGCGAAGGAGTGAGGACCAGCATCGTGACGTCGTCGTCCACGTCCGGGCAGAAGCGCACCAGATCGGCCCAGACGCGGTCGGGGAGCGCGGCGGGGTCCTCGTCGGCGAAGGCGGTCAGCCGGTCGGCCAGCGGGTAGTACGCGCCGCCAGCGTCCCGGGCCTCGACCACTCCGTCCGAGGCGAGGAAGAGCCGGTCACCGGGGCGCAGGGACACCGTGTGGGCCCCGATCGCGCCGGCGTCCGCCAGCCCGAGCCCGAGTGGTGTCCACGGCGACACCTCCAGCTCCGTGGCCCGCGCGCCCCGCAGCAGGAGCGGCGGCGGGTTGCCGCAGACGACGACGCGGACCTCCAGGGCGTCGGCGGAGAACTCCAGCAGCGCGGCCGTCGCGAACAGCTCGGCGTGCCGTGCGCCCGCCGAGTCCACCAGCAGCCTGCGGTCGAGCCGTCCGGCCACCGACGGGAGGTCCGGCTGGTCGAGCACCGCCTCGCGGAACGCCCCCAGCAGCGAGGCGACCGTCGACACCGCCGACAGCCCGTGCCCCTGCACGTCCCCCGTCACGACCCGTACGCCGTAGGGACCGTCCCGTACGTCGAAGAAGTCGCCCCCGACGAGCGTCCCGCGCTGCGCCGCCCGGTACAGCCCGGCACAGCGCACCGCCCCGACCCGCTCGGGCAGCGGGGGCACGACGGCATGCTGCGCGGCCTCGGCGACCGTGCGCTCCAGACCCAGCTGGGCGTCGCGGCGACTGCGTACGAAGGACACGAAGACGCTGAGCCCGGCGACGAAGACGACGGTCAGCAGGTCGGTGTCACCCGGCCGGTCGAGCTGGAAGGCCGGGATGTTCAGCAGCGCGACCACCACGCCGCCCAGCAGAGCGGTGGCCAGCGGGCTGTAGGAGAGCACGGCCAGCGGCGGGATGGCACCGAGCAGGAAGCCGATGTCGAGGGGATCGTGGCTGATGAGCGTCGCCGCGCAGATCGCCACGACGAGGACCGGCGGCAGCACCCGCACCCAACGGGGTGGCGGAGCACCGCTCAGCCAGCTCCGCCGGTCCTCGCCCCGGCGCGGTGGCGGGGCCGACACCTTTCGCACACCACCACGCTCCTACGCCGCCCGGCCTACCGCACGCCGGGCCCCGCCCCCGCCCGGAACGCGGTGAGCGTCAGCCGGAACCCGGTGGGCGCCGTGTCCTGGATGCAGGAGGCGAAGTCGGCCTCGGGACCGGTCGTGCCGTCGTCGGGCGCGGCGAGGGCGCCGTCGCGGAACAGCACGTCCCGGGTGGACGGCTTGCCGAAGGACACCTGGGCCGGCCCGGGCCCGCTCAATCCACGCCGGAAACCGGTGGCCGCCCTCGCACGGCACCCGGTACTGTCTGAGCCACGCCCTGAGACCGACGGAAGGAGGGTGCCGTGCAGTTCACATCACCTCCGCGCTCCCTCCCCGTAGTCCCGGCGTACCTAGACTGACACCGGGAGCGCACCACGCATGACGCATCCCGGAGGAATCCGTGACCGATCTGGTCATCCGCGCGCTCGACGCGAGCGACGCCCATCTCTTCGACACGCTGCCCGACCCACTGGGCGCCCGTGAGGGCCACCGGCTCACCCAGCACCGCCCCGACTGGAAGCGGGTCGTCCTGCGCGACGGCGTCGTCGTCGCCCGCGGTGCCTGGTGGGGCGGTCCCGACGACACCGAACCCGTCACCCTCAACTGGTTCGACGTGGCCGAGGGCGAGGAGGAGGCGGGAGCCGAACTCCTGAGCACCGCCCCCTGGCAGGTCGAACTGGAACTCAACCCGCCCGGCACCTGGCGCGAGGACCCCGCCCTGCGCGCCGCCACCGAGGCACGCTTCGCCGCCGCACGGACGGCCGGGTACGACCTCCTGGTCGAACGCTTCCTGTACCGGTGGACGCCGGAGTGCGGGCTCCCCGAGCGGCCCGGCCGTCTGGACTTCCGCCCCGAACCGGACGACACGGTGTTCTTCGACGCGCTGCGCCGCATCCACTCCGCCACCCTGGACGCCCACGCGATCATGGACATCGAAAAGGGCGGGCTCGACCAGGCCGCGCAGTCGGAACTCGACTTCTTCCACTGGTGCCCCTCGCCGCGGGAGTGGTGGCAGTTGGCGTACACCCCGCAGGGCGAACTCGCGGGCATCCACATCCCCGCGCACAACCCGTCCGGCCCGTGCGTCGGCTTCATCGGCGTGCTGCCGGACCACCGCGGACACGGGTACGCCTACGACCTGCTGGCCGAGTGCACCCACTTCCTGGTGGAGCGGGGCGCGGAGTTCGTCTCCGCCGCGACCGACCGGGGGAACCATCCCATGGCCGCCAACTTCGCCAAGGCCGGCTACCCGATCGTGCGGGAACGGATCAACTTCCGTCCGGTAGCGGCCGGCCGGTAGTCGCCAGGCACCGGGCCGGGAGTTCTCCGGCCCGGTGCCGGTGCCTGCGTCGGCGTTCGCTTCGGTGCGGTGTCAGTGCCGGGTGGCATGCTGTCCGGCACGGTGGTCAACGGCGTGCGCGGAGGCGATGTGGGTTTCGAGGGCGAGGTCTGGCACGTGCGCGGGGCGCCGGACACGGGGGAGGGGGGAACCGGCGCGGAGGTCGGGGAGATCCTGATCGACGACGCCGACTTCCCCTGGCTGTCGGGCCGGTTCCGCGCCGGCCCGGCGTTCGCCACCGTCCAGGACCTGTTCGCCCGCGAACTCGCCCTCGCGGAGCGGGACGACGAGGGGCACTGGGCCCAGTGGGAGGCGGTCTACGCCGAGATCGAACGACGTGTGCGGCTGGTCTCTCCCGACGGTCCGGTCGCCGAGTTCCTGCTGCACATCCGGGGAGAGAGAGCCTGGTTCCGGTGGAGCGAAGAGCCGTTCGAGCAGGAGGGGCCGACGGCTGAAGGTGGCTGACGGCGGTTGACGGCGGTTGACGGCGGTCACCACCGGTCGCTCAGCAGCGCCTCGGCCTCGGCGAGGATCTCGGTGACCCGCAGGCCGAACGCGGCGTCGCACGCGTGCGGGTGCCCGCCCCCGGCAGAGGAAAGGAGCGCGTCCGCGGCTCGCAGCAGAGCCGGCACCGGACCCTCCGCGCTCTCCGGAAGCAGCGTCACACCGGCCCGGCCACGCAACTCCACGGTCGCGCCCGCCGCGGCCGGCGGCGCCGTCAGGCTGAGCGTGAGCGTGCTCGACGCGCCGCCGGTGTGGTCGAGGACCAGATGGACGGTGTCCCCGGAGCCCGGTGCCGCCGCCGTCACGCGCCGGGCGTCACCGAGGACCGGCAGCAGCACCGACAGGGCGTGCGGTCCCACGTCCCACAGGGCGCCCTTCTCCCGTCGCCACGGCGAGTCCGCGAACGGGCTGTCGCCGCTGAAGACCGCGCCGAGCCACTGCGCCCGCGCCGTGAACCAGTCGCCCCCGGCGGCCTGTTCGGTAATCCATGCCTCGGTCCCGGGCTGGAACCGGGCGGTGAAGAAGACGACGGAGGCGACGCCCGCCGCACGCACCGCCTCGACCACCGCCCGCCCCTGCGGCACCGTCGCCGCGAGCGGCTTGTCGAGCAGCAGATGGCACCCGGCCCGCGCCGCGCGCACCGCCAGCTCGGCCTGCACGGCCGGTGGCAGCGCGACGGCGACCGCCTCCACGTCCGCCAGCAGGGCGTCGGCGTCGTCGTAGGCGCGTGTGCCGTGCCGGTCCGCCAGCTCCTTGGCGGCCTCCGGGCGGCGCCCCCACACGCCCACGAAGTCCAGGCCGTCGTGCCGGCGCAGGGCGGGGGCGTGCGCCATGTCCGCCCAGGGACCGGTGCCGAGCAGTCCGATACGCATGCCGTCGCCTCTCCGCAGTGCCGAACCCGAGCCCGGGCCCGCCGACGTTCCTCCCTGACGGCCGGCGCGCGACAGCCCGGCCGACGCCGAGCGTGCCACAGCGACCCGGTGCCCGGGCAAGACCGCGGGCTTCGGGACGGCGGCCTCGTCGCCGACTCGTCTGTCGCGCCGCCGCTGCCTCATGGCCCCGCCGCCACTCTCCTACCCTGCTTCCTTCCCCTGCTCTCGTCCCCTGCCCAGGCCCGTCGTCCCCCGGGCCCCGCGGCCCACCCGGCGCACGGGGCCGGTGATTTTACCGATCCCCCGGACCGCACCGCCCGCCGACAGTGGCACCGCCAGCACATCGGCGACGCCCGTCCGGCGGATGTCCCGGGACGCGCCCCCACGTGTTCCGGGCCGTGTGCGATCACCGGCCGGGCCCGTCGCCACGACAGAGAGGACGACCCTCGTGCAGCAGAACCCCCACACCCACGCCGCTCCCCGGGCCGCGCGCCCGGCGTTCCGCGGAACGCGGCGGCGGCTCGCCGGCGTCACGGCGGCCGTGGCCGCCGTCGTCGCGCTCAGCACCCTCACCGGCCCCGGCGCCCACGCCGCCGCCGACAACCCCTACGAGCGCGGACCGGCGCCCACCGAGTCCAGCATCGAGGCACTGCGCGGCCCGTACTCCGTGGCGGACACCAGCGTCTCCTCGCTCGCGGTCACCGGCTTCGGCGGCGGCACGATCTACTACCCGACCAGCACCAGCGACGGCACGTTCGGCGCCGTCGTGATCTCGCCCGGCTTCACCGCGTACGAGTCCTCCATCGCCTGGCTCGGTCCGCGGCTGGCCTCGCAGGGCTTCGTCGTGTTCACCATCGACACCAACACCACGTGGGACCAGCCCGCCTCCCGCGGCCGGCAGCTGCTGGCGGCCCTGGACTACCTCACCGAGCGCAGCTCCGTCCGCGGGCGGGTCGACAGCAGCCGACTCGGTGTCATGGGCCACTCGATGGGCGGCGGCGGCTCTCTGGAGGCGGCCAAGTCCCGGCCGTCGCTCCAGGCCGCGATCCCCCTCACCCCCTGGAACACGGACAAGACCTGGCCCGAGGTCAGCACCCCGACGCTGATCGTGGGGGCCGACGGCGACACCGTCGCCCCGGTCTCCTCGCACTCCGAGCCGTTCTACTCCAGCCTGCCGTCCCGAACGGACCGCGCCTACCTGGAGCTGAACAACGCGAGCCACTTCACGCCGAACAGTTCGGACACCACGATCGCGAAGTACAGCATTTCCTGGCTCAAGCGGTTCATCGACAACGACACCCGCTACGAGCAGTTCCTGTGCCCGCTGCCCCGGCCGAGCCTGACCATCGAGGAGTACCGGGGCAACTGCCCGCACGGCTCCTGACCCTGCTCACAGCACCATCCGGCGGCGGTCGCGAGCACGTCGCGGCCGCCGTCGGCGGTGTCACCTGCGGTTGTGCCGCCGCACGGCCCCGGACCGGGACCGCTGGGCAGCGGCACAGTGCGTACCCCGGCCCCACGGCGCACAACCGCAGGTGACACGGCCGACGCCCCGGCGGGCCGCGGCGGACCGATGGCTTCCGCGTCAGGTTACGCGCGCGTAACCTCCCGGGAATGACCGGAGAGACGACCGTACGTGCGGCCGTGCGGATCCACGGCCGGAGCGCGCAACGGCAGGAGGTGCGCGCCCTGTTGGACGGCCTGCGCACCCACAGCGGCCACCTCGTCGTGACCGGCGAACCCGGGCTCGGCCGGACCACCCTGCTCCACTGGGCCGCCCGCTCCTTCCGGGCCGGTCCCGTACTCCACCTCGGGCCCGGACCGGACCGAAGCGCACGTGTCACCGCCGGAGAACTGCTCGACACCCTGCGGTCGGCGGCCGGCGAGGCACCTCTGCTCGTGTGCGTCGACGACGCGCATCTGTGGGACGCCCCGGCCCGGACGGCCCTGGGCCGCGCGGCCGAACGCCTGGACCCCCCGGGCCGCGTCGGTGTGCTCCTCTCCGTCGCCGGACACCGCGCCGTCGACCCGGAGTACGCCCACCTGCCCGCCGTACGCCTGGACCCGCTCACGCCGCCGCAGGCCGACGCCCTGCTCGACGACGTGACCGACGGCGCCGCCGACCCGGCCGTCCGCGAGCAGCTGCTCGCCGAGGCGGAGGGGAACCCGGCCCTGCTCCTCGCCCTCGTCCGCCGGCTCTCACCGGCCGAACTGCGTGGGCACCGGTCCCCGCCCAGACCCCTGGCCGACGCCGCGATCCTGGCGGAGGTGGCGGGGGAGGCCCTGACCGGTCTGTCAGCGGACGCGCACGACCTGCTGCTGACGGTGGCGGCGGCCGTACGCGCCTCGGACGGACCGGACGTCGACGCGGGCCTGGTCTTCGACGCCGTACGGCACCTGCGGCCGGCGTCCACGTCGCCCCCCGCCCCTTTCCCGGGACCGCTTCCCGCGCTCCTCGCCCTGGCCGACGACCGGCTCCGCTTCCACGGCCCCCTGATCCGTCGTACGGTCCACGCCACCGCCGCACCGGACCGGCGCCGCGCAGCGCACCGCGCGCTGGCCGACGTGCTGGAGGCCGGCGGCCGGCGGCTCCCGGGGCTCCTGCACCGCTCCTGGTCCCTGACCGGCCCGTCGCCCGCGCCGTCGCTCGCGGACCGGCTCGCGGCGGTCGCGGCCGACGGCACGGTGCCGGGCTCGCCCCGGCTGCGCGCCACGGTGTACGCCCGTGCCGCCGAGCTGACGGCCGACGGCCCCGCCCGCGCGGAGCGGTACACGGCCGCGGCCGAGCAGGCGCTGCTCGCCGGCCGCCCCGACCGGGCACGCCCGCTGCTCGGCGCGGCCCGCGGCTGCGACCCCCCGGCCGGTGTACGGGGACGGGCCGAGCTGGTGCGTGGCCTGACGGAACTCCGGGACGGCCCCGTGGGCGACGCCCATCAGTCGCTGCTGCTGGCCGCGTCCCTGCTCGCCGCGGACGCCCCCGCCGACGCCGCGACCGCCGCCCTGGCCGCCGCCGACGCGGCCTGGGCGGCGGGTGACCTGTCGGCGTGCCTGGCCGCACTCGCGCCCGAACCGCCTTCGAAGACCCCGGCTCCCCGGCACACCGGCGCCCGGCGACCCACGGCGTACGTGGCCGACACCGTGCGCGACCACCGGGTCGGCATGCGGGCGCTGCTCGAAGGGCGGCTCGACCGGGCCGCCGTACCGCTCGGGCAGGTGGTGGAGCGGGCCAGGACCGAGGACCGCCCGGAGGGGCTGCTGCGGTCGGCGTCGGCCGCGTTGCTGCTCGGGGACGTGGACGCCGCCCGCCGGGCCGGGGCACGGGCCCTGGCCGCCGCCCGGCAGCTCGGGTCGGACGCGCTGGTGCCGCGGGCACTGGAGTACCTGGCCTACGCCGAACTGCGCGCCGGCCGGCACCCGCAGGCCCGCACCCACGCGGAGGAGGGACTGCGCACCGCGCTGCGGGCCGGCCAGCGCAACACGGCGGCCCACCACCGGGCGGTACTGGCCCTCGCGGCGTCGATCGAGGAGGAACCGGACGTCGTCGCCCGGCATGTGACGGCCGCGCTGACCACCGCCCGGCGACACGGACTCGCGCAGGCGGCCACCCTCGCGGAGTGGGCGGCGGCCCGGGCCGACCTCGGCCGGGGACGCCCCTACGACGCCGCCGACCGGCTCGGACTCCTGGTCCTGCCCGGACCCGGACGCGGACACTTCGCGGTGTGGCGGCTCGCCGTGCCGTGCTTCGTGGAGGCCGCGGTCCTCGCCGGACGCCACGAGGAGGCCCGCGCGGTTCTCACGGACTTCGCCGGGTGGGCGGCGTTCGGCGCCGATCCGCAGGCCGCCGCGCAACTGGCCCGCTGCCACGCCCTCCTCGCCCCGCCGGACCGCGCCGACGACCTCTACCGGCGCGCGCTCGCCCGGCACGACGAGGCGGGCGGCGACTTCGAACGGGCCCGCACCGCGCTCCTGTACGGCAAGTGGCTGCGCCGGCGGCGCAGGCCCCGTGAGGCCCGCGGCCGCCTGGGCACCGCGCTGGCCGGCTTCGACCGCTGCGGGGCCGGCGTCTGGGCGGCGCAGGCGCGCGACGAGCTGCGGGCGCTCGGAGCGGCCTCGCACGACTCGGGCGCCGGCGCGCTGTCCCGCCTGACGCCGCAGCAGTTGCGCATCGCCCGGCAGGTCGCCGAGGGCGCCACCAACCGCGAGGTCGCGCTGACCCTCGCGGTGAGCACCCGCACCGTCGACTACCACCTCCGCAAGGTCTTCGCGGCGCTCGGGGTACGGTCCCGCCTGGAGCTGGCCCGCATGGTCGAGCATGCCGGACAGGCCGGACGGGGCGAAAAGACCGGTGCACAACCCTAGGGACCGACCGGACGGTATGCCATCCTTCGGGGCAGGACGAGTCAGGGGGCAGGCTCGGCACGGGTGGACAGCCCGTCGCGGGGCGCCCCCGCAAGCCCTGGCCCGGGGAGGACCGCGATGCAGCACGCCGTACGGTCACGAGCAGCGATCCGCACCGGGCTGACGCCCGTACCACGCCCGCGGACACCGAGCGTCGCGTCGTTGATGGACGCCGACGCCCTGCGTGTCCTGCACCGGGCCGCCCGCGCCCTGCTCGACGACCTGCCCGACCTGGCCGACCGGCTGGTGGCCCTGCTGAAGGAGCAGGAGCCGGCCTACCGCGCGGCCCTCACGAAGGACCCCACCGCCACCTGGCAGGAGGCCCACCGCTCGCTGCGGCACAGCGTGGCCTCGCTGCTCGACCCGCGCGGCGCGCGGGAAGCGGCCCGCCGCTGCTCCTGGCGGATCGGCGCCACCCGTGCCGAGCAGGGGCTCCCGCTGGACGCG
The DNA here is from genome assembly GCF_042744565.1 of Streptomyces sp. NPDC058812. Lineage (NCBI taxonomy): Bacteria > Bacillati > Actinomycetota > Actinomycetes > Kitasatosporales > Streptomycetaceae > Streptomyces > Streptomyces sp. NPDC058812. The sequence goes on from NZ_JBHYOB010000026.1 coordinate 42,884, forward strand.
CTGCTGCACGCCTTCCGTCTCGGCGGCTCACTGGTGTGGCAGCGGTTGATCGAGGAGACCTCCCGGACCGCACCCGAGGACGTGCGCCTCCTCGTGCACGTGGCCGCCGACGTGTGGAACTTCGTCGACGAGCACTGCACCCTCGTCGCGGACGCCTACCGGCAGACCGAGTGGCAGCTCGCCCGACGCCGCGAGAACCGGGCCCGGCTGCTGGCGGCCGGTCTGCTCGACGGCACCAGCCGCATCGCCGACCTGCCCGAGGCCGCGCAGGCGCTGGGCCTGCCGGAGCAGGGCCGCTACGTCGTCGTCGCCGTCACCGGCCGGCACCCCGCACGGTCCGACGCCGCCCGCGCCGCCGCCGTGGCGTCCGGTACACGCGTCCACTGGCACGCCGGAGGGGAGGTCGACTACGGCATCGTCCTGGTCGGCGCCGGCAACGACGGGCTCCCGGGTCCGGAGGATGCCGAGCCCGGGCCGCATGCCGCGCTGTCCGGCGTCCGGATCGGTGTCGGCAGCCCGGTCGACGGACTCGCCTCCGTCGGCGAGGCCCGCCGGCACGCCGACACGGCCCTGGACATCTGCCCCGAGGCCGGCGGCACGGTCCGGCTCGCCGACCACCTCCCCGCCGCCCTCGTCGTCTCCAGCCCCGAGCTCGGCCGGGCCCTCGCCGAGAAGGTGCTCGGCCCCCTGCTGCGGCTGGAGCCGGCCGACCGTGAGGTGCTGCTGGACACCCTCACCACCTGGCTCGACTGCGACGGTTCGGCGCAGCGGGCCGGCGAACGCCTCTACTGCCACCGCAACACGGTCCTCAACCGCCTCCGCCGGTGCGAGCAGCTGACCGGCCGGTCGCTGGCCCGCCCGGCCGACGTCGTCGAAATGAGCCTGGCCCTGACCGCCCGGCGCGTCCTGCGCGACTGACGGACACGCGACGCCTCCGGCGCCTGGCCCCGGGCGCGGCTCCGTCCCGGCACCGGGCGGCGACCCGCGCTGCTCGTCGCAGCTCCGGGACACCCATCTCGGGCTCACCCCGCCTGCCCGTGGCCGAGGCGCGGGCCCCGCCGTCCCGGACGCCCGGGGCGGCGGGGGCCCGGGACGGCAGGGGGGCCCGGGACGCGGCCGTGCGGCGCGAATCCCGGCCCGTGGTCTCCCGGCGCGGCGTGGCCCCCGGTGCTCCGGTGCGCGCCGAGAAACGCTCGCGCAGGGCGTGGCTACGGTCCCGTCGCCTTGGCGGTGCGCGGAGGGTTGACTGTTGGTGCCCGTGGTGCCCGTGGTGCCCGTGGTGCCCGTGGTGCCCGTGGTGCCCGTGGTGCCGGTGGTGCCGGTGGTGCCGGTGGTGCCGGTGGTGCCGGTGGTGCCGGTGGTGCCGGTGGTGCCCGTGGTGTGCGCTTGGTGTCCTTGGTGCGTGCGCCCTCCCCGGGCGGCCTCGGCACCCGGCAGCGACGCGGCCCCCCGACGCGGCCCCCGGCGGGGCCCTCCGCCGCCCGGGTCTGGGCATCCGCACAGACTCTCCCGCCCGGGACTGGGACGCCGCAGCGACCCTGGCCGCGGCTCTGTACCGGCACCGGCGTGCGTGCTGTCGTGAGCTCCCCCTTTCCCGTCACCGTGCCGGCCTCGGCACGGTCCCAAGGAGCCGCGATGCCCGCAGCACCACCGGACGGCGAGCCCGCCCTGCACGTCGAGAGCCTCGACGTGAAGTACGGGCGCGCACTGTCCGCCCTCCGTTCCGTGTCCCTGACCGTCCCCTACGGCGGCGTGGTCGCGCTGCTCGGCGCCAACGGCGCCGGCAAGACGACGCTGCTGAGGGCCGTGTCGGGCACACTGCGCCTGCACCGCGGCGCGATCACGGCCGGCCGTGTCCGCTACGGCGACACGCCCCTGGACGGCCGGGACCCGGTCGCCGCCGTACGCGCCGGAGTCGTGCAGGTACCCGAGGGCAGGCGGGTGTTCGCCGGACTCAGCGTCGACGAGAACCTGCGGGCCGGCGGGCTCGGCCTGGGCCGGCGCGCCCCGGCCCAGGTCCGTGAGGCCCGGGAGCGGGTCTTCACGCTCTTCCCGCGGCTGGCCGAGCGCACCCGCCAGGCCGCCGGCCTGCTGTCCGGCGGCGAGCAGCAGATGCTCGCCATCGGCCGCGCCCTGATGGCCGCACCCCGCCTGCTCCTCCTCGACGAGCCCTCTCTCGGACTCGCCCCACTGATGGTGGACCGCATCGCCGAGGTCGTCCGCGAGATCAACACCCAGGGCACCGCCGTACTCCTCGTGGAACAGAACGCCGGCATGGCGTTGTCCCTCGCCGAACACGCCTACGTCCTGGAGGTCGGCGAGATCGGGCTGTCCGGGCCCGCCGGCGAACTCGCGCGGACGGACGCCGTACGCCGCCTCTACCTGGGCGACACCACTGACGGTCAGGGGGCCGCGTGACCACCCGTACCGCCGCACCCCCCGCGCTGGAGGTCCGGAACGTCACCGTGCGATTCGCCGGCCTCGTCGCCCTCGACGACGTCTCCTTCACCGTCGCCCCGGGCACCGCGCACGCCGTCATCGGCCCCAACGGCGCGGGCAAGTCCACCTGCTTCAACGTCCTGTCGGGGCTGTACCGGCCCACCGCCGGCACGGTACGGCTCGGCGACGCCGAGCTGACCCGGCTCGCCCCGCACAGGATCGCCGCCCTCGGAGTGGCCCGTACCTTCCAGAACATCGTCACCACCCAGGGCACCGTCGCCGACAACCTGATGCTCGGCCGCCACGCCCTGTCCCACGCCGGTTTCGCCGCCAGCGCCCTGCGTCTGCCGCGCGCCGTGCGCGAACAGCGCGAACACCTCGCCAAGGCCCGCGAGATCGCCGAGCTCACCGGCCTCGGCGCCCACTTCGACGCACCCGTCGCCCTGCTGTCCTACGGCGACCGCAAGCGGGTCGAACTCGCCCGCGCCCTCTGTCTGGAGCCCCGTGTACTGCTGCTCGACGAACCCGTGGCCGGCATGAACGCCGCCGAACGCACCCGCATGACCGAGGTCGTCCGGGAGATCCGCGCCGAACTCGGCCTGTCCGTCGTGCTGGTCGAGCACGACATGGGACTGGTCATGCGGCTCGCCGACGAGGTCACCGTCCTCGACTTCGGCAAGGCCATCGCCCACGGCACCCCGGACCAGGTCCGGCGCGACCCCGAGGTGCTGCGTGCCTACCTCGGCACCGACACCACCGGGGAGAACGCGGCATGACCGGCTTCCTCGACAACCTCCTCAACGGCCTCGCCCTGGGTTCCGTCTACGCCCTGATCGCCCTCGGCTTCGTCACCATCTTCAAGGCGTCGGGCGTGCTGAGCTTCGCCCACGGCTCGCTCCTGCTGCTCGGCGGGTACCTCGTCGCCGTCCTCCACGACGACATCGGCTTCGCCGGGGCGCTGGCCGTCGCGGTCCTCGTGACGGCCGCCGTCGCCGGGGCGCTGGACCGGCTGGTGCTCCAACGGGTCGGGGGGACCGACCCGCACGCCGCCCACGTCCAGACCATCGTCACCATCGGCATAGACATCGTCCTGGTCACCGACCTGGCCCGGCGGATCGGCGGTGACCTGCTGCCGCTCGGCGACCCGTGGGGCAACTCGGTGACCGACCTGGGCCCGGTGACCGTCGCCGACAGCCGTATCGCCGCGATCCTGGTGTCCGGCGTGGCCATCGGCGGCGCCTTCGCCCTCTTCCGGTTCACCCCCTGGGGCCTGTCGCTGCGCGCGGCGGCCGAGGACGGTGAGGCCGCCGCCCTCATGGGCGTACGGCTGACCCGCGTACGCACCGTCGCCTGGTGCCTGGCCGGCGGACTCGCCGCGCTCGCCGCGGTCTTCCTGGTCGCCTTCCCGGCACCGGGACTGGAGCGCACCACCGGGCAGATCGCCCTGAAGGCGTTCCCGGCAGCCATCCTCGGCGGCATGGCCTCCCCGGTCGGCGCCCTGGTCGGCAGCATGCTGATCGGCCTCACCGAGGCCTTCGTCGCCGGCTACCAGTCCGAACTGCACGTCCTCGGCGAGGGCTTCGGCGACGTCGCCCCGTACGCCGTGATGGTGCTGGTCCTCCTGGTACGCCCCGCCGGACTCTTCGCGGCGAAGGGAGCGGCACGTGTCTGACCTTCTCAAGAGGAGCACCCTCCTCAAGCGCGGCGGACTCCTCAAGCAGAGCCGGCTCCTGCTGCCCGCCCTCCTCCTGTGCGCCCTGCCCTTCTACCTGGACGCCTTCTGGCTGCGCATCGGCCTGTTCTCCATGGCCGCGGCCATCGGCGCCGTCGGTCTCGGCCTGCTCAGCGGCACCGCGGGACAGCTCTCCCTGGGGCACGCCTTCTTCCTCGCCGTCGGCGCCTACGGGTACGTATGGCTGGCGGGCGAGCCCGGACCGGGGCTGCCGCCGGCCGTCGCCGCCGTCCTCGCCGTGCTGCTCGCCGGAGCCGCGGGCGGCCTGTTCAGCCCCGTCGCCGGCCGGGTGAAGGGCATCTACCTCGGCGTGGCCACGCTCGCCCTGGTCTTCCTCGGCCACCACGTCCTGCTCACCGCCGACTCCGTCACCGGCGGCTTCAACGGACGCTCGGTGCCACCCCTGGAGATCGGCGGGTTCACCTTCGCCGAGACCGACCCGGAACTGACGGTGATGGGCGTGCCGTTCGGCGCCGAGGAACGGCTCTGGTACCTGGGGCTGGTCCTGTTCGCGGTGACCTGGTTCACCGCGCGCGGACTGCTGCGCGGGCGCCCCGGACGCGCCCTGGTGGCGCTGCGCGACAGCGAGACCGCGGCTTCCGTGATGGGCGTGCACGTGGCCCGGTACCGCTCGGCCGCGTTCGTCGTCTCCTCGATGTACGCGGGCCTCGCCGGAGTCCTCCTCGCGCTCTCCTTCCGCCGCGTCGTGCCCGACTACTTCTCGCTCCTCCTCTCCGTCGACTACCTCGCCATGATCGTCATCGGCGGCCTCGGGTCGGTGGCGGGCGCCACCGCCGGCGCCGTCTTCGTCACCGCGCTGCCCCTGCTGATGACCCGCTACGCCGACCAGTTGCCGCTGGTGGCGACCCCGGGCTCCGGAGACGGCTCGATCGGCCCGACCGAGGCCTCCCGCTACCTCTACGGCGCGGCGATCGTCGTGATCCTGCTCTACGCCCCGGACGGCCTGCACGGACTGGCCCGACGGACCCGCGCACGCCTGCGCCGCAAGCCACCCGTCACCGGCCCTCCCGACGCCGGGTCCACGCCCCGGCCCTCCGCCACCACCGCCAACGCCGCACGAACCAAGGAGCACACCCCGTGAACGTCACGCACTCCAGGCCCCGCACCACTCGGACCGCCGCCCTGGCCGCGGCACTGGCCGCCGTGCTGCTCGCGGGCACCGCATGCAGCTCGAAGGCGGACGGCGGGAGCACCGACGACGCCGCCGACGGCGTCAAGGCCGGCCCCGGAGTCAGCGACAAGGCCATCAAGCTGGGCGCGCTGACCGACCTCACCGGCCCCTACGCCACCCTCGGCAAGAGCATCGTGCAGGCCCAGCAGATGTGGGCCGACGAGACCAACGCCGCGGGCGGCATCTGCGGCCGCAAGGTCGAGATCGTCGTCAAGGACCACGGCTACGACGTGCAGAAGGCGGTCACCGCCTACGCCGACATCTCCCCGGACGTCGTCGCCCTGCCCCAGGTCATCGGCTCGCCGGTGGTCGCGGCCCTGCTCGACGACATCGAGCGGGACCACATGCTGACCTTCCCGCAGGCCTGGGCCGCCTCCCTGCTCGGCATGGACCCCGTCCAGGTCCTCGGCACCACCTACGACCTCGACATGATCGCCGCCGTCGACTTCTTCACCCGCACCAAGAAGCTCGCCAAGGGCGACTCGATCGGCCACGTGTACTTCGAGGGCGACTACGGCGCCAACGCGCTGGAGGGCTCCGAGTGGGCCGCGGAGCAGGCGGGGATGAAGGTGGTGGGTCAGAAGATCAAGGCCACGGACACCGATCTGACCGCGCAGGTGTCGGCGCTGAGCAAGGCCGGGGTGAAGGCGATCCTGATCAGCGCGGGCCCCGCCCAGACCGCCTCCCTCGCCGGCGTGGCCGCCGCCCGGGGCCTGAAGGTGCCGATCGTCAGCAGCGCTCCCGGATACTCCCCGCAGCTGATGAAGACGCCCGCGGCGCCGGCGCTGGAGGCCATGGTCCACGTGGTCAGCGCCGCACCGGCGGTCAGCTCCGACCTGCCGGGCGTCAAGAAGATGGTCGCCTCCTACACCAAGAAGTACCCGGGCGAGCCGGTCGACTCCGGCGCGCTCTCGGGCTACAACGCCGCCCAACTGATGGGCGACGACCTGAAGAAGGCGTGTGAGGGCGGCAGCCTCACCCGACAGGACCTGGTCAAGGCGCACCGCTCGCAGAAGAACGCCGACACCGGCCTCGGCACCCCGCAGAACTTCACCCTGGTGACCGAGCCGGCCAGCCGGTCCACCTACGTGCTGAAGCCCGACGCCAAGGCGACCGGCGGCCTGGTCGGCGTGGAGGAGGCCCACAAGGCGCCCGGCGTCGACGCGTACCTGGCCGCACGCGGCTGACCCGTGTGGGTGGCCGTCAACTCGACTGCCCCGCAGTCACCTTGGCGGCCACCTGGTCCGCGTACTGGTTTCCCTGACCGCCGGGTCTCTAGGATGTACTCTCGGTCATGCCAGTGCAGTTGGCGCGGTACAGAGCTGGGGGAACGATGCAAGCCGACAAGCAGTTGTCCACGGAGATCGACGCCAACGTGCCAACGGCCGCACGTATGTACGACTACTACCTCGGCGGCAAGGACAACTACGCGGCCGACCGGGCGGCGGTCGCGGAACTCGACAAGGTCGTCCCCAGCACCCGTCGGCTCGCGCTGAACAACCGGCGCTTCCTGCAGCGGGTCGTCAGGACCCTCGCGGAGGACTACGGCATCCGCCAGTTCCTGGACCACGGCTCCGGCCTGCCCACGCAGGACAACGTCCACCAGATCGCGCAGCGCGTCGCCCCGGACTCCCGTGTCGTGTACGTCGACAACGACCCGATGGTGCTGGTACACGGCCGTGCGCTGCTCGACCAGAACGACCGGACCGCCGTCATCCACGCCGACATGCGTTCGACGGAGGAGATCTTCTCCCACCCGGACACCCAGCGCCTGATCGACTTCTCGCAGCCGGTGGCCGTGCTGTTCAACTCGGTCTTCCACTGCATCCCGGACAGCGACACCGACGGCCCGATGGCCGTGATCCGCCGCGTCACCGAGCGGCTGGTACCCGGGAGCTACGCCGTGATGTGCCAGCTGGTCAGCGACGACGCCGAGGTGCGGGAGTCCGTCACGGCCTTCATGGACCAGGCGACGCAGGGGCACTGGGGCCGGGTCCGCGAGCCCAAGGACGTCGAGGCCTACTTCGAGGGCATGGACATCCTGGAGCCGGGCCTGGTGGAGGTCTCCACCTGGCGTCCGGACAGTGAGGTGGCTCCGCGCCAGCTCACCGACGAGTGGATCGAGTTCGGCGGTCTGGGCCGCATCCGCTAGCGGAGAAGCATCCGGGCCGCGCGCTACGCGTGCGGCCCTTCTCTTTCGCGTCGCTACTTCTCGACTTCTTCGCGTCGCTACTTCTCGGCGTAGCGCTGCGCCATCGTCTCGCGCAGCAGTTCCAGTGACTCGCGCGGAGTGAGCGCCTCGTCGGCCAGGCGGTCCAGCGCGACCCGGTACTCCTCGGTCTCGTCGCGGTCCTCCAGGAAGTTGGCGCTCTTGATGTGCTCCAGGTAGACCACGTCGGGCAGGTCGATGCCGCCGAAACGCAGATAGGTGATGGGGATCGCGGGTGCCGACGCGTTCGTCACGTCCAGCGGCACGATCTGCAGCGTCACATGGGGCTGCCCGGCCATCTCGACGAGGTGCGCGAGTTGTTCACGCATGACTTCGCGGCTGCCCAGTACTCGCAGCAACACGGACTCGTCGATGATCGCCCACAACTGAGGCGCGTCACCGCGGTGCAGCAACTCCGCACGGCGCTTACGCAGTTCGACACGCCGCTGGACCTCACCGGCAGGCGCGTTCGGCAGGCCCCGCTCGACCACGGCCCGGGTGTAGTCCGCGGTCTGGAGCAGGCCGGGGACGTACTGGATCTCGAAGGTCCGGATGGTCGCCGCGGCCTCCTGGAGTCCGACCAGACGGTCGAACCACTCGGGCATGAGGCGCTTGTCGTACCGCTGCCACCAGCCCGGTTCGCCGGCACGCTGCAACAGCTTGACCAGTACCGAGGCCTCGTAGGCGTCGGTGCCGTACCGCTCCAGGATCGCGCGGACGTCCGTCTCCGTCGGAGGTTTGCGGCCCTTGCCCGACTCGATGCGGGAGAGCTTCGCCGGGCTGAACCCGATGTCGCGTGCCGCCTGTTCCTGGGACAGGCCTGCGTCCTCGCGGAAGCCCGCCAGCTGAACACCGACAAGCATCTTCAGCAGAGTCGGAGCCGGCTCGGCCCGGTCCAGATAGGGTTCGAGACGGGAGAGGCGATGCGATGCGGCGGACATCCTGACTCCCAGCAGACCGGCAGACTTGAGAAACCACACTATCTCATCCCGCATGTGCCTGCCGCATCAGCCCGTGGAAAACGGGTAGTTGGCCTCCGCTTCACGATGGCCGCCCGCGTCGCCGGCCGCTCCCGGCCCCGCTTCACAGCAGGTGGTCGAACTCGCCCTCCTTGGCCCCGGCCAGGAAGGCGGCCACCTCCGCGGAGGTGTAGACGAGCGCGGGGCCGTCCGGATCACGGGAGTTGCGCATCGCGATGCCTCCGTCCACGAGGGCGACCTCGACGCAGTTGCCCTCGGCGTTGCTGTGCCGACTCTTCTTCCAGCAGGCGTCCAACAGGCTGGCCTGCACTCCGTTGCGCACTGGTGGCACCGCGGTCTCCTTGCCGTTCGGGGGAGCGGACCGAGTCCCGTCGGTCCCCGTGCGCTCCCATCCGATTTTTTTCGCGCAATTTCTCGTGCAATTGCACGCGAGCGCTGTCTGCGTGGATAATAGCCGTGGCGTCAACCCCTCGGTCGACGCCCGATTCTGACGTCGCATCAGGGAGATGCCGTGTCGTCACCTGTGCATCCAGCGCTCCGGTCGCCCGGCGAACCCGTGTCGGAGGCAGGCCCCGCGAGCCGGTTCGGAGAGCGTCCGCGCGCGGCGCCGCCGGCCGCAGGCCGGGGCGAGTGGCCGTTCCCCGCTCCCCACGCGAAGCACCACGCCGCAGGTGGCCGACCCGCTTCCGCGGTGCTGCGCATCGCGTGCAGCGGGGAGGGGTTCGCCCGGGCCCGGGTCTTCACGCGGGACACGTTGAGCGGCTGGTCGCTGGACCGGCACGCCGACGACGCGGTCCTCGTGATCACCGAGCTCGTCTCCAACGCCGTGAGGCACGCGGTGCCGTCGGTGGCGGCCGGCGCGCCCGAGGTCAGGCTGGGACTCGCCCTGGACTCCGACCACCTGACGCTGACCGTCTCCGATCCCGGGGACAACGCGCCCGTGTTCGACCCGTCCGGAATCTCCGCACTCCAGGAGCACGGACGCGGCCTGTGCATCATCGACGCCCTCGCGGAGGAGTGGGGCTGGACCCCGAGGCCTCCGGCGGGCAAGACCGTCTGGGTCAAGTTGTCGACCCGCCCCCTCACCTGACCCGACTGCCGCGGAAGGGCCCCACACCATGCGCAGCGCTCCGAAACCCGAGCCGAGTATCCGGCGCACCGACCGTCAGACGCAGCCGCCCGGCTCGCCCCGGGCCGCCGGCCCCCTCGCGGGGCTGGACGGCGTGCCGTGGAGCGAGATCCAGGACTCCAGCGGCTCCGCCGCGGCCATTCCCCGTCTGCTGCGCAAGGTCGCCCTGGGGGACGCCGAGACCGCCCGTGCCGCCCTCGGCGATCTGCGGAAACGCATCTGCCAGTACGGCTTCGTCGTCGAACAGGCCACCGCCGCGACCGTCCCCTTCCTGTGGGAACTGGCACAGCGGCCCCAGGTGAGCTGCCGGGCGCAGATCATCCAGCTGCTCAAGAACATCGCCGACGCCCGCCAGTGGGAGACCACCGCCACCGCCTACCCCAAGCTGCTCAACCACCGGGAGAACCCCGTGGCATGGGAGCGCGCGGCGCGGCAGGCCGTCCGCGCCCGGCGGGACGGCCTGGAGCGGCTGCTGGCCGAGGGCGACAGCGAGATCGCACGGGCCACGACCGAACTGGCCCGCACACTCGGGGACTGAGACCCGCGCCCTCCACGGGGGAGAAGGCGCGGGTCTCCTTCTGGCGCATCGACGCATCGACGCACGGGCGTACGGGCGTACGGGCGTTCCGGCCTTCGGAACGGTGTGGCGTACTCCTCGCCGAGGGGGTAGGAAAGCGCGGAATGAAAGCGCTTGCCCCACTCGGTCACCAGGAGGACCACGCCGATGGCGTCGCCGCCCGAAAAGCCACTCGATCACCGCTATCGGGGCGAACACCCGATACGCACGCTCGTCTACCTGTTCCGCGCCGACCGCCGCCGTCTGGCGGGGGCGGTCGCGGTCTTCACCGTCAAGCACAGTCCCGTCTGGCTGCTGCCCCTCATCACCGCGTCGATCATCGACACCGTCGTCCAGCACGGACCGATCGGCGATCTGTGGACCAGTACCGGGATCATCATGTTCATCCTGGTGGTCAACTACCCACTGCACCTGCTGTACGTCCGTCTCCTGTACGGCAGCGTGCGCCGCATGGGCACCGCCCTGCGTTCCGCGCTGTGCACCCGCATGCAGCAGCTCTCCATCGGCTACCACTCGCGCGTCAGCGCCGGCGTCCTCCAGGCCAAGGTGGTCCGGGACGTGGAGACGGTGGAGCAGATGGTGCAGCAGACCGCGGAGACGGGGCTGGGCGCGTTCACCGTCCTCACCGGCGGCCTGGTCATCATCGCCGTGCGCACGCCGGAGTTCCTGCCGGTCTTCCTCGTCGTCGTACCCGCCGCCTCCCTCCTCGTGGCCCGGCTCCGCGCCCGGCTGCGCAGCCACAACGAGCACTTCCGCCACGAGGTCGAGACCCTGTCCTCCAGGGTCACGGAGATGACCCGGCTCATTCCGGTCACCCGCGCCCACGGACTGGAGGGCAAGGCGCTGCGCCGCATGGACGGCACCCTGGACCGCCTGCTGACCTCCGGCAACCGCCTGGACCTGGTCAACGGCCGCTTCGGCTCGCTGTCCTGGGTCGTGCTCAACGTGGTCGGCGTACTGGTCCTCGCGGGCGCCGCGCTGATCTCGTACCACGACGTCTGGGGCGTCTCCGCCGGCGACGTCGTCATGCTCAGCGCCTTCCTGACCACCCTCACCAACTCCACGACAACGTTGGCAGGGCTGGCGCCGGTCATCACGAAGGGCCTGGAGTCCGTCCGTTCGGTCGGCGAGGTGCTCCAGGCCCCCGAACTGGAGGACAACGAGGGGAAGGCGGAGCTCACCGCGCTGCGCGGCGCCGTCACCTTCGAGGGCGTCGGGCACCTCTACGAGAGCGACGGGCGGCCCGCGGTCAGCGACTTCACGCTCGCGGTCCGACCCGGCGAGACCATCGCGCTGGTGGGCGCGTCCGGCGCCGGCAAGTCCACCGTCCTCAACCTGGTCATCGGCTTCCTGCGGCCGACCGCGGGCCGGCTGCTGCTCGACGGCACCGACATGAACACCCTCGACCTGCGCACGTATCGGCGCTTCGTCTCGGTGGTGCCGCAGGAGTCCATCCTCTTCGACGGCACGATCCGGGAGAACGTCGCCTACGGCATGGACGACGCCGACGAGGAGGCGGTGCGTGCGGCCCTGCGCGACGCCAACGCGCTGGAGTTCGTCGACCGGCTGCCGCAGGGCCTCGACACCCTCGTCGGGGAGCACGGGGCACGGCTCTCCGGTGGCCAGCGCCAGCGCCTGGCCATCGCCCGCGCCCTGATCCGGGACCCCAGGGTGCTCATCCTGGACGAGGCCACCTCGGCGCTGGACACCCGCTCGGAGGCGCTCGTCCAGCAGGCGCTGGCCAGGCTCCTGCGCGGGCGCACCACGTTCGTCGTCGCGCACCGGCTGTCCACCGTGCGGGGCGCGGACCGGATCGTGGTGATGGGTGAGGGCCGGATCCAGGAGGCCGGAACCCACGAGGAACTGCTGGGCAGGGGAGGGGCGTACGCGGCACTGCACAGCGGCCAGGCCGCCTGACCGGGGCCCGGCGGTCCGTGCCCGGACGTCAGGCCCCGGCCGGGGCGGCGCCCAGTACCTGGCCGGTGAAGTCCGCCAGTTGGGCCCGCATCCGCTCGGGCGGCACGCCCTCCGGGCCGGCCAGGTGCTCGACCAGGTCGGCCCGGACGGCGGCGAGCAGCGCGTGGGCGGCGAAGTCGCCGTCGGCGAGGCCGGGAACCTGCTCCAGCATGGTGCGCAGGAGGGTGTGCCAGCGTCCGTAGTGCTCCGCCCCGTAGGGACTGTCGCTGCCGGCGCCCTCCAGGGCCAGCGCGAGGCGGCGGTTGTCGAGTTTGAAGCACAGGAGCGCGTCGAGCACGGCGGGGACGCGCTGCGGCGGGGGAGCGCCGGGGCCCAGCGGTGGCGGCCCCGTCGTGACGGCCTCCTCGATCGGCTCCAGCCGTGCCTCGTACAGCGCCTTGATCAGTCCGGTCCGGTCGCCGAAGGCCCGGAAGAGCGTCCCCTTGCCGACGCCGGCCGCCGCCGCGACGTCCGCCATGGTCACGTCGTCCGGGTGCTCGCAGCGGACGAACAGGGTGTCGGCGGCCGCGAGCACGGCCGCCCGGTTGCGGGCCGCGTCCTTGCGGGGCTTGCGCTCGGTCACGGGGTCTCCTCCGTCGCAGGCTCGGTGGGTGTCGGGTGTGTGTCGGTGCATGTGGGTGGCCGGCGGTGCGCGTCGGTGGACCGAAGGGCGTGTTGCAAAGCGGACCACCGGTCCGTATCGTTTGAAGCGGACTTGCGGTCCGCATTCTATGCGACGAGGAGCACCCACTCATGCCCACGCCCACCCCACCCACCGTGCCCGCCCCGGCGGCGGACCTGTACCGCCACGGCCTGGGGCTGCTGCTGAACAAGGACATCGACGCCTGGGTCGGCCTGTGGGCCGACGACGGAGTCATGGAATTCCCCTTCGCCCCCGAGGGCCGGCCCCGGCGGCTGGAGGGCAGGGAGGCCGTCGCCGCCTACATGCGCCCCTATCCCGACCACATCGACCTGCACGACTTCCCCGGCCTGCGGATCCACGAGACCACCGACCCGCGGACCGTCGTGGTGGAGATGCGCGGCGTGGGCCGGGTGGTGAAGACCGGCGCGCCCTTCGACATGACGTACATCGCCGTCGTGACCGTCGAGGACGGGCGGTTCACCTCCTATCGCGACTACTGGAACCCGCTCGCCCTCCAGGAACCCGGCACCGACTTCACCGGGAGCGGCCGATGACCGCCACCGGGACCACGCTGGTCGTCGGAGCCACCGGCACGACGGGCAGCCGCACCGCCGGCCAACTGATCGCCGCGGGCCACCGTGTGAAGGCCGCGAGCCGGCGCGCGACCCCGCTGCCGGGCGCGGAACCGGTCCGTTTCGACTGGCACGACACCGCCACGCACGACGCGGCGCTCGACGGCGCCGACCGCGTCTACCTCGTTCCGCCGCCGGGTGACTCGGACCCGGCCGCGGTCATGCTGCCCTTCCTGCGAAGGGCCCGTGCCGCGGGCGTGCGGCGTGCGGTGCTGCTCAGCTCCTCGGCCGTCCCCGAGGGCGGCCCGGCGGTGGGCGCGGTGCACCGCGCGCTCCCCGGCCTGTTCGAGGAGTGGGCGGTGCTGCGGCCCTCCTGGTTCATGCAGAACTTCACCGGTAGCCACGCCCACGCCGTCAGCGTCCGGGAGGACGGCACCATCCTGACCGCCGCCGGGAGCGGCCGCGTGGGCTTCGTCGACGCCGACGACATCGCCGCCGTCGCCGTGCGCGCCCTCACCGACGACCACGCCCCCCGTGAGGACCTGATCCTCACCGGTCCCGAGGCCCTCGACTACGACGACATCGCCGCGATCCTCACCCGGGCCGGCGGCCGACCCGTGGTCCACCGGCGCCTGACCCACGAGCAGTTGCGCGACCGCCTGGCGACAATGGTGCCGCCGGAGTTCGCCGCGATGCTGGCCGACATGGACCGCGCCATCGCCCTGGGGGCCGAGGACCGCACCACCGACACCGTTCGGCGCGTCACCGGCCGTCCGCCGCACGGGTTTCGGGAGGTGCTGGAGCGGGAGCTCGGTGCGCGGTGAGTGACGTGCGAACGGGCGGGGCGCCCAAGCTCGTTCAGTCCCCTTTTCGACCAAGTCGTCGCCCACTCGCGATGATGGTCGGACACGAAGCGATGGATTCTCGTCAATTGCGAGCAGGGGCACGCACGGTGTGATTGCTTCGGCCGGGTTCGGGCATACGCAGCGAAACTCGAGAGAGGGGCGCTTCGTGCTCGAACCGGACCCGAAGGTCGTCAGGGAGTTGCTGACGCGGTACGCGGCACTGCGGATCGCTCAGGCGGAGAGGGCAAGGCCGGCGACGGCGCGGGAGCTGGCGGACGTCAGCTACACGCTGTGCGTGATGACGGCGACGACCAGCATTCACGACGCGGTGGCCAAGGCGGACGCGCTGCTGCTCGCCAAGGGACGGGCTCCGGACGCCGTCCGCGCGGCGGACCCCGACGGGGAGAGCGGCCTGTCGCTGGCCGTGTGACACCGTCACGTCAGGGGCCCGCCTCGGACCGAAAGCGCCGGGACGATCCGCGAGGCGGGCCCTACGCGGGGCCCGCCGGCGCGGCCGGCTTCCCGTGGAACGCCGCGCGATAGGCGTACGGAGTGGTGCCGACCACCCGGCGGAACCGTTCCCGGAAGGCAGTGGGGGAGCCGAACCCGGCCTGTCGCGCGATCCGTTCGATCGAGTGGTCGCCGTTCTCCAGCAGGTACTGGGCACGCCGCACCCGCGCCCGCAGCAGCCACTGCAGCGGTGTGGTGCCGGTCTGTTCCCGGAACCGCCGGCTGAAGGTGCGTTCGCTCATGCCCGCGCGCGCCGCCATCGCGCCGAGGGTGACCTCCCCGGCCAGGTTGTCCTCGATCCACTCCAGCAGCGGCTCCAGGTCCGAGCCCCGCGGCACGGGCGGGTGCTCGTGCACGATGAACTGGGCCTGGCCGCCCTCCCGCTCCAGCGGTACGACACACATCCGGGCGGCGTGCGCGGCGACGGCCGAACCCAGATCGCGGCGGATCATGTGCAGGCACATGTCCAGACCGGCGGCGGCGCCCGCAGAGGTGAGGATCTGCCCGTTGTCGACGTAGAGCACGTCCGGCCGCACCTCCACGCGCGGGTAGCGGCGGGC
This sequence comes from Streptomyces sp. NPDC058812, assembly GCF_042744565.1. Taxonomy (NCBI): domain Bacteria; kingdom Bacillati; phylum Actinomycetota; class Actinomycetes; order Kitasatosporales; family Streptomycetaceae; genus Streptomyces; species Streptomyces sp. NPDC058812. The sequence continues at coordinate 58,228 of NZ_JBHYOB010000026.1, forward strand.
CAGTTCCGCCGCGGCGATCCAGTGGGTGGTGGCCCGCAGCCCGTCCAGCAGCCCGGCCTCCGCGAGGACGAAGGCGCCCACGCACACCGACGCGATCCGCGTTCCGGCACCGGCCGCCCGCCGCAGCGCCGCGAGCACGTGTTCCGAGGGCGGACCGTGCTCCTCGGAGCGGCCCGGCACGATGATCGTGTCGGCGGACTCCAGCGCCTCCAGGCCCCGGTCGATACGGAGGGCGAGCCCGTCCGTGCGCACCTCGGGCGACTCCGCGCACAGTCGGACCCGGTACGGGCTGCGCCCGTCGGGCAGTCGCGTCCAGTCGAACGCCTGCATGGGCGCCGCCATGTCGAACGGCACCACGTCGTCGAGGACCAGGATCGCCACCGAGTGCATGGCCGCCACGATAGGCGGATTCCCGCCGGGGGCAGAACCCCGCGCACAGCCCTCGCTGCGCCCTGTCTGCCGGATCCCTCCTGGTGAAGGCGTTGGCGAGATTCCGTTGGAAGCTGTCGTTTCAGCCTCTGTGCGATCACCCGCCGTCTTTCTAGCGTGACTCCTACCGCATCGACCGAACTGCCTTCCGGAGCCCCGACCGATGACCAAGATCCTGCTGTCCCTCCACGTCCTGGCCGCCATCATCACCATCGGGCCCGTCACCGTCGCGGCCAGCATGTTCCCGCCGGCCGCCCGACGGGCGGTGGTGCCGGTGCCCGCGGCGGCCGGGGGCGGAACCGACGCCGGGGACGTGGGCACCGTCCGGTTGCTGCACCGCATCTGCCGGGTCTACGCCGGCCTCGGCATCGCGGTGCCGGTCCTCGGCTTCGCCACCGCCGCGGCGATGGGTGTCCTGGGGGACGCGTGGCTCATCACGTCCATCACGCTCACCGCGGCCGCCGCCGGCCTCCTGATCGCCTTCGTCCTGCCCCGCCAGGAGGAACTCCTGGAGCAGCTGACCGACCGGCAGCCCGTCGAGCGCGCCCGTACCGCCCGGCTCGCCATGTTCACCGGCCTGTTCAACCTGCTGTGGGCCACGGTCACGGTCCTCATGATCGTCCGGCCCGGCTCCACGACCGGCGCGTGAGCCGCCGTCACCTCGTGGGTGGAATGCGCACCACCGGCCCGCCCTCCGGGCGAACGGCGGGAATTTGACGACAGGACCTAGACTGCTCAGTCGCGCCTCCGTACGGAGGCGGACGACACGAAAGGCGCGTTGACGGGTGTTCCAGGATTCCCCCATCTACGACCGACTCGTCGCCGAACGCGGTGACGTCCCCGAGCAGGTGCGGCGGGACGCCGAGCGTGTGAGCAGGGAGCTGGAGGTTGTCATGCGCCCGCTGCGCTCACCCGGCCACCTGCCCGGCGCCGAACGGCAGCCGTCCCCGGGCGCCGGCTGGCAACGCACCGCCCTGCTGCCCGGCCCACGCCCGCACTGAGGGCCGGCCACGCGGGCGCGTCGCACCTCACCCGACGACCGACGTGCCGGGGCCGCCCGCGTCCACCGGGTCCTCGGGCCCGGGCCCGGGCCGGGCCAGCCACTCGGCGATGGTGCGGGCGATCGGCTGGCCCGTGTCCACCTCGACGAAGCCGAACTGCCCCGACTGGTTGCACTCCAGGAACCACCAGGTTCCGTCGCCGTCCTCGGCGAAGTCGAGGGCACCGTAGGCCAGTCCCGCCGTGCGGAGGTAGGCGCGGACCGACTCGGCGACGCGCGGCGGCACCTCGGTGGGCCGCCACGGCTCGGCGGACGCCGTGAAGCGGACGTCCACCTCGTCGGGGTCCGAGCCCGCGAGGGTCGTCTTCCGCGCGGCCAGCAACTCGTCGCCGACGACCGTGAGGCGGACGTCGGCGCGCTTGGCGACCCGGCGCTGCAGCAGGGTCGGGCCGTGGGCGACGGCGGAGAAGTCGGCCTCGGGCGGAACCCTGCTGGTCGGCACCGCCAGGGGCGGGTCCTGCGGATGGGCGCCCGAGACGGGCTTGACCACCAGGTCCGGGTAGCGCTCGGCGAACTCGCGTGCCGCCCGTGGAAACGTCGTGATCAGCGTGGCCGGCACGGGCAGCCCGCACTGCTGGGCGAGACGCAGCTGCCAGGGCTTGTACCGGGCCCGGTGCGCCGCGTCGGGCTGGTTCATCCAGCGCGCCCCAGAGCCGCGGAGCATGCCGTAGAGCGCCTGCCCGGACTCCTCGGTCAGCCACGCGGAGGGCTCGGCGGCCCGCGTGGCCGCGCCGCCCGGCCTGCGCACCCAGACGGACCGCAGTCCGCCGATGCTCACCAGACGGCCCCCCGAGGACAGATGGCCCCGGAAGGAGCCGTGCACGAACTCACCGGAGAGCGCGACGGAGTCGGTCAGATCGGCGGGGTCCAGGCGGACCACCGGGACTCCCGACGCGTTCAGGTGCACGACCACCATGTCCGCGGTGACGTCCTCTTCACAGGTCAGGATCAAGACGGTCATTCTCGACGGCCCGTGTTCAGTCGTCGAAGTGAGTCTTCGACCCCGCGGTGGAGGTCGTGGTCCCCAGTTCTCTCAGCAGTGCGTGGTCACAGGCGGCCGCCCGCCCGTCCCGAAGTACGTTCAACTGCAGCCCGGAGTCGTAGACGTACGGAGTCGTGACTTCCAACTCCACCGCCGGACGTGCGTAGTTGAGGGCGAACGGTTTCATCGTCTCTCCCTGGTCGGTGCTGCGCCGAGCAGGCGATGGTTCCTTGAGCCGTCGCCTGGTCCGCCGACTGCCTTCGGCTTCCAGAGACTTATACGAATCGAACGGGTGATTGGTTTCCTTACGCAGCGTAGTCATGAGGCGGGCCGGCGCCTTCCCGTCGGTCCGCGGCGCCCCGCCGCCCGGCGAGAGAGCCGCGCGCCGAGCGCAGAGCGAGCAGCAGTACACCGATGTCGTCCAGGTAGACGGGATCGGGCACCAGGTCGGTCGGCAGTACCAAGTAGAGGACGGCGCCCCAGAAGACCCACCTCGGACCGGTGGGGAGTCCGGCCCGTCTGAGATCCCGTCGGGTGCGGACCAGCCGCACCAGGACGCCGACCGCCGTCGCGAGGACGACCGCCGCGAGCGACACCGCCGCGACGATCACCACTGTGGTCGTATCCACCCGCCCCTCCTCATGGTGCGTGCTCGTGCTGCGCGGCACACGCCTTCTCTCCCCGGATTCCCGCTCGGGGCGGCGACAAGTCCGCACGCGAGGGTCTCTCATCCCTGTGGCCCACTCCAGTGGCACGGTGCGGTGGACGTGCTTAGTAATGGTCAGCACAGAGCGCGAGTCGCATGTCGGGGACGCAGGGCGGCCGCACCCCCACCACACGGAGAGATCATGACTACCGGCTCTTCATCACCTCGTTCGCCCGAGTACGCCATATCCGCCGTGGACCTGCCCACCGGGGAGACGACCACGGCCACCGGCACGCACCCGGTGCGTCCGCCGGCCGCGCAAGCCGACGCCGATGCGTCAACCGTCCACCCCTCGGCCGCCCGTTCGCCCGCTCCTCAGTCGCCCGCACCCCAGCCGTCCGCACCCCAGCCGTCCGTCCTCCAGGAACCAGCACCCCCCCCTCACGAACCCGCACCCGTCCCGCAGGAGCCCTTCGTCCAGGAGCCCTTCGCCCAGGATCCCGCCACCCACGACGGAGCGGTGCGCGAGTACGGCGATCCCGTCGGCGACCTGGTGCGTGCCGCCGTGGCCGACCGGCCGCTGGAGGAGGTCGTCGACCTGATCACCATGCTGGAGCGGTCCCCCCAGTACGCGCAGGCCACGATCGACGCCCTGCGCGCGGTCGGCGTGAACCGCTCCGTGGAGGACGTCACCCGGCTGGTCGGCCTGCTGACCCGGCCCCCGCGCCATTCGGACAGCGCGGACGAGGCGATCCGGGCCGCGGCGGAGTGCCGTTCGGTCGAGGACGTCACCCGGCTGATGGAACTGCTGCACCGCACACCCCTGGAGCCGCACTGCGGCCAGGAGGCCGTACGGGCCGCCGCCACCGGCCGGCCCGTCGAGGAACTGGTCGAGCTGATCGGCCGGCTGGCCGAGGACGGGCGGGTACGCCCGGACCGCCCCGACGCCCGGCACCTGCGGGCGGCACTGGACGGGACCGGCGACGACGGCGAACCGGGCCCCGACGACCGTCCGGCCGGACCGGCCGGCGCCTTCGCCGCCGCGGACCGCCGCGGTCGCGAACGCCGCAGGACACCGCGCCTGGGCCGCCGGGGACGTGACCGGGACCAGGAGCGCGCGTCGCGCGAGCGCGAGCAGGACCCCGAGTCGCACGACCGGGACCGCGCGTCCCGTGACCGCGACCGCGCGGCGCGCCGGTCCGCCCGGGGAGCGGCCTGGCCGACCTGGCTCACCGTCGCCGCCCTGGCCGGGTGCGGCGTGGCCTACTTCCCGCTGCACCAGGGCGACGCCTCCGCCCGCGCCTACGGGGTCGCCCTCGGCCTGTCGGCGCTCTGCCTGGTGCTGGCCCTGCTGCTCACCGTGCGGCCCGCCGTGCCGCTGCTCGCCGCGGCGGTCGTGGGACCGGCGGCGCTGGCCGCGGCCAAGCTCTACGGCAGCGTGACCCCGTCGGCCCGGGTGTCCCCGGCGGTGGACCTCACCCTGGCGCCCACCTGGATCGCCGTCGCGGTCGCCGTACTGGCGTCGCTGGTCGCGCTCGTGGCGCTGTGCGTACGGGTGGCCTCGCAGGCGCCCGCAAGGCGCTGGTCGGCCCGCCCGATGGCCGGAGCGAGCCGCGCCGCGGACTGACCGCCCGGCCCGCCTCACGCGGCACGTGGTCCGCCCCGGACATCCGGCGCGGACCACGTGCCGCGCTCACGTTCCCAGCATGCCTGCGGGATGCCCGTGTTCGAGCAGGCCGGTGAGCACCCGGTCCGGGGTGAGCGGGAGTTCCCGGAAGCGGATGCCCGTGGCGTGGTGGACCGCGTTGCCGATGGCCGCGGCCGAGCCGACGATACCGATCTCGCCGATCCCCTTGCTGCCCATGGGGTTGAGGTGGGCGTCCTCCTCGTCGACCCAGTGCGCCTCCACCGCCGCCACGTCCGCGTGCGCGGGCACGTGGTACGAGGCCAGGTCGGACTCGGTGAAGTCGCCGAACGCCGGGTCCACCGTGCTGTCCTCGGTCAGCGCCATGCCCAGGCCCATCGTCATGCCCCCGATGAACTGAGAGCGGGCCGTACGGGCGTTGAGGACGCGCCCCGCCGCGAAGACGCCGAGGAGCCGCGTCACGCGTACCTCCCCGGTGACCGTGTCCACGCTCACCTCGGCGAAGTGCGCGCCGAACGCGTGGCGTGCGTAGGGGCTCTCGGCGTCGGCGGTACCGGAGGTGTCGGCGTCGGCCGCGATGCCCTCGCCGGGCAGCGGCCCCGAGTGCTCGGCCAGCCGGCCGGTCAGCCGCACGCACGCCTCGTGCACGGCCCACCCCCAGGAGGCGGTGCCCGAGGAGCCGCCGGCCATCGGCGCGAAACCGATGTCGCTGTCGGCGACCTCGATACGGACCCGGTCCAGCGGGACGCCGAGGGCGTCGGCCGCGACCTGGGCGCAGACCGTCCGGGCGCCCGTGCCGATGTCGGTCGCGTTGACGCGCACCAGGAAACCGCCGTCGGGCAGGGCCCGCGCGGACGCCGCGCACGGCGAGACCAGGACTGGATACGTGGCCGCGGCCACCCCGCTGCCGATGAGCAGCGGTCCGGCACCGCTGGAACGCGGGCGCGGATCGCGGCCCTCCCACCCGAATCGGCGGGCACCCTCGCGCAGGCACTCCACCAGATGCCTGCTGCTGAACGGCTTGCCGCTGTCGGGCTCGGTCTCCGGCTCGTTGCGGATCCGCAGCTCCACCGGGTCCATGCCGAGTTCGACGGCCAGTTCGTCCACCGCGGACTCCAGCGCGTACATGCCGGGGCACTCGCCGGGGGCGCGCATCCAGGACGGCGTGGGCACATCGAGCCGCACCACTCGGTGGAGCGTGCGCAGGGCGGGGGCGGCGTACATGACGCGCGCCGGGACCGCCGCCTGTTCCACGAACTCCTTCACCCGGGAGGTGTGCGTCGTCACCTCGTGCGTGAGGGAGGTGAGCCGGCCGCCTGCGTCGGCGCCGAGGCGCAGCCGGTGCAGGGTCGGCGCGCGGTGGCCCACGACGGCGGGCAGGTAGCGGCGCGGCAGCGCGACGGTGACCGGCCTGCCGGTCTCGCGCGCCGCCATCGCGGCCAGCACCACGTCGGGGCGGGGCGTGCCCTTCGACCCGAAGCCGCCGCCCACGTGCTCGGCGAGCACCGTGATCCGGTCCTCGGGCACCTCGAACATCCGGGCGAGTTCCGTGCGCACGGCGCTGGTGCCCTGGCTGGAGGAGTGCACGGTCAGCCGGTCGCCGTCCCACCGCGCCGTGCTGGTGTGCGGCTCCATCGGGTGGTTGTGCAGCGGCGGTATCCGGTACTCGACGTCGACGCGCGTCGCCGACGAGGCGAAGGCGCCCTCGGGGTCGCCGTATCCGGTGACGGCCGGGAAGCCGCCGTTGGCCGACTCGGGGACGTACGCCTCCGGGTGCGAGGCGGTGAGGGTCACGTCGTGGTCCTCGGCCTCGTACGTGACACGGACGGCGGCGGCACCGGCCCGCGCCGCCTCCAGCGTCTCGGCCACCACCAGGCCGACGAACCAGCCCCGGTGCGGGACGTGCGGGCTCTGCAGCAGGGCCAGGGTGGGGTCGTCCGGGTCCCCGAGCCGGGGCGCGTTCTCGTGCGTGAGCACCGCGAGTACGCCGGGCATGGCGAGTGCGGGGGCGGGGTCGACGCCGGTCACCCGTCCCCGCGCGACCGCCGCCGGGACGGGCCAGGCCTGGGCGCGGCCGTGGGCTGTGTACTCGGCGGCGTACCGGGCGGTGCCGGTGACCTTCTCCCGCCCCTCCCGGCGCTCGACTGGAGCGCCCAGGACGGTCTCGGTGCCGGTCATGGAGTCCTCCTCGTGGACGCCGGGTTCAGGTCGTGGCCGGCGGGGCGAGCCGGCCCAGTACGTCCAGGGCCAGCCGGCGGGCCAGCGGCACCTTGTAGGCGTTGTCCCGCAGCGGCTCGGCGGCGGCCAGCTCCAGGTCGACGGCGTGCTCGAACGCCGCCGTGGTGGGCGCCGCGCCCACCAGCGCGTCCTCGGCCCGCCGCGCCCGCCAGGGCCGGTGCGCCAGCGCCCCGAAGGCGATCCCGGCGCGTTCCACCACGCCGTCCTCCAGGTGCAGCACGGCGGCGACGGAGGCCAGGGCGAAGGCGTACGACGCCCGGTCGCGGGCCTTGCGGTACGCCGAGGGCAGCCCGGCTGTGGCGGACGGCAGCACCACTGAGGTGATCAGCTCGCCGGGGTGTATCTCCGTGTCCCGCTCCGGGTGCAGGCCCGGCAGCCGGTGGAAGTCGGCGGCGGGCACACTGCGCGTTCCCTCGGGGCCGTGCAGCTCCACGCGCGCGTCCAGGGCGGCGAGCGCCACCGCCATGTCCGAGGGGTGGGTGGCGATGCACTGCTCGGAGTGGCCGAGCACCGCGTGGTCGCGGTGCACGCCCTCCAGCGCGCCGCAGCCGGTGCCGGGCTCCCGCTTGTTGCAGGGCTTGGACAGGTCCTGGAAGTAGGGGCAGCGGGTGCGCTGCAGCAGGTTGCCGCCCGTGGTGGCGGCGTTGCGCAGCTGTCCCGAGGCGCCCGCCAGCAGGGCCTGGGACAGCGCGGGGTAGCGGTCGCGGACGGCGGGGTGGGCCGCGAGGTCGCTGTTGCGCACCATCGCGCCGACCCGCAGCGCACCGTCGGACAGTTCCTCCACCGCGTCCAGCGGGAGGCGGGTGACGTCGACGAGCGCGGCGGGCGTCTCCACGCCGAGCTTCATCAGGTCGACCAGGTTGGTGCCGCCGCCGAGGTAGCGGGCGCCGGGGTGGGCGGCGAACGCGTCGGTGGCCTCCTCGACGCTGCCGGCCCGTACGTAGGCGAAGGGCTTCACGGGATCACGTCCTCGACGGCGTCGGCGATGCGCGGATACGCACCGCACCGGCAGATGTTTCCGCTCAGCCGCTCGCGGATCTCTTCCCGGACCAGCGGAACGGGCTCACCGGAGGGTGTCGCCGGGTCGGTGACGTGGGACGGGTGTCCGGCCGCGGCCTCGGCGAGCACGCCGACCGCCGAGCAGATCTGGCCCGGCGTGCAGTACCCGCACTGGAAGGCGTCGCGCTCCAGGAACGCCCGCTGCATCGGATGCAGTTCCTCCCCGTCCCCGGCGAGGCCCTCCACGGTGGTGATCTCGCAGCCGTCCAGGGCGACGGCGAACAGCAGGCAGCTGTTGACCCGCCGCCCGTCCACCAGGACCGTGCAGGCGCCGCACTGCCCGTGGTCGCAGCCCTTCTTGGCGCCCGTGAGCCCGAGATCCTCCCTCAGAAGGTCCAGCAGGATCCGGCGGTGGTCGACGCTGAGAGTGTGCGGTTTGCCGTTGACGCGGAGCGTGGTCTCCGATCGGGACGTCTGAGGTGGGGGAGCGGGGGCGGTGCCCTCGTGCTGGCTGTCCATGGCGTCGATGACCTTCCGGGACGGGCCGTGCTGCTGTGCCGTCCGCGTATCCACGTCGGGCCGGCTGACACGTGAGGGTGCCCTCAGTCGGCGAGCCGCCGCCGGGCCGGCCCCGGGGTGGCGCCATGACCACGGCCCCGAGGACCGCACACGTCCGGCCCACGTGACGCGGGACGCCCGCAAGGCCCCGGCGGGCAGTCGTCCGCCCCTCGGGGGCGAGGCCGAGCGCGGTCCGCGCCGCCCTCGACGGCCTCCCGGGCCGCCCGGTCCCGATGGGCCGGAGCGACGAGCGCCACGCCCGCGCCGACGCGCGACGCCCGACGCCCGGCGCCCACCACTCACCGCTCACCGAGAGCGAAGGGCGCGCGCCCTGGGCCCCGACAACGGACCGCGTCCCGCTCCGACCGGGCGCAGCCTCGGCCGGCCGGCGGTCCGGTCGTCGTCGGTCGCCGGGCCCGGCGGCGGTCAGTCGTCGCGTCCGGCGGGCGGCCGGGTGGTGTCCCGGTGGTCGGCCTCGGCACGCGGTGTCCGGCCCGAGCCTCTGAACCGTTCCAGCGTGCGGGTCAGACTCCGCAGCGGCGACCCCTGGGGAGCCTCGGCAGGCGGGGGGCCGGCGGGGGCGGTCGCGGCGGACTCCCGGTACGCCGCCAGGGCCTCGGCCGCGCGTTCGGCCGCCTCCCGGTACAGGTCCCGGGACTGCGTCATGGCCTCCAGTGCCTCGGCGTACATGGCCACCAGCTTGCGTTCGCGGTCCAGTTCCTCTGCCATGGTCAGCAGTCGCCAGTCCTCCCGCAGCGCGGTGAGGGCCTCCTCCGCGCCGTCCGGCAGCGGCCTCGGCAGCGCGGCGAAGGACGTCACCGCCGCGATCAGGGCGGTGGGCTCGGAGCCGTCCAGGAAGACGGTGCGGACGGAGAAGTCCGGGGCGTCGTAACCGGACGGGGCCGGGATGCCGGGCAGCACCACGGCGCCGCCGCGCGGCACCTGGACGCCGAAGTCCTCCAGGGCCCAGTTGACCACCCGAAGTTGCTGCGGCGCGGCGCGGTGCTCGACCACGCGGTGCCGCAGGCCGGGAGGCAACCGGTCCGCCAGCGGCACCCGGCCGCGATGGTCGGGGGTCATCGCCTCGTGCACGACGACGTGGATGTTCCACGGGCTGCGCCCGGCCTCCTTGAGCAGGCGGCGCAGGGTCTTGTCATCGTCGGGCAGGGTGTTGATGCCCCGCAGCCGCAGTCCTGTGGCGGCGTCGCGGTCCCAGGTGACGTCCGGGTCGTCGGGCCAGAACATCGTGGCGGGGGAGGGCCAGGCGTTGTCCCAGGCCTCCTCGGCCTCCGCGAGCAGGGTCCACTCCTGCCCGCCGGCCGAACCGGGCGCCAGGAGCAGTCTGGCCCGCACGGTGACGGCCCCCGCGGCCTTCCAGCGCGCCTCGAAGATCCGGCGGCCGGTGGCCTCGTCGTCCGGCTGCTCCTCGGCGGGCAGTTCCAGGAAGTCGTCGATGACGCGGCTGTCCTTCAGCCGCTGCAGGGTGTGCCGGACGGTGTCCTCCGCCGCGGATCCGACGTGGCGGCCGCGAGCGGGCCACACCGTGGGCGGAGTCGTGGGGCGGGCGGTGGCAGAGGTCGGCATGAGTCCATCGGGAGGCAGAAGCGGGGGCACGGACACACGCAAGTATCGTCGCCGCAGGTCAGCGGAGAGCACCCGGGGGTCCGCCGGGCGGGCGGGTCGCGGCACCGTTCGCGGTGCGGTGGGCGGCGTACGAGGTGCGCCATGGGCGAGGGTGGACAGGAGCACGGCGACCGACCGTACGGCACGAGAAGGAGCGACCGATGAACCTCGACCTCGGCGGACGAACCGCGCTGGTGACCGGCTCCTCGCAGGGCATCGGAGCGGCGATCGCCGCCGGGCTGGCCCGGGCCGGCGCCACCGTGGGCGTCAACGGACGCGACGCCGGCCGCCTGGAGGAGAGCGTCGGGAAACTGCGCGCCGAGGTGCCGGACGGGGCGTTCGTGCCGGTCGCGGCCGACCTCGGCACCGCGGAGGGCGCGGAGCGGGCCTCGGAGACGCTGCCCGACGTGAACAACCTCGGCGTGTTCGGCGCGGTGCCCGCGCTGGAGATCAGCGACGACGAGTGGCGCCGCTACTTCGAGATCAACGTCCTCGCGGGCGTCAGGCTGACGCGCGCCCATCTCCCCCGGATGAGGGAACGCGGCTGGGGCCGGGTGCTGTACATCGCGAGTGACTCGGCCGTCGTCGTCCCGGCCGAGATGATCCACTACGGGGTTTCCAAAACGGCACTGCTCGCGGTGAGCCGCGGCTTCGCCAAGGAGGCGGCGGGCAGCGGCGTCACGGTGAACTCCGTCATCGCCGGGCCCACCCACACCGAGGGCGTCGAGGACTTCGTGTACCAGCTGGTCGACCGCGAGCTGCCCTGGGACGAGGCACAGCGCGCCTTCATGCGCGAGCACCGCCCGCAGTCGCTGCTCCAGCGGCTGATCGAGCCCGAGGAGATCGCCAACCTCGTGGTGTACCTGAGCTCGCCCCAGGCGTCCGCCACGACCGGCGCGGCCGTCCGCGTCGACGGAGGGTACGTCGACTCGATCCTCCCGTAGTCACTCCCCCGGTGCCGCGCGCCGCCGGTCCGTATCGTCCCAGGCCCGGGTGTCGCGCGGCTCCACGTACGGCTCGTCGTCGGGCGGGTGGCCGCCGTCGATGACACGCTGCCGGGCCAGTTCGGCGTCGAACTCGAGGCCGAGCAGAATGGCCAGGTTCGTCACCCACAGCCACACCAGGAAGATGATGACACCGGCCAGAGTGCCGTACGTCTTGTTGTACGAGCCGAAATTGGCCACGTAGAACGCGAAGCCGGCCGAGGCGACCAGCCAGATCAGCAGGGCGACGACGCTGCCCGGCGAAATCCACTTGAAGCCCTTGACCCGGGCGTTCGGGGTGGCCCAGTACAGGATCGCGATCATGAACGTGACGAGTACGACCAGCACCGGCCACTTGGCGATCGACCACACCGTCAGAGCGGTGTCGCCGACGCCGAGCGCGGTGCCCAGCTGCTGGGCCAGCCCGCCGGTGAACACGACGATCAGCGCGCTGACCACGGCGAGCACCAGCAGCACCACGGTCAGGGCCACCCGCAACGGCAGCACCTTCCACACCGGGCGCCCTTCGGGCATGTCGTAGACCGCGTTGGCCGAGCGGATGAACGCGGCCACATAGCCGGACGCCGACCAGACGGCACCGACCAGGCCGACCACCGCCAGCACGGAGCCCAGACCGGCCTTGGCCTGCAACTGCTCCACCGCGTTGGTGATGACGTCCCGTGCGGCCCCGGGCGCCAGCTTCTGGATGTTGTCGAGCACCTCCTGGGTGACGGACTGCCCGGCGATCCCCAGCAGGGAGACCAGTACGAGCAGGGCCGGGAACAGCGACAGAATCCCGTAGTAGGTGAGAGCTGCGGCGCGGTCGGTCAGCTCGTCGTCCTTGAACTCGGCGACCACGCGCCGCAGCAGCGAGGACCACGAGCGTTTCGGCAGCTCGGTGGGGGAGTCGGGAGCGGCGCGCTCGGTGGAGGAGCCCGGACCGTAGTCCTTGGGCGCCGTCTCGTCCGTGGTGTCGTCCTTCGGGTGCTTCCCGCGACGGGGAAGATGCAGTCGGGCCATGGGCCCCGGGTTGCCCGTCTCGGCCTACCCACGCCCCCGTGCGCGGGAAGCGCGCCGGGTGTGCGGCCGCCACCCGAAACCGCGTCGTTCACTCGTGGTCCAAGACGGCGCGCCGTCCTCACAATGGTCGGCGCGGACAGGTCCCGCCCGCCATCCGCGAAGGGGCGGGCCTGCCCGCGCCACCCCTCGCCCAAACAGGCCTTGGGACGGTCGAAATAGCGCAGTATGCCGGTGCGCGCGCACGTTCCTCTGGAAAATGCCAAAGCGCTCACCAGATGCGTGCACTTTCCGTAGTCTCGGCGTCACGTTCGCGGTACAGCCGTGCGGGGAGAGGGGATCCGGCGTGCCCGGAATCGACGAGAGCCTGCTGGAAGCCATGCGGCTGCCCGGCGCACGGGGCGCGTCGCTGGTCGACTGGATCAGCGGGCTCGCCCTGGGCGCCGTCGGCGAGGCGCCGGGCGGCGACTGGGAGGCGACCGCGGCGGAGACCGCGGAACTGGCCCGGCACGTCGCGGAGAGCGGCTCCCTGGCAGTGGCGGACGCGTCCGCCGCCGACGCCGCCGGTCCCACCGTCGCGCCCGACAAGGAACCGCCGGTCGAGGACCTGATCGCCACCACCGCCGACGCCTACCACCTGCTCAGGTTCGTCAGCACGCCGTTCGACAGCACCGTCTTCCTCCACCTGTGGCTGGACCGCGACGGCGGAAACCTCGCCCTGGCCCGCATCCGGCTGTCCGAGATGGCGGATCGCCTGGTGCTCGGATGACCAGGGTGACGACCACCTGGACCACGCACGAGACGACGTCGGCGGCTCTCGGCGCACTCGCGGCCGAAGGGGCGACCGGTGCCCTGTCGGGCGAACGGGGCATCGTCTACCTCGCGGCTGGCCAGGTCGTACACGTGGAGTCCGCCTTCACCCCGGATCTCGGAGCGCTGCTCACCCGCAGCGGCGCCGTCGCGCCCGACGGCTGGTGGGACGCGGTCGACCGCGACGGCAGGCAAGCCCGGGTCGGACACCGGCTCGTGCACAGCGGCCGACTCGCCGCCGGGGCGCTGGAGGTCTGCCACCTGGGCGCGCTGTTCGACGCCGCGTACTTCGTCCTCGCCCACGACATGCGCGCACACCGCTTCCGGCCCGGCGCGGTGCACTGGCTCGGCGCGGTCCGGTCCGTACCGGTGGACGTCGTCGTCCGCGAGTGCGGACGCAGGCGTGCCCTGCTGGACCGCATCTGGCCGGACCCCGACATCGACACCGTCCCCCTCACGCGGGTGCCCGACGCGGGTGCGGCAGCCCTGCCGGTGCGGCGCAGCCGGACCCTCACCCAGGTCGACGGCGTCCGCACCGCGGCGGAGATCGCCTCGGCGCTCGCCTGCCGCACGTACCACACCCTCGTCGAACTGCGCCGCCTGGCCGCCGACGGCCTCGTCACCGCAGCGCCGCCGGCTCCCGCCCCCGTCGCGCCGCGCCCGGGCCCCCGCGACGTGGTGTGGGACGACCCGGACACGGCCCTGCTGCGACGGCTTCGAGACGCCTTGGAGGCCCTGTGATACGCGCGCGTCGACAGCGTGCCGAAAGGAGACTGCTCATGGCCGTCGAGAGCGACGTCCTGGACGAACTGCACCGACTGCGCAACCGCGTACCCCAGTTGACCGGATCGCTAGCGGCCACCGTCGACGGGCTCGTGCTGGCCCACGACGCACCGGGCACCGAACCCGAGGGCCTCGCCGCGCTCACCGCCGCCGCCCTCGGCGTCGCGCACCGCATGGCCGACGCCACGGCGCGCGGCGGGTTCCGCGAGCTGCTGCTGCGCGGGGCCGACGGCTACGTCGCCACCTACGCGGCCGGTCCGGCCGCCGTGCTCACGCTGCTCTCCGACGGTCGGGTCAACGTGGGCCGGCTGCACCTGGAGGGCCGGCGCAGCGGCGCCCGGATCGGGGAGCTGGTCGTCGCCCACATCGGCCAGGACCGGGGCCGTTCCCCGGCCGCGGAAGCCGTCGAGCACGTCGCGACCCCCGCCGGGGAAACGGCCCGCCCCATCGGCACCCTGCCGGTGCGCACCCCGCCGCGGCCGGCACATCAACCGAGCCCCCAGGCCGGCGGCCGACGCCGGCCGACCTGATCAACCGATTACTGCCGTTCACCACCGAATACGCACCGATCACGTCCGGAAAGGAACCCACGCATGGCCAACCTGGAGACCTCGCTCAAGGAATGCCTCAGCTCGATCGACGGAGCGAGCGCGGCCGCGCTCGTCGACTACACCAGCGGGATGGCCCTCGGCACGCTGGGCGGCGGCAAGGACTTCAACCTGGAGGTCGCCGCGGCCGGCAACACCGACGTCGTGCGGTCCAAGCTGCGCACCATGGAGCACCTCGGTCTGAAGGAGGAGATCGAGGACATCCTGATCACCCTGAACACCCAGTACCACATGATCCGCCTGCTCAAGGGCCGTGGCGGCAACGGGCTGTTCCTCTATCTGGTGCTCGACGCGAGCCGCGCCAACCTGGCGATGGCCCGCCACCAACTGCGCCGGATCGAGAACGAGCTGGAGGTCTGACCCCGGCAGTACCTCCACCGGTCGCGGGGGGGGGGGGGGGGGCCCCCCCCCCCCCCCCCGCGGGGGGCCCCCCCCCCCCCGGGGGGGGTGGTGTAATAAAAAAAAACCCCCAAAAACACACACCACCAGGGTCGGGGGGGGGGGGGGTTG
>NZ_JBHYOB010000027.1:0-72844 GCF_042744565.1 Streptomyces sp. NPDC058812
AGGGTTGCGCTCGTTGCGGGACTTAACCCAACATCTCACGACACGAGCTGACGACAGCCATGCACCACCTGTACACCGACCACAAGGGGGCGCCTGTCTCCAGACGTTTCCGGTGTATGTCAAGCCTTGGTAAGGTTCTTCGCGTTGCGTCGAATTAAGCCACATGCTCCGGTCCACGAGGGTCAGCCGGTCCCCGGCCTGCACCTTCGGGCCCGTGGCCGAGGGAACCCCCTCCGTGCGGGCGGTGTCGACGATCACCTCCCACTGGCGGCCGTGGTCGACCGGCACCACGAAGTCCAGCGGCTTGGGCGAGGCGTTGAACATCAGCAGGAACGAGTCGTCGAAGATGCGTTCCCCGCGCGCGCCGGGCTCGGAGATCGCGTTGCCGTTCAGGAACACCGTGAGGGCCGACGCCCGCGCCGAGTTCCAGTCCCGCTGGGTCATCTCCGCACCCTCGGGGGTGAACCAGGCGATGTCCGACAGCTCGTCGTGGGTGCCTTCCACAGGACGCCCGTGGAAGAAGCGCCGCCTGCGGAAGACCGGGTGGTCCTTGCGCAGCCACACCATCGCGCGGGTGAACTCCAGCAGCCCGGTACCGGTGACGTCGCCGTCACCGTCGCCGTCCGGCCACGCCACCCACGCCAGCTCGTTGTCCTGGCAGTAGGCGTTGTTGTTGCCCCGCTGGGTGCGGGCGAACTCGTCACCGTGGCTGATCATCGGCACGCCCTGCGAGAGCAGCAGGGTGGCGATGAAGTTCCGCATCTGCCGCGCCCGCAGCTCCAGCACCGCCGGGTCGTCGGTGTCGCCCTCGGCTCCGCAGTTCCAGGACCGGTTGTGGCTCTCGCCGTCCCGGTTGTCCTCGCCGTTGGCGTGGTTGCGCTTGTCGTTGTACGCCACCATGTCGTGCAGGGTGAAGCCGTCGTGGCAGGTGACGAAGTTGATCGAGGCCAGCGGGCGGCGGCCGTCGTCCTGGTAGAGGTCGGACGATCCGGTCAGCCGGGACGCGAACTCCGCCAGCGTGCGCTGCTCGCCGCGCCACAGGTCCCGCACCGTGTCCCGGTACTTGCCGTTCCACTCGGTCCACAGCGGCGGGAAGTTGCCCACCTGGTAGCCGCCCTCGCCCACGTCCCACGGCTCGGCGATCAGTTTCACCTGCGAGACCACGGGATCCTGCTGCACCAGGTCGAAGAACGACGACAGCCGGTCCACCTCGTGGAACTGCCGGGCCAGGGTGGCGGCGAGGTCGAAGCGGAAGCCGTCGACGTGCATCTCGGTGACCCAGTACCGCAGCGAGTCCATGATCATCTGGAGGACGTGCGGGGAGCGCATGAGCAGGGAGTTCCCGGTGCCCGTGGTGTCCATGTAGTACCGGGGGTCGTCGGTCAGCCGGTAGTACGAGGCGTTGTCGATGCCCTTGAAGGACAGGGTCGGGCCCAGGTGGTTGCCCTCGGCGGTGTGGTTGTAGACCACGTCGAGGATGACCTCGATCCCGGCCTCGTGCAGCGCCTTCACCGCCGACTTGAACTCCAGCACCTGCTGGCCGCGGTCGCCCCAGGAGGCGTACGCGTTGTGCGGGGCGAAGAAGCCGATCGTGTTGTAGCCCCAGTAGTTGTTCAGGCCCATGTCCACGAGGCGGTGGTCGTTGACGAACTGGTGCACCGGCATCAGCTCCAGCGCGGTCACCCCCAGCTCGGTGAGGTGCTCGATGAGCGCCGGGTGCGCGAGGGCCGCGTAGGTGCCGCGCAGTTCCTCGGGGAGGCCCGGGTGCCGCATGGTCAGGCCCTTCACGTGGGCCTCGTAGAGCACCGTGTGGTGGTACTCCGTCCGGGGGCGCCGGTCGTCGCCCCAGTCGAAGTAGGGGTTGACCACCACCGAGGACATCATGTGCGGAGCCGAGTCGAGGTCGTTGCGCCGGTCGGGGTCGCCGAAGTGGTAGCCGTACACCTCCTCGCCCCACTGGATCGAGCCGCTGATCGCACGCGCGTACGGATCGAGGAGCAGCTTGGCGCTGTTGCAGCGCAGCCCGCGCTCCGGGGCGTACGGGCCGTGCACGCGGTAGCCGTACCGCTGCCCGGGCATCACGCCCGGCACGTACGCGTGCCGTACGAACGCGTCGCTCTCCCGCAGCTCGATCGCGGCCTCCGAGCCGTCGTCGTGCAGCAGACACAGCTCTACTCGGTCGGCGGCCTCCGTGAAGACCGCGAAGTTGGTGCCGGCGCCGTCGTACGTGGCACCGAGTGGATACGCCTCTCCAGGCCAGACCTGCATGGACACGACTCTTTCAGGTGTACGGCGCCGGTGCGGACGCCTTGGCTCCGAGTCCCCCGGAAGTCTCCCCGAAAGTGAGGCGACCTCTAGCACGTACGTCCTCCTACCCACCCTTCGGCATTCTCCTCCGCATGCGCCCCGGAGCGGGGTGCGAGGGAGTCTTCCCCGTACCCGGCCACGTCACCGCTATGAATCCGCTCACTCCCCGGTGTGCGGCCGACCGGAACGGGCTTGTGGATCACGGATGTTGGGAAAACCGGCCCGTCCATCGGGCTGCACCGCGGACCGCTCGCGGAGTACCCTTCCTTGATCGTTGGGACGGGGTCTCCCCGGTAGTGCTCCGGGGGAGCGGAAGGCGGTGCGCGGGTGGGCTCGGGAGGGCTGGAGCTGCCTCCTGGTGACGACGGTCACCAGGGGAACTCCGCGGACGTCCCGCCCGGTGCGGTGTCCCTGGCGCGGCCGATGAGCGCGGGCGCGATCGGTCCGGAACTGGACTGGGACACCGACGCCTGGCACGAGGTGCGCACCCGTGCGCAGCGGGCGGGCCGGGCCTACATCTGGCTCAACCTCGTCGAACAGCGGCTGCGCGCGGTCGTGGCCGCCGTCCTGCGGCCGGTCTACGAACCCGTCCACGGCGACGAATGGGTGGTCGCCGCGGCCGGACCCGCCGGCCAGGAGTGGGTGCAGCGCGCCGTCGCCGTCCGCGAGGTCAGCCGCCGCAAGGGCTACCTGCTCGACCCGGCCGACGACAACGTCCTCAGCTTCCTCACGCTGCCGCAGCTGCGCGAGCTGATGGTGCAGCACTGGCCCTGCTTCGAGCCGTACGTGGACGAGCGCCGCGACGTGGAACTCGCCCTGGACGAGCTGGAGGTCACCCGCAACGTCGTCTCCCGCAACCGGGCGCTGTCCGAGGCGGTCCTGAACCAGGCGGAGCGGGCCTCGGCGCGGCTGCTGGAGGTCCTCGGCGCGGGCGGCGACGTGCCGTCCACGCGCCGGCTGCCGGTCGACGCGGTGGAGGACCTGGTCGGCGACCGGTACGCCGACGTGGTCGCCGTGCACTCGGACCGGGTGCGGCTGCTGCGCCAGTTCCCGGCCGAGGACCTCTTCGGCAGCGCGCGGCGCGTGGACGCCCTCGGTATCGGCCTCAACCTGCTCGTGCAGAACTTCTCCGGCCGCCGCCTGCTGCGCCTGGCCGAGTCCGGTGGCCGGGTGCGGCTGCTCTTCCTGAACCCGGCCTCCAGCTCGATCAAGCGCCGCGAGCGCGAACTCGGTATCAAGCGCGGCGAGCTGAGCCGCGCCGTGGAGATGAACATCCTGCACATGCGCCGGGTGCGCTCCCGGCTGCGGGACCCGGGGGCGTTCGAGATCCAGGTCTTCGACGAGACGCCCCGCTTCACGGCCTACCTCGTCGACGGGGACGGCGCCGACGGCATCGCGGTCGTGCAGTCCTATCTGCGTCGGACGCGGGGAATGGAGGCGCCGGTGCTCGTCCTGCGGAACGGGCGCAACGGCGGCAAGGTCGTGAAGTCGGACCAGCTCGACGAAGGCGGACTTTTCCCCACCTATCGCGAGGAGTTCGAGCTGATGTGGGCGGATTCGCGGCCGGTGTCGTGAGCGCCGGTGCCGGGCCGGCCCGCCGCCGGACCGGGCGTAAGCGGAATGCGATCCTCTGATTGTCAGTGGGTCATGGGAAGGTGGTGACCACTGGGGGAACGCACCACCGAGAAGGGGGACCGCCCATGGGCTGGCACCGGGAGCTGCTGATCGGCTTCGACCTGGAGACGACGGGCACCGATCCGCGCGAGGCGCGCATCGTCACGGGGGCCGTGATCGAGGTCATGGGCGGGGAGCCGCGAGGACGCCGGGAGTGGCTGGCCGACCCCGGCGTGGAGATCCCGGCGGACGCGGTGGCGGTGCACGGCATCACCAATGAGCGGGCGGCCACCGAGGGCCGTCCCGCCGACCAGGTCGCCGACGCCATCGCCGGTGTGCTCGCGGCCTACTGGAAGACGGGCGTCCCGGTCGTCGCCTACAACGCGGCCTTCGACCTCACCCTGCTCTCCGCCGAACTGCGGCGCTACGGACTGCCGTCCCTGCGCGACCGCCTCGGCGGCCTGGACCCGGCCCCGGTCATCGACCCGTACACCATCGACCGCTCCGTCGACCGTTACCGCCGCGGCAAGCGCAACCTGGAAGCGGTCTGCCGGGAGTACGGCGTCCCGCTCGACGCCGCCCACGACGCCACGGCCGACGCCCTCGCCGCGGCCCGGCTGGCCTGCGCGATAGCCGGCCGCCACCCCAAGGTGGCGTCCCTCGGACCGGCGGACCTGCACCACCGCCAGATCGAGTGGTACGCCGAGTGGGCGGCGGACTTCCAGAGCTTCCTGCGCCGCAAGGGCGACGCCACGGCCGTCGTCGACGGGACGTGGCCGCTGCGCGAACCGGCCGACGAACGGGTCTGACCGGGCATCGGACGGCGACGCGCCCGTCAGAGGCGACGCGCGGTCAGAGGCGACGCGCGGTCAAAACGGATACCACCGCACGGTCGGGTCCCCGTCCCGCAGCGACGCCACCCGGCGTTCGAACTCCGCCAGTGCCTTCGGATTGCTCGGCGCGTGCTGGGCCACCCACGCGCAGCTGGCCGTCTCCCGGGCGCCGCGCAGCACCGCACAGCCGTCCCACTCGCGCACGTCCCAGCCGTAGGTCGCGGTGAAGGCGTCGTGCGCCTCGGCGGGCAGCCCGTAGCGGTCCCGGCTGAGCGCCATCACCACCAGGTCGTGCTCGCGCAGGTCGGCGGAGAAGGTCTCCAGGTCGACCAGGACCGGCCCGTCGGGACCGACGTGCACATTGCGGGGCAGCGCGTCGCCGTGGATCGGGCCGGGCGTCAGGTGGGGGGTGAGCGCGGCGGCGGCCGTCGCGAAGCCGTCGCGGCGCTCACGCAGATACGCGGCGTCCGCCGGATCGATCACGTCGCCCGCGAGTCGCAGCCAGCGTTCCACACCGCCCAGCAGTTCGCGGGGCGGCAGCTCGAAGGAGGGGGAGGGCAGCGCGTGGACCAGCCGGAGCAGCGCGGCCACGTCCCGGGGCTCGGCGGGCCGCACCGGGTCGGGCAGCCGCCGCCACACGGTCACCGGATGCCCCGCGACGAACAGTGCCGAGGGGTCGGCCGCCCGCACCGCCGGCACACCGGCCTCTTCCAGCCACACCGCGACGGCCAGTTCCCGGCGCGCCCGGTCGAGGAGTTCGGCGTCACGGCCCACCTTGACCGCGAGGTCACCGGCGGCGAACACCGCGTTCTCGCCGAGGGCGAGCAGCCGCGCCTCCCGCGCCGGGCCGGGCAGCACCCCTGCCGCGGCCAGCACCTCCCGCGCCCGTGCCTCGTCCATCGTCGCCTGCCTCCGTGTCGGTCGTGTCCGTGGTGCCGGTCCTCCGGTCGTGTCCGTCATGTCCGCCGGGTTCCCGCCATCCGTCGGCCAGTGTCGCATTCGCACAGGTGGGAGCGTGTGCGCGGGCTCTTGACGGGGCACGGCGCCTTCACGACCATGACCAGGCCCGTTCGAGCCGTGCAAAGGGGCTGATTCCGTGACATTGGTGACCGAGTCGAGAAAGCCGGCGCGCCGCGCGCCCGGTACGGACCGGCCACGGCGCGGCCCCGACCACGGCGCCTGGTTCCTGGTGCTGCCGGCCCTGCTTCCCATCCTGGTCCTCAGCGTCGGGCCACTGGTCTACGGCATCCTGCTCGCGTTCACCGACGCCCAGTCGGGCCGGACGGAGCCCACCGAGTGGGTCGGCACCCTGAACTTCCAGGACCTGATGCACGACACGCTGTTCTGGGAGTCGTTCAGGATCGGGCTGGTCTGGGCCGTCGGGGTCACGGTGCCGCAGTTCCTGCTCGCGCTCGGCCTCGCCCTGCTGCTCAACCAGAACCTGCGGCTGCGCTGGCTGGCCCGCGCCCTGGCGATCATCCCCTGGGCGATGCCCGAGGTCGTCGTCGGCATCATGTGGCGGCTGGTCTACAACCCGGACGCGGGCATCCTCAACGAGACCCTGCGCGATTTCGGCCTCGGCGACGGCCGGGACTGGCTCAGCGGCCTCGCCACCGCCCTGCCCGCCGTCATCGTCGTCGGCGTCTGGGCCGGCATGCCGCAGACGACGGTGGCCCTGCTCGCCGGACTGCAGAACACCCCGCGCGAGCTGCACGAGGCAGCCGCGGTCGACGGCGCCGGAGCCTGGCGCCGCTTCCGCACGGTCACCTGGCCCGCCCTCAGACCGGTCGCGCTCGCCATCACCGCGCTCAACCTCATCTGGAACTTCAACTCCTTCGCCCTGGTCTACGTGCTGACCAACGGAGGCCCCGGCGGCCGGACCCGGCTGCCGATGCTCTTCGCCTACGAGGAGGCCTTCCGGTACGGGCAGTTCGGCTATGCGGCGGCGATGGGCTGCGTCATGGTCGCCGTGATCTCGATCCTGCTGGCCGCCTTCCTCGTCGGCCGGCTCAGGGGAGGTGACGAGGCATGAGGACCTCGACCGGGGCCCGCGTGGGCCAGTACGCCGCGCTGCTCGCGTATCTCGTCTTCCTGGCCTTCCCGTTCCTCTGGCTGATCTCCACCGCGTTCAAACCGCCGCAGGAGCTTGCGAGTCTCCACCCCACCTGGATCCCGGAGAACCCCACCCTCGACAACTTCCGGCAGGCCTTCGACGAACAGCCGCTGCTGCGGGCCGCCCTCAACTCCCTGCTCGCCGCGCTCGGCGCCGCGGTGGTCGCCGTGGTGATCGCGACCCCGATGGCGTACGTCATGGCCCGGCACCGCGGCCGGCTCACCAAGGCGGCCACCGGGTGGGTCGTGGTCAGCCAGGCCTTCCCCTTCGTCCTGCTGATCATCCCGCTCTTCCTGGTCCTGAAGAACCTCCGGCTGATCAACTCCGTGCCCGGACTCGTGATGGTCTACGTCGTGTGGTCGCTGCCGTTCGCGCTGTGGATGCTCGCCGGGTACGTCCGGGCCGTGCCGGCCGAGTTGGAGGAGGCGGCGGCGGTCGACGGCGCCGGGCGGCTGCGCATCCTGGTCTCGGTGACCGCGCCACTGCTCGCGCCGGGGATCGTGGCGACGGCGATGTTCGCCTTCATCACCGCGTGGAACGAGTTCTTCTTCGCGCTGGTGCTGCTGAAGACACCGGAGAAACAGACCCTGCCGGTGATCCTCACCCACTTCATCGGCGCGGAGGGCGTCGCGGACCTCGGCCCGCTCGCCGCGGCGGCCTTCCTCGCGACGCTGCCCTCGCTGGTGGTCTTCTCACTCATCCAGCGGCGGATCACGGGCGGCATGCTCGCCGGGGCGGTGAAGAGCTGATGCCGACGCGTACGAGGATCGTGACCCTGCTGGTCTCCCTCGCCCTGCTGCTCGCGGGCTGCACGGGCGGCGGCGACGGAGCGGACGACGGGCGGATCACCCTGCGCTTCCAGTCCCTGGCCTGGCAGGACGAGTCCGTGGCGGCCAACAGGGAACTGGTGCGGGAGTGGAACGCCACCCACCCGGACGTGCGTGTCGAGTACGTCCAGGGCAGCTGGGACAGCGTCCACGACCAGCTCCTCACCTCCTTCGAGGGCGGCGAGGCCCCCGACATCATCCACGACGCCTCCGACGACCTCGCGGACTTCGCCTACGGCGGCTACCTCGCCGACCTGACCGGCCTGCTGCCCGAGCGGCTGAAGTCGGACATCCCGCAGCGCAGCTGGGAGACCGTCACCTTCGGCGACGGCGTCTACGGCGTGCCGTTCCTCCAGGAGCCCCGCGTCCTGATCGCCAACGCCGCCCTGCTGAAGAAGTCCGGCGTCCGGATCCCCACGCCCGGACACCCCTGGACCTGGGCGGAGTTCCGGCAGGTGACGAAGCGGCTGAGCGGCGACGGGAAGTACGGCGTGGCCTGGCCGCTGAAGGAGCCCGTGTCCGCCACGCTCAACCTGTCCCTGTCCACCGGCGGACAGCTGTTCCACCGCGGCGCGGACGGGAAGGTCACCGTCCGGTTCGAGGAGGGTGATCAGGTGGTGCCCCGCACCATCCACGACCAGGTCAACACGGACCACAGCGCCTCCTCCGCCACCCTCGGCAGCGGCGGCTCCGACACCCTGCCCGGCTTCTTCGCGGGCAAGTACGCGATGGTGCCGCTCGGGTTCTCCTACCGCCAGCAGATCGAGCAGCAGGCACCCGAGGGCTTCGACTGGCAGGTGCTGCCCGCCCCGGCCGGCACCGGCGGACTCACCCAGGGCGTCAGCCCGCAGACCCTGTCGATCGCCGAGGACAGCCCGCACAAGAAGGAAGCCGCCGCGTTCGTCGACTTCCTCCTCCAGCCGGACAACATGACGCGCCTCGCCCTCGGCGACTGGATGCTGCCCACCGGCACCGAGGCGCTGAAGGACCCCGCCCTGCACACGGCCGAGCACGGCTGGGCCACGGGCACCGCCCTCGCCGAAAACCTGCGCCTGGCGCCCGGGCAGTCCGTCCGGGGCTATCCCGAGTGGAAGGACAAGGTGGCCACCCCCGCACTCCAGGAGTACTACAGCGGAGCGATCGGCATGGAGGAGCTGCGCGACCGCCTGGAGAAGGACGGAAACCTCGTCCTCGCCCGCTACCAGCGCTGACGGCGCTCGCGCCGGGCGGGCGGAAAACCCGTTGCCCACCCGGCGCCCAGGTCTCTAGCGTCGTCTCCGTGGCAGCTTTCAACGCGATCTTCAACTCCGGTCTCGGCCGGGGCTGCACGCACTCCATCAGGATGCGTCGTGGCCCCGGAGCCCTGACCGGCCCGGGGTCCCCCCGCCGCTGACCAACGCGCCGGCGCATGTCACACACGCGCTGACGCATGTGACCCACGCGCGGCGGGGCTGAGCCTCCGCATCCCTTTTCGCCTTCGTCTTCCGGTCAGGGCCTTCGGCTGCCCTTTCCCCCCTTCACGGAAGACAAGGACCGCAGGCCATGGCCCGCCCCACCCAGCGTGCCCGCACGCTCTCGCAGAACTTCCTCGCCGACCGCGCCACCGCAGAGCACGTCGCCCGGCTCGCCGCCCCCGACCGTCGGCGCCCGCCCCTCGTCCTCGAAGTGGGCGCCGGCAAGGGCGCCCTCACCGAGCCGCTCGCCCGCCGCAGCCGGGAGCTGCGCGCCTACGAGATCGACCCCCGGCTCCTCCCCGGGCTCCGCGCCCGCTTCGCGGGCACGCCCCACGTCCACGTCGTCGCCGGTGACTTCCTCGCCGCGCGGCCCCCGCGCACGCCGTTCTCCGTCGCCGGGAACGTGCCCTTCTCCCGCACCGCGGACATCGTCCACTGGTGCCTCACCGCACCCGGCCTCACCGACGCCACGCTGCTCACCCAGCTCGAGTACGCCCGCAAACGCACCGGCGACTACGGCCGCTGGAGCCTGCTGACGGTCCGGACCTGGCCCCGCCACGAGTGGCGGCTGGCCGGGCGGGTGAGCCGGTACGGCTTCCGGCCGGCGCCCCGCGTCGACGCCGGGATCCTGCGCATCGAGCGCCGCCGCACCCCACTGCTCGCCGGCGCCGCCCACCGGAGCTGGCGGGATCTGGTCGAGCTGGGCTTCTCGGGAGTGGGCGGCTCCCTGCACGCGTCCCTGCGGCGTGCCCACCCCCGGCGCCGGGTGGACGCGGCGTTCCGGGCCGCGTGCCTCGACCCCGGTGTGCTCGTCGGCGAGGTGGCGCCGACGCGCTGGCTGCGGCTGCACGAGGAGCTGGCGGCATGAGGAGGAGCGTGCGAGGAAAAAGGTTGCACGAGACGTCTCGTCTCGCGTACATTCCATGCATGACCACTCCCGCTCACATCGCCATGTTCTCCATCGCCGCGCACGGCCACGTGAACCCCAGCCTGGAGGTGATCCGCGAGCTCGTCGCGCGAGGGCACCGGGTGACGTACGCGATCCCGCCGCTCTTCGCGGAGAAGGTCGCCGAGGCGGGTGCCGAACCCAAGCTGTGGAACAGCACGCTGCCCGGCCCCGACGCCGACCCGGAAGCGTGGGGGACCACGCTGCTGGACAACGTCGAGCCGTTCCTCAACGACGCGATCCAGGCGCTCCCGCAGCTCATCGAGGCGTACGAGGGAGACGAACCGGACCTGATCCTGCACGACATCTCCGCCTACCCGGCCCGGGTCCTCGGTCACCGCTGGGGCGTACCCGTGGTCTCCCTCTCGCCGTGCATGGTCGCCTGGGAGGGGTACGAGCAGGAGGTCGGCGAGCCGATGTGGGAGGAGCCTCTGAAGACCGAGCGCGGCCAGGCGTACTACGCCCGTTTCCACGCCTGGCTGGAGGAGAACGGGATCACCCAGCACCCCGACCCGTTCGCCGGCCGCCCCGACCGCTCCCTGGTGCTGATCCCCAAGGCACTCCAGCCCAACGCGGACCGGGTCGACGAGAAGAGGTACACCTTCGTCGGCGCCTGCCAGGGCGACCGCACCGCCGAGGGGGACTGGCAGCGTCCCGAGGGTGCCGAGAAGGTCGTCCTGGTGTCCCTCGGGTCCGCGTTCACCAAGCAGCCGGCCTTCTACCGGGAGTGCGTCGAGGCCTTCGCCGAGCTGCCCGGCTGGCACGTGGTGCTCCAGATCGGCAAGCACGTCGACGCCGCCGAGCTGGGTGACGTACCGGAGAACGTCGAAGTGCGCTCATGGGTGCCGCAGTTGGCGATCCTTCAGCAGGCCGACCTGTTCGTCACCCACGCGGGAGCCGGCGGCAGCCAGGAGGGACTGGCCACCGCCACGCCGATGATCGCCGTACCGCAGGCCGTGGACCAGTTCGGCAACGCGGACATGCTCCAGGGGCTCGGCGTCGCCCGCCACCTCCCCACCGAGGAGGCCACCGCCGAGGCGCTGCGCACCGCCGCCCTCGCCCTGGTCGACGACCCGGAGGTGGCCGGGCGGCTGAAGGAGTTCCAGGCCCAGATGGCACAGGAGGGCGGCACTCGACGGGCCGCGGACCTGATCGAGGCGGAGCTGGCGGCGGCGCGGGCCTGACCGCACCGAAGCGGAGGACGCCGAGACCGAAGGGCCCGTCGGTTCCCAGGGCAACTCCCGGGGAACCGACGGGCCCTTCGGCTCGCGGCCGCGCGTCGGCCGGACCGGCGGCGGTCGCTCACACCCCGACCCGCTCGCCGTCGTGATCAGGGTGTGACGCTGGTACGGGAGCCTTCCGCAGAGTTGTTGAATAAGTCACAGGAGTGTGTAGTGGTTGAACCGCGCACCCGCATCGGCGAGAGTGGCGCGCACGTCCGCGTGGCGCGCGGACCCGGCCGTCGTGCCCACCCCCACGGGGCACGACGGCCGTCCTATGGTGTGCACATGACGACGATGTACGCGGCGCTGCTGCGCGGTATCAACGTGGGCGGCGCGAAGAAGGTCCCGATGGCCGAACTGCGCTCGCTCCTGGAAGGCCTCGGCCATGACGCCGTACGCACCCATCTCCAGAGCGGCCAGGCCGTGTTCGCGTCCGGTCACGGGGACGAGGAGTCCCTGGCCGCCGAGTTGACGCGGGCGATCGAGGAGCGCTTCGGCTTCGCGGTGGACGTGATCGTGCGCGACCACGCCTATCTGCGGGCGGTCGCCGAGGAGTGCCCGTTCCCGGCCGCCGACCTGGAGGCCAAGCAGCTGCACGTCACGTACTTCTCCGCGCCGGTCGACGCGGAACGCTTCACGGCGATCGACCGGCCGGCCTTCCTCCCCGAGGAGTTCCGCCTCGGCGACCGTGCCCTGTACCTGTACGCGCCGGACGGCCTCGGCCGCTCGAAGCTCGCCGAGGCCCTCGCCAAGCCCCGTGTGAACAAGGGCGTGATCGCCACCACCCGCAACTGGAACACCGTCACCAAGCTCGTGGAGCTGACCACCCCCTGACCACCCCCTAACCGGTCCCGGCCCGGTCCCGGCCCGGTCCCTGACCGCTTCCTGACCACCCCCTGGCCGCGCAGGCCGGACGGACGCAGGATTGGGCCACTGGCACGGCGCCGAATTGGGCCGCGACGCCGTACCACCCGGCCGCTAGCGTCGGCGCCATGAACACCGCGTCACCCACTCGCGTCGACTGTTTCTTCGACCCCGCCTGCCCCTTCGCCTGGATCACCTCCCGCTGGCTGCTGGAGGTCGAACGGCAACGCCCGCTCGACCTCCGCTTCCGCGTGATGAGCCTGTACCTGCACAACACCGGCAATGACCTGCCCGACTGGTACCGGGACCT
The DNA here is from genome assembly GCF_042744565.1 of Streptomyces sp. NPDC058812. Taxonomy (NCBI): domain Bacteria; kingdom Bacillati; phylum Actinomycetota; class Actinomycetes; order Kitasatosporales; family Streptomycetaceae; genus Streptomyces; species Streptomyces sp. NPDC058812. Next base: position 12,492 of record NZ_JBHYOB010000027.1, read on the forward strand.
CGTCGACCGTTCGATCGGCCCGGTAAGGGTCGCGGTGGCCGCCGCCGAGCGGCACGGGAAGAAGGTGCTGCGCGACCTGTACACCGCACTCGGCACCCGTATCCACGAGCGGGGCGCCGAGGACTTCGACGCGGTGGTAGCGGAGTCCCTCGCCGAGCTGGGTCTCGCACCCGAACTGGCCGCCGCCGCGCACGACCCGGCGTACGACGACGCCGTGCGCCGCAGCCACGAGACGGGGGCCGAACCCGACTCCGGTGGCTATGTGGGGACGCCCACCATCCATGTCGATGGAACGGTGTGGTTCGGACCCGTGCTGCGGGCCGTTCCGCGCGGCACCCGCGCGGCGGAACTCTTCGACACCTTCCGCGTCCTGGCCACCGACCCCGACGTCTTCGAACTCAAGCGCACGCGCACCGGCGGGCTGTCCTTCGACTGACGACGACGGTGCGGACGCCGGGCGGTCAGGCCCCGACCGCCGCCGCCAGCACCGGCGTCCGCGCCTCGTCGTACCGCTCCAGCAGCACCCGCGCCACCTCCGGCGAGGGACCGAGGACGTCCGCCAGCACGTCCGCCCGCTCCGCGCCCCGCGCGATGCGGTCCGGCAGGAAACCGGGGGCCAGGACGTACGGCGCCACGGCCACGCGTGCGCAGCCCAGCTCCCGCAGCTCACGCACCGCGTCCTCGGTGCGCGGAAGGGATGCGGAGGCGAACGCAGGCCGCACGGCGCACCAACCGGTGTGCCGCCACTCCCGCGCGATTTCTGCGATCACTGCGATCGCCTCCGGGTCGGAGGACCCCGCCGAGGCCAGTACGACCCCGGTCGAGGACTTGTCGGCGGGCGTCAGGCCCGCCTCGTACAGGCGCCGCTCCAGCGCCGACAGCAGCAGCGGCGAGGGGCCGAGCACCTCGGCCTGCCGGATCCGCAACCGCGGGGGCGCGTCCGCGAGGACCGCCGGGATGTCCGCCTTGGCGTGGAAGGCACGGGTCAGCAGGAGCGGGAGCGCCACCACGTCCCGCACGCCCTCCGTCTCCAGCGACTCCAGCACGCCCTGCACCGAGGGCACGTTGAAGTCCAGGAAGCCGGTCTCCACCCGTACGTCCGGGCGCACCGCCCTGACCCGGCGGACCAGGGCGTGCACGGTCGCGGCGTGCCGCGGGTCGCGGCTGCCGTGGGCGATGACCAGGAGGACCGGCGGGGACGTCATGGCTGTCAGCTCCTCACCAGCAGACCGCGGCTGCGCAGCACCCACCGCTCCAGCGGGCTGAAGATCAGCAGGTCGATGGCGATGCCGACGATCAGGATGAGGAGGATCGCCTCGAAGACCATGGCCATGTCGCTGGCGTTGCGGCCGTTCTCCAGGAGCTGGCCGAGGCCGACGCCGAGGTCGGGGAAGGAGGCGATGATCTCGGCGGCCATCAGGGAGCGCCAGGAGAACGCCCAGCCCTGCTTGAGGCCCGCGACGTAACCGGGCAGCGCGGCCGGGAGCACGATGTGCCAGGTGCCCTTCAGCCCGGTCGCTCCCAGGGTGCGGCCCGCGCGCAGGTAGAGGGGGGAGACCTGGTCGACGCCGGAGACCAGGCCGTTGGCGATGGAGGGGACCGCGCCGAGCAGGATGACGGCGTACATCATCGAGTTGTTCAGGCCCAGCCAGATCACGGCCGGCGGCACCCACGCCACCGACGGCAGCGACTGGAGGCCGGACAGGATCGGGCCGATCGCGGCGCGCACGAACTTCACCCGGGCCACCAGCAGCCCCAGCGGCGTGCCGATCACCAGCGCCAGCAGGAAGCCGGACAGCCCGCGCGAGACGCTGGTCCAGATGTAGCCGAGCAGTTCGCCCTGGAGCCAGGCCTGGTGGAGCACGTCCCACACGTCGGACGGGGCGGGCAGCTTGGTCGGGTCGTCGACGATCTTGAAGGAGACCAGCGCCTGCCACACCGCCACCACCAGCAGCACGGCCGCGACCGGCGGCAGGATCTTCTGCGTGAGCGTCTGGCGGAAGGGCGTACGGCCCTTCTGCTGGGTCTCCAGCGCGTCGAGGCCCGCCTCCAGACCGGCGAGGTCGCCCGCGTCCTTGGCGGGCGTCGTGGTCTCAGTGCTGACCATGGCGGCGGATCTCCCCACGCAGTTCTTCGGTGATCTCGACGGACAGTTCCGCCACGGCGGTGTCCTCGATGCGGCGCGGATGCGGGATGCCGACCGTCCACTGGCGGGCGATGCGTCCGGGGCGGGAGGAGAGCAGTACCACGCGCTCCGCGAGCCGGACGGCCTCGCGGACGTTGTGCGTGACGAAGAGGACGGACAGCCGCGTCTCGCGCCAGATCCGGGTCAGTTCGTCGTGCAGCACGTCCCGCGTGATGGCGTCCAGCGCCGCGAACGGCTCGTCCATCAGCAGCAGCCTGCTCTCCTGGGCGAGCGCCCGGGCCATCGCGACCCGCTGGCGCATACCGCCCGACAGCTCGTGCACCCGCTTGCCGTACGCGCCCTTCAGCCGGACCAGTTCGAGCAGCTCCTCCGCCTTGTCGCGGCGCTCGGACTTGGGCACGCCCCGCAGCTTGAGGGCGAGTTCGATGTTCTTGCCCGCCGTCAGCCACGGGAACAGGGCGTGCTCCTGGAACATCAGGGCCGGCCGCCCGTCCGTGGTGATCGCCCCGGCGCTCGGCTTGTCCAGGCCCGCCACCAGGTTCAGCAGCGTGGACTTGCCGCAGCCGGAGGCCCCCAGGAGGGTGACGAACTCGCCGGGTGCGACATCGAGGGTGATGTCGTCCAGCACGAGCTGCTGCCCGGCGGGGCCGCCGAACGACTTCGAGACGTGCTCGATCCGCGCGGCGTGCGAGGCCGCCTCGGTGCCCTCGTCGGCCTTGGCGAGGGTCGTGGTCGTGGCCATGGTCGTCACCTCCTGGGAATGGTCGGGATCCGGGCCTACTGGACGCCGAGACCGGCGTCGTCGACCGCGGGTTCGCCCTTGGCCTTGAGGACCTTGTTGAGCAGCGTGAGGTCGTAGATGCCCTTGAGGTCGGGCTGCTCCAGCAGGCCCGCCTCGACGGCGTGGTCCGCCTGGGCGTCGAGGGTGGCGGCCAGCGGGTCGTCGGTCAGCCGGATCGACTCCCACGCCGGGTCCAGGACGTCGGCGGGCAGCGCCTTGCCGGTGTCCTTCTCCAGCTGCTTGTTCGCCGCGGCCCTGGCCTCGTCGGGGTTGGCCTCGATCCACTCGTTGGTGTCCACCGAGGCCTTCAGCACCGCCTCGACGACCGTCGGGTGCTCCTCGAGGAACTCCTGCCGCACGATGATGTTCGTGATCACGAACTCCTCGTCCGGCCACAGCGTCGACTCGTCCAGCAGCACCTTGCCGCCCTGCGCGACCAGCCGGGACGCGGTCGGCTCCGGCACCCACGCGCCGTCGACGGAACCGGACTCGAAGGCGCCCGGGGTCACCTTGTTGTCGCTGCGGACGACCGTCACGTCGCCCTTTCCGCTCTGCGCGTCGACCGTCCAGCCCTGCTCGGCGACCCAGTGGAGGAACGCCACGTCCTGCGTGTTGCCCAGCTGCGGGGTCGCGATGCGCTTGCCCTTGACGTCCTTCAACGACTTGATCTCGTCCGGGTTCACCACCAGCTTCACCCCGCCGGAGGCCGAACCGCCGATGATCCGCAGGTTCTTGCCGTCCGACTTGGCGTAGCCGTTGATCGCCGGGGAGGGGCCGATCCAGCCGATGTCGACGGAGCCGGAGTTCAGCGCCTCGATCTCGGACGGGCCCGCGTTGAAGACCGCGTACTTGGCCTCGGTGGCGCCCAGCTCCTTCTGGAAGAAGCCCTTCTGGTTGCCGACCAGCGCGGTGGCGTGGGTGACGTTGCCGAAGTAGCCGATCCGGACGGAGTCGAGACCGTCGATCTTCTCGGCCCCGGCGGCGATCCGGACACCTCCGTCGTCCTTGGCCTGCGAGCCGTACCCGCAGCCGGCGAGCGCCAGCAGCGGGAGGGCGGCCAGGACCGCGAGAGTGCGGCGCAGGGCGGTGGTGGCAGGCACGGGAGGTGTTCCTCTCGTTGGCCCGGCTCTCACGCCTGTCGGTAGGTCCGAGGTGTCAGGTCGTGGCCGGGAGATCGGCGGGTTTGCGTCTGCGGCGGTGAGGGCTGAGGGCGCGCGAGCGGTGCGCGTACGTCAGCGCGCACATCGCGCGACCCCGCCCTGCCCGCTGCCTTGAGCCCCGCTGCCGACGCGGCCGCCCTCCTTCGCGAACGTGGAGTAGAAGTCGGGGGAGCCCATGCTCAGAAGTCCCACCCGTCGTCGTCCGCCTCGTCGTTGACCGGCTCCGGCGTGGCGAAGGACTCGCCGGCCATGCCCGCGGTGAGCGTGGTGCCGTCGCTCGGGTCGATCAGGATGAACGAACCCGTGCGCCGCGAGTCGGCGTAGGAGTCGGCGGGCAGCGGCTCGGCCGTACGGATCTTCACCCGGCCGATGTCGTTGGCGACGAGCTGCCCGGGATGCGGGTGCAGGGACAGGTCGTCCAGCGTGAGCCGGGCCGGGATGTCCTTGACGATCGCCTTGACCGTGCGGGTGCCGTGCTTGAGCAGCACGCGGTGGCCGACGGTGAGCGGCGCGTCGGCGACGTGGCAGACGGTGGCCTCGACGTCCTGGGTGGTGGCGGGGGCGTCCTTGCTGGGGACGATCAGGTCGCCGCGGGAGACGTCGATGTCGTCCTCCAGCAGCAGCGTCACCGACTGCGGCGTCCAGGCCGCGTCGACGGGCTCGCCCAGCAGGTCGATGCCGGACACCTTCGAGGTGCGGCCCGAGGGCAGGACGGTGACGTCGTCGCCGACGCGGAAGGTGCCGGCGGCGATCTGGCCCGCGTAGCCGCGGTAGTCGGGGTGCTCGGCGGTCCGCGGGCGGATCACGTACTGCACGGGCAGCCGGGCGTGGCAGTGCGCCAGGTCGTGGCTGACCGGGACGGTCTCCAGGTGTTCGAGGACGGTCGGGCCGCCGTACCAGTCCATGACCGCCGACGGTTCCACCACGTTGTCGCCCGCGAGCGCCGAGATCGGGATCGCGGTGACCTCCGGGACGCCCAGCTCGGTCGCGTACGCCGTGAACTCCTCGGCGATCGCGGCGAACACGGGCTCCTTGTAGTCGACCAGGTCCATCTTGTTGACGGCGAGGACGACGTGCGGGACCCGCAGCAGGGCGGCGATCGCGGCGTGCCGGCGGGTCTGCTCGACGACGCCGTTGCGGGCGTCGACCAGGATCACCGTCAGCTCGGCGGTGGAGGCACCGGTGACCATGTTCCGGGTGTACTGCACGTGCCCGGGGGTGTCGGCCAGGATGAACCGGCGGCGCGGGGTGGCGAAGTAGCGGTAGGCCACGTCGATGGTGATGCCCTGCTCGCGCTCGGCCCGCAGGCCGTCGGTGAGCAGCGCGAGGTCCGGGGCTTCCTGGCCGCGGCTCGCGGAGGCGCGCGCCACTGCCTCCAGTTGGTCGACGAGGACCGACTTGGAGTCGTGCAGCAGACGGCCGACCAGGGTGGACTTGCCGTCGTCGACGGACCCGGCGGTGGCGAACCGCAGCAGGGTGGTCTCCGACAGCTGCCAGGCCGCCAAAGGCTCGGTGGGTTCGGTGGTGCTGGTCATGGCTAGAAGTACCCCTCGCGCTTGCGGTCTTCCATCGCGGCCTCGGACATCTTGTCGTCGGCGCGGGTCGCGCCGCGCTCGGTGAGCCGGGTGACGGCGATCTCGGCGATCACCTTCTCGATGCTGTCGGCGTCGGAGTCGACGGCGCCGGTGCAGGACATGTCGCCCACGGTGCGGTAGCGGACCCGCCGCTTGACCACCGTCTCGTCGTCCTTCGGGCCGCCCCACTCGCCGGCGGTCAGCCACATGCCGCTGCGTGCGAAGACCTCGCGCTCGTGGGCGTAGTAGATCGCCGGCAGTTCGATCCCCTCGCGGGCGATGTACTGCCACACGTCCAGCTCGGTCCAGTTGGAGAGCGGGAAGACGCGGACGTGCTCACCGGGGGCGTGCCGGCCGTTGTACAGGTTCCACAGCTCGGGGCGCTGGCGGCGCGGGTCCCACTGGGAGAACTCGTCGCGCAGCGAGAACACCCGCTCCTTCGCCCGCGCCTTCTCCTCGTCGCGGCGCCCGCCGCCGAAGACGGCGTCGAACTTCTCCGCCTGGATCTTCTCGGTCAGCGGCAGCGTCTGCAGCGGGTTGCGGGTGCCGTCCGGGCGCTCCTTGAGCACACCGCGGTCGATGTAGTCCTGCACGGAGGCGACGTGCAGGCGCAGCCCGTGCTTCTCGACCGTGCGGTCGCGGTACTCCAGGACCTCGGGGAAGTTGTGCCCGGTGTCCACGTGCAGCAGCGAGAACGGGACCGGCGCGGGGGCGAACGCCTTCAGCGCCAGGTGCAGCATGAGGATGGAGTCCTTGCCGCCGGAGAAGAGGATCACCGGCCGCTCGAACTCGCCCGCCACCTCGCGGAAGATGTGCACCGCCTCGGACTCGAGGGCGTCGAGGTGGGAGAGGGCGTACGGGCTGTCCGTACCCTCCGCCACTGTGGCCACGGACGTCGTCATGCCAGTCCCCTTTCGGTGAGCAGGGCGTGGACCGCCGCGGCGGACTCCTGGACGGTCTGGTCCTGCGACTCGATGCGCAGGTCGGGCGCGACGGGCTCCTCGTACGGGTCGTCGACCCCGGTGAGCCCGGTCAGCTCACCCGCGGCCTGCTTGGCGTACAGGCCCTTCACGTCGCGCACCGAGCACACCTCGACCGGGGTGGCCACGTGCACCTCCACGTACGCCGTGCCGTTCGCCTCGTGCCGCTTGCGGACCGCGTCCCGGCTGTCCGCGTACGGGGCGATCACCGGGACCAGCGCCGTGACGCCGTTGCGGGCGAGCAGTTCGGCGACGAAGCCGATGCGCTGCACGTTGGTGTGCCGGTCCTCGCGGCTGAAGCCGAGGCCCGCCGAGAGGAACTCGCGGATCTCGTCGCCGTCGAGGAGCTCAACGCGCCGGCCCTGTTCGCGGAGCCGGCCGGCCAGTTCGTGGGCGATGGTGGTCTTGCCGGCGCTGGGCAGACCCGTGAGCCAGACGGTGGCTCCGGTCGTCACAGGGTTCTCCTGAATCTCAGTCGTCGTCATGTCAGCCGTGCAGTCCGCACTCGGTCTTGGAGCGGCCCGCCCAGCGACCGGCGCGTGCGTCCTCGCCCTCCAGCACACGGCGGGTGCAGGGTGCGCAGCCCACGGAGGCATAGCCGTCCATCAGCAGCGGGTTGGTGAGGACACCGTGCTCGTCGACGTACGTTTGCACATCTTCCTGTGACCACTTGGCGATGGGAGAGACCTTCACCTTGCGCCGCTTCTCGTCCCAGCCGACCACCGGCGTGTTCGCGCGGGTCTCGGACTCGTCGCGGCGCAGGCCGGTGGCCCAGGCCTGGTAGCCCTTCAGCCCCTCCTCCAGCGGCTTCACCTTGCGCAGCGCGCAGCACAGGTCGGGGTCGCGGTCGTGCAGCCTCGGCCCGTACTCGGCGTCCTGCTCGGCGACCGTCTGCCGGGGGGTGAGCGTGATGACGTTGACGTCCATCACGGCCTCCACGGCGTCCCGGGTGCCGATGGTCTCCGGGAAGTGGTAGCCGGTGTCGAGGAACACCACGTCCACGCCGGGCAGGGCGCGGGAGGCGAGGTGGGCGACGACCGCGTCCTCCATCGAGGAGGTCACGCAGAAGCGGCCGCCGAAGGTGTCGGCCGCCCACTGGAGGATCTCCAGCGCGGAGGCGTCCTCCAGCTCGCGGCCCGCCCGCTCGGCGAGTGCCTTGAGATCCTCGGTCGTACGTTCTTCCTGAACCGCCGTCATATCGGTTCCCCTCCCGTGGAGTTGGGCTGAAGACCCCGGGCGAGGAGCCCGAGGAACTTCAACTGGAATGCGCGGTTGCACGCCCCGCATTCCCAGGCGCCGTGACCTTCCTCGTGCGGACGCAGGTCCTCGTCACCGCAGTAGGGGCAGTAGAACGGCGCGGCACGCTCCGTCATGACAGGGCCTCCTCGGAGGCGCGGGCCGCCCAGGTGGCGAAGCGCTCGCCGTCCTCGCGCTCGGCCCGGTAGCGGGTCAGGACGCGCTCCACGTAGTCCGGCAACTCCTCCGCCGTCACCTTCAGACCGCGCACCTTGCGGCCGAAGCCGGGCTCCAGGCCGAGCGCGCCGCCCAGGTGCACCTGGTAGCCCTCGACCTGCTCGCCCCGGTCGTTGAGGACCAGCTGGCCCTTGAGACCGATGTCCGCGGTCTGGATGCGGGCGCAGGCGTTCGGGCAGCCGTTGAGGTTGATGGTGAGGGGCTCGTCGAACTCCGGGAGGCGGCGCTCCAGTTCGTCGATCAGCGAGGCGCCGCGCGCCTTGGTCTCGACGATGGCGAGCTTGCAGAACTCGATGCCGGTGCAGGCCATGGTGCCGCGCCGGAAGGTGGAGGGCCGGGCGGTGAGGTCCAGCGCCTCCAGGGACTCCACCAGCGAGTCGACCTGCCCCTCCTCGACGTCGAGGACGATCATCTTCTGCTCGACCGTCGTACGGACGCGGCCCGAGCCGTGCGACTCCGCCAGGTCGGCGATCTTCGTCAGGATCGTGCCGTCGACGCGGCCGACGCGCGGGGCGAAGCCGACGTAGTAGCGGCCGTCCTTCTGCCGGTGCACGCCGATGTGGTCACGCCAGCGGCTGGTCGGGTCGGCGGGCGCCGGGCCGTCGGTGAGCTTGCGCTTCAGGTACTCGTCCTCCAGCACCTGGCGGAACTTCTCCGCGCCCCAGTCGGCGACCAGGAACTTCAGGCGGGCGCGGTTGCGCAGCCGCCGGTAGCCGTAGTCGCGGAAGATCGAGATGACGCCCTCGTAGACGTCGGGCACGTCCTCGATCGGCACCCAGGCGCCGAGGCGCACGCCCAGCTTGGGGTTGGTGGACAGGCCGCCGCCGACCCACAGGTCGAAGCCCGGCCCGTGCTCGGGGTGCTCGACGCCGACGAACGCCACGTCGTTGATCTCGTGCACCACGTCCAGCACCGGCGACCCGGAGATCGCGGTCTTGAACTTCCGCGGCAGGTTCGAGTACGCCGGGTTGTTCAGGACCCGGCGCTTCATCTCCTCCAGCGCCGGCGTGCCGTCGATGATCTCGTCCTCGGCGATGCCCGCGACCGGGGAGCCGATCATCACGCGGGGCGTGTCGCCGCAGGCGGTGACCGTGGACAGGCCGACGCCCTCCAGGCGGTTCCAGATCTCGGGGACGTCCTCGATGCGGATCCAGTGGTACTGGACGTTCTGCCGGTCGGTGATGTCGGCCGTGCCGCGCGCGAACTCCTGCGAGATCTCGCCGATGACGCGCAGTTGCGCGGTGGTCAGCGCGCCGCCGTCGATGCGGACGCGCAGCATGAAGTAGCTGTCGTCCAGCTCCTCCGGCTCCAGGACGGCCGTCTTCCCGCCGTCGATGCCCTGCTTGCGCTGGGTGTACAGCCCCCACCAGCGCATTCGGCCGCGCAGGTCACCGGGGTCGATCGAGTCGAAACCCCGCTTGGAGTAGATCGTCTCAATACGTGTCCGTACGTTGAGACCGTCGTCGTCCTTCTTGGTCTGCTCGTTGGCGTTGAGCGGGGTGAAGTGACCGGCCGCCCACTGACCCTCGCCGCGGTGACGGCTCACCTTGCGGCGTGGGGTCGCGGCAGCAGGATTCGGCGGCGTGGCGGCCATGGGTGACACGTCCTTCGGGACAGGCGGAAAGCGGCTCTGACCTGCGCGCACGGCGCATGGCATACGTGAGGCGTACGGGCGCTTCGTCGCGCGGGAATCAGGCGAATGCGAGGAATCCGGAGGTGCTGGAGGGTGCTCTCAGCGGACCGGACAGATGGCGCTGGACATGCGGCCGAGGTCGACGTGCCGCCGACTCACCAAGGCAATTCCAGTTCCAGGCATGACGGAAGCCTGGCACGGCGATCTGGACACAGTCCAGCTTCATCCAAGATGCGGACACCCTTGTCTCGTACAGCGAGACAAGGGTGTTGTGGATCACAGGGGGAGCGGTGGCCGGTCAGGCGGGGAACGCTCCGGGCCAGGGTCCCGGAGGGGCCACCTCCGCCTCCTCCTCGACCTTGGTGTCGAACAGGCGGAAGCCGCGGCGCTGGTAGTTGTCCATCGCGAACTCGCCGTCCTTGCTGCACGTGTGCAGCCACACCCGCTTGGTCGTGGCCAGCCCCGGCCACCGGTCCGCCAGGTCCCAGGCACGGGCGGCGCCGTACGCGAGCAGGTGGCCGCCGATACGCCGGCCCCGGAAGGCCGGGATCAGGCCGAAGTACTCGATCTCCACGACCCCGTCGTCCCCCGGGGTCAGCTCCACGTACCCGGCGGGCGTGCCGTGGTCGTAGGCGACCCAGGTCTCCACGCCGGGCCGCTCCAGGTGCTCCTGCCACCGCGCGTAGCTCCAGCCCAGCCGGTCCGTCCAGCGGATGTCGCCGCCGACCGAGGCGTACAGGAAGCGGCTGAACTCGGGGGAGGGCACCCCGGCGCGGACGATCCGGACGTCCCCCTCCGGCGCGGCGGCCGGCAGCAGATCGGTCGGCGCCGTCTGCTCCAGGGACCAGGTGGTCACGGCGATGTTGGTCATGCCGGTCAGGGAATCATCCGGTCCGCGGATCTGTCGATCCCCGCCCGCCCCCGCACGGCCCGGGCCCGGTGCCCGTCAGTCGAGCGCGTCCTCGATCGAGGTCAGCGGCAGCGCGAACAGCATGCGGCCGGACTGGGACCAGACCTCACCGGTCTGCGCCCAGTACGACAGGGAGCCCGCCTGTCCGCTCCAGCACCGCTGCGAGCGGTCCGCCCCGCACTCCGTGGCCCGGGCGTCCTCCGTGTCCTGGCGCCACAGGGTCCCGCGCCCGTCGTGCCCGCCGGCCGCGCGTCCCAGGTACCAGTCGGACCGTGCCGCGCCGGCCGGGCGGTGCGAGAGTACGCCTCCGACCTCGGCCGCCCCGGTCTCGTACGCCTCCACCGCGTCGACATGTCCGGAGGGGTCGGTGGCCGGCAGTCCGGTGCGGGCCGGGTCCGTGCCGAACGCGTAGCGCCACAGCCGGGTGGGGCGGTCGTCGTCCGCCGGCACCCGCTCGCTCGCCACCAGGCTGGCGGGGACCGTGCCGCGGTCCAGGGAGATCGCGCCGGGGCGGGCGGCGCCGTCGGCGTCGGCGAGCCGGTACGAGGCGACGGCGGGCAGCACGTACGGGTGGCCGTCCGCCGCCCAGCCCCCGGGCACCCGCCCGACGGCGTCCGCGTCGGTGGTGGCGCGCTGGACCCGGTCCACGTCGTACACGTACAGCGCGTCGTTGTCCCCGGCACCGGTGGTGACCAGCAGCTTGTCCTGGTACCAGACCATGCCGGAGACGGGTGAGGCGAGCCCCCGGTAGTCGTGGCCGCCGTCGACCGGGACGGCGAGGAGCGCCGAGGTGTAGCTCAGGTGGTCGGGGTCGTCTGCGTCGACGAAGGAGACCCGGGCGAGGCCGCCCTCGGGTGTCCCGTCGTCGCGGGTCCAGGCGGACAGGATGACGCGGTGGGCGCCCCAGCGCCCGTCCTCGTCGGCGTCCCCGGAGGTGGTGACCGCGCCGGGCCGCCAGCCCTCGGTGTCGCCCTCCTCCCAGCAGTAGGCGCGGGTGGCCGCGGGGGAGACCGGCAGGTCTTCGCGGTCCCCGGCCGTGCAGTCGGCGGCGTCGCGCAGCGTGTGGTCGGCGGAGCCGAGGACGGCGTCGACGCCCACCGGTTCGCCCATCGCGGTGGCGAGCCGGTCGAGCCAGGGCGACGGCACGCGGTGCTCCGTCAGCCGCAGCGCGTCGGTCTCGGCGGCGGAGGTGAGGGGCTTGAGAGCGCCGGGGTCGTCGGCAACCGTGGCCTGCGAGGCGCTGATCAGCGTGGCGGCACCCGTCAGTGCGAGGGCGGCCCCCGTCAGGGCCGCGCGCAGCGCCCTGCCCCGCCTGCGTCGGCGGTGTCTGCCGCGCTGCTTCATAGAACCTCCACGGACACCGGACCAACTGGGCTCGACGGTGGCCACGTTGACCGAGGAGCGGATGGGGCGGTCCGTAGAGGATGCTACGACAGAGGGACGGGTTCGCGGACGCGGACGATGCAAATATGCGAAAACGTGCCGTCTTTCCGGCCATCCCGGACGGCCCGGCCCGGCTCGCGCCCCTGAAGGAGCCCGCGGCCGTTCAGGGCGCCGGCAGCGACGCCCTGCGTTCCGCCACCGCCGGTGCCGTCGAGTGGGGGAGCAGGTCGCGCGGGTCGTCCGGGAGGACCACCTCGATCTCCGCGTCTTCGCAGAAACGATACGGCCGGTGCTCCAGGTAGGCCCCGAGGTACCTCCGCACCCGCGACATCTCGGCCCGTACCGTCACCGTGCGGGCCGGATCGCCGAACACGTCCTCGGCCAGCCCCGACGCGCTGCGGCCGGCGGGATGGACGGCCAGCAGGTACAGTAACTCGGCATGCCGGGGGCTCAGTTCCCGGGCCCACGCCTCCGCGCCGCCCAGCACCCGGACCGACCAGCGGCGCGGCTGCCCGAGGTCCAGCACGATCCGGACGGCGCCCTGCGGCACCGGCTCCTCGGCCGCCCGCACCAGCCAGCCCTCGCCCAGCGGCTCCAGGGTGCACGCCCCGAACGCCGGCAGCCACCTCGGCCCCGCCGTCGGGGACTTGGGCAGCGTCACCCGGTCCAGGTACGGCATCCCCGTCACCGCCGCCGTCCAGCCGTCGCGGTCCGTCACCAGTGCCCGACCGCCGAGCCGGGCCAGCACCGGCGCGGCCACCGCACGCAGCCGCTCCAGCGTCAGCACGTGCAGCTCGCGCAGCCGGGCCTCGGCGAGCTTGGCCACCGAGTCGACCCAGGCGAGCGTCGCCGGGTGCATCGTCTCCAGCGGCCCGCTCACGTCGACCACGCCGAGCAGCCGGCCGCTGCGCGGGTCGGTGATGGGCGCCCCGGCGCAGGTCCAGGTCGCCTGGGACCGAACGAAGTGCTCGGAGGCGAAGACCTGCACGGGCCGCCGGGTGACCGCCGGTGTCCCCACGCCGTTGGTGCCGACCACCTCCTCCCGCCAGTCCGCCCCGAGTTCGAAGCCGAGACCGTCGGCCTTGCGCAGCACCGGCGCGCTGCCCTCCCGCCACAGCACCCGGCCCTCGTCGTCGGCGACCACCATGATGTGGTGCGCGACGTCCGCGACCGACAGCAGACCCTCCCGCAGCACCGGCAGCACATGCCGCAGCCCCGAGGCCGCCCGCCGTCGCTGCACCTCTTCGGGGGCCAGCAGCCCGGAGCGGAAGTCGTGCTCGGGATCGACGCCGCTGCGCAGCATCCGCTCCCAGGACTGCTCGATCACCGGACGCGGCGCCACCGGAGCCCGTCCGCCCGAGAGTTTCGCGGAACGGACCTGGTCGAGCATCCGCGCCGCACGCGCCGTGTCGACGGCGGCGAACTGCGTCACGTCCATCGGCGAGAGAGCCACTGGTCCCCGTCCTCCCGGAAGCCGGATTTCGGATACTCGGATGTTCGGATGTTCGTCTGATACTCACCGCTTGCCCGTGGCACGAGGACACAGTCCGCACACAGTCGGCAGCAAGTTGCAACCCCCTGCAACCCTGGTGGACGGCCGTACCGGTGTCCAAACTTGAACCACGTCGCCCCGAGCGGCGCACGCGGCCTGAATCAGGCCGGTGTGGCGGGGGTGGTGCCGTGTCGGCGCAGCACCACCCCCGCGCCACCCGGTGGGATCAGGCCACTGCCGGCGGCCGGGCCCGCTCCACCACCGACGCCAGGTCCAGCGTGGGCGGCAGCGTGCCGAAGGCCGCGCCCCCGTCACTGCCCAGCCGCGCGGCGCAGAACGCGTCGGCGACCTCCGGCGGCGCGTACCGGACCAGCAGCGCGCCCTGGAGCACCAGCGCCAGCCGCTCCGCCAGCCGCCGCGCCCGCCCCTCGGCGGCCCCCAGATCCGCCAGCTCCGTCAGCAGACCCCTGATCGCCGCGTCCAGCCGGTGATCGGCGCCGCGCGCCAGACCCACCTCCGTCAGATACGCGTCCAGCGCCAGCGGCTCCCGCCCGAGCGCCCGCAGGACGTCCAGCGCCTGCACGTTGCCGGCGCCCTCCCAGATCGAGTTAAGCGGCGACTCGCGCACCAGCCGGGGCATCCCGGACTCCTCCACGTACCCGTTGCCGCCCAGGCACTCGGCGGCCTCCACCGCCACCGGCGCACACCGCTTGGTCACCCAGTACTTGGCCACCGGCACCGCGATCCGCAGCAGCGCACGCTCCCGCTCGTCGCCGCCCTCGGCGGCGTCGTAGGCCGCCGCCAGCCGCACCGCGAGCGTGGTGGCCGCCTCCGACTCGATCGCGAGGTCCGCGAGGACGTTGCGCATCAGCGGCTGGTCGACCAGCTTCGCGCCGAAGGCCTCCCGGTAGGCGCAGTGGTGCACCGCCTGCGCGACGGCCTGCCGCATCAGACCCGCCGACCCCAGCACGCAGTCGAGCCGGGTCGCCGCCACCATGCCGATGACGGTGCGCACCCCGCTCCCCTCCTCGCCGACCCGGCGCGCCCAGGTCCCGGCGAACTCGACCTCGGCGGAGGCGTTGGACCGGTTGCCCAGCTTGTCCTTGAGCCGCTGGATCAGGAACACGTTGCGGGTGCCGTCCGCCAGTACACGCGGCACCAGGAAGCAGGTCAGCCCTCCCGGTGCCCGCGCCAGCACCAGGAAGCCGTCCGACATCGGCGCCGAGCAGAACCACTTGTGCCCGGTCAGCTCGTACGCGCCGTCCTCGGCCAGCGGGCGCGCCGAGGTGGTGTTCGCCCGTACGTCGCTGCCGCCCTGCTTCTCCGTCATGCCCATCCCGAACAGGGCTCCGGCCTTCAGGTGGGCGGGCCGCAGCTCCCGCTCGTACACGCGGGAGGCCAGCCGCGGCTCCCACTCCGCCGCGAGCCCCGGGTCGGCGCGCAGGGCCGGCACCGCCGCGTGGGTCATCGACAGCGGGCAGCAGTTCCCGGCCTCGACCTGGGTCCACATGAGGAAGGCGGCGGCACGCCGCACGTGCCCGCCCGGCCGGGACCAGGCCGCGGTCAGGCCCGCCGAGACGCCCTTGCCCAGCAGTCGGTGCCAGGCCGGGTGGAAGCCGACCTCGTCGACACGGTTGCCGTAGCGGTCGTGGGTGCGCAGGACCGGCGGATTCTCGTTGGCCTGCGCGCCCCACTCCTGGGTCTGGACCGATCCGCAGCTGCGGCCGAGACCCGACAGCTCCTCCAGCGCCTCCTCGTGCAGCCCGGGTGCCAGATGCCGCTCGACCGCGGCCGTCAGGGCCCGGTCGGCGGTGAAGACGTCGTAGCCGACCAGCGGCGGCGCCTGATTCGTCACGGTGTGGGTACTGCCTGCCATGACCGTGAACCTACCGTGCCGGGGACCGGCGAGGAGCCGGCACCGGCCGGTGGACGTCCGCGGATGAGTGCGACCCCCCGTGACGGATACCTTTAGGTCGTGCAGCCAGCAAGTGAATCCCCTGAACGGCCCTCCGGCCGGCTCCATCGCGCCCGGGTCCTGTACCGGAACGTCTCCAAACGCAGGACCGCCTGGCTGCTGCTCAAGGACACGGTCAACTCGTGCATGGAGTACCGCATCCTCGGCCTGGCTGCCGAGGCCGCGTTCTTCACGCTGCTGTCGGTGCCGCCCCTGCTGCTGAGCGTCATCGGCCTGCTCGGCTACGTCGACCTGTGGATCGGCGCCGACACCACGGAGAGCCTGCGCACCAGCATCCTGGACGCCTCCCGCGCGGTGCTCTCCGAGCAGGGCGTCAAGCAGATCACCGAGCCGATCCTGGACGACGTGATGAAGGGCGGCCGGCCCGACGTCATCTCCCTCGGCTTCCTGTTCGCCCTGTGGTCGGGCTCCCGCGCGGTGAACGTCTTCATCGACACCATCACCGTGATGTACGGCCTCGACGGCGTCCGGGGGATCGTCAAGACCCGCCTGATGGCCTTCCTGCTGTTCCTGGTGGCCCTGCTGATCGGGTCGATCGCGCTGCCGCTGATGGTGGCCGGTCCGGACGCCGTGGTGCGGATCGTGCCCTGGTCGACGACGGTCGTCCAGGTGCTCTACTGGCCGGTCGTCATCATCCTGTCCATCGCATTCCTGACCACGCTGTACCACGTCTCCGTGCCCGTGCGGTCCCCGTGGATCGAGGACGTGCCCGGCGCGCTGGTCGCCCTCGCCATGTGGGTGCTCGGCAGCTTCCTGCTGCGCATCTACCTCACCAACACCGTCGAGGGCCCCACCATCTACGGCTCGCTCGCCGCGCCCGTCGCCGTGCTGCTGTGGATCGGCGTGTCCGCGTTCGCCGTGCTCGTCGGGGCCGCGGTCAACGCCGCCATCGACCGGGTCTGGCCGGCCGCCGCCACCGCGGCCGCCCGCGAGGCCAACGAGCGGCTGCGCCAGGCCCAGGTCGCCGAGTACGTGGCCCGCGCCGCCGCGAACGGCGAGACGGACCCCGACATGCCCTCCGAGTTCCCGGAACGCTGGTCCCGCTTCCTGCCCCCGGAGGACGTCACGTCCCGCCTGCGCACCCACGTGAAGAACACGCCGCCCGCGAACCACAACAAGCCCGAGGCCTCCTGACCGGGCCTCCCTAGGGCCGGACGGCCGGACGGGTCCGGGGCGCCGACGGTGGCGGCGCTCGCCGCCGGGACCGGGTCTTCGCGCCGCGCTCGCCCGGCGCTTCACCGACCTGGGGGGCGACCCCCCGATGGGGTACCTCACCGGCCGGCGCCCCGCCCTCGCCGCCGACCGGCTGCGCGACACCGAGGACACGCTCGGCGCGATCGCCCGCCAGGTCGGCCACGGCAGCGCGTACGCCCTGTTCACGGCCTTCGAACGGGTGTGCGGCATCAGCCCGCAGGAGCACCGGACACCGGCGTAGCCTGGCAGGCGTGTACGCGGAACGGGCGTCCCGGCTGACCGGCGCGGTGGTGTGGACCAACACCCCGACCGCGCCCGGCGGCTCGGGGCGCGTCCTGCCGGACGGCTGCATGGACCTGCTCTGGCACGACGGCCGGCTGCTCGTCGCGGGCCCCGACACCCGCGCCCACGTCACCGAGGGCGCCCCCGGCCCCTGGGCGGGCGTCCGCTTCTACCCCGGCACCGCGCCCGCCCTCCTCGGCGTCCCCGCCCACGAACTGCGCGACCGGCGTGTCGAACTCGCCGACCTCTGGCCGGCCTCCCGGGTGCGGCGGCTGACCGCGCGGGTGCACGCGTCCCCCGACCCGGCGAGCGGCCTGGAGGAGGCGGCGCTGTCCCGGGCGGCCGACACCGAGCCCGCCGACCCGATGCTGCGCCGGATCGTGACCGCCCTCGACGCCGGCCGCCCGGTGGCCGACACCGCCGACGAACTCGGCATCGGAGCCCGTCGGCTGCACCGCCGCTCACTGGCCGCCTTCGGTTACGGTCCCAAGACGCTGGCCCGGGTACTGCGGTTGCAGCGCGCCCTCGCCCTGGCCCGCGCCGGCACGCCCCTCGCCGAGACGGCCGTCCGGTCCGGTTACGCGGACCAGGCCCACCTGACGCGGGACGTGCGGCAGTTGGCGGGCGTGTCGCCCGGGGAACTACTCGGCCGGCGTGGGTAGCGGCGCGAACAGGTCGACGCCGTGGCCGTCCGGGTCGTTCACGACGGCATACCGCTGCCCCCAGACGGCGTCCCAGGGCTTGAGTTCGCCGTGGCACCCGGCGCCGGTCAGCTCCTCGTAGAGCGCGTCGACTTCCGCGGGTGTATCGCACAGCAGAGCGAGCGAATGCCGCCCACCACCGGCGGGTGGCTGCCACCCGGGCATGAAGGAACGGACGGACTCCTCGGTGTCGAGCAGCAGCCGGATCCCGCCCGGCAACTCGGCTTCGGCGTGCGGCTGGTCCCCGGCGCCCTCGGGGAACGCGAAACCGAGCCGACGGTAGAAGGTCACGGACGCGGCCATGTCGGAGACGACGAGGCCGATGGCGTTGAATCGTGCGGTCATGGGGCCACCGTAGGCAGGGCGTGCGGGGCGGTCTTGAAGGAATCGGACACGCGGGAACGGGCCCGCGAGGGGGCCAGAGGTGACCGTGCCTCAGAAGCCCCTCAAGTCACTTGAACCGCACAGGCCACGGCAACGATCATGTCTCCATGTTCGGACGCGGCAGACAACCGGAACTCAACGTCCTCGTCCTGCGCGACGCGGACGTCCTGGCCCACGGCATCCGTCAGGCGCTCGCCGAGGCGACGCCCGAGCAGCGACCCGGGCTGGAACACGCCGCCGCCCTGGTCGAGCAGGCCGCCGCGGCCTCCGACGCGGAGCTGCGCGCCCGCTGGGTCCACGAGCGCTTCGCCATGGCCGGCTACCAGGGCCCCGCGGACTCCGTGCGGGCCGTCAAGGTCCTCCGCGAGGCGGCACCCGGCCTCAGCCTGCTCTCGGCCGTCCAGCTGACGAAGGACGCCGCGGCGCACCGCCCCTGACCCGGAGGCCCTGCCGTCCGGGCCGCCCTCATGGCGGGCCGAGCGACACCGGCCCCCGCGGCGTGTCCACTGTGCAGCACAGGCCCGTCGGACCGACGCTGAGCGGGAGCGCCGTGCCGAGCGCGGACAGCGGCGGGCGGATCCCGGCAGGGTCGGGGGCGGTCGCGGTGAGGGCCAGCAGGGGAGTGACGGGCAGGCCTGCCGAGGGGTGGGGCGTGGTGCCCCAGTCGATGAGGAAGGGCACCAGACCGGAAGGGTGGACGCCGTCGGTCAGGCGCCACTCCAGGAGCGTGCCGTCGGGTCGGCGGCGGCTCATCGGGCGTACCGCGCCCGGGTCGTGGCCGCGCGCCCTGGCCGCCAGCACGGCCGCGTCCAGATCGGGCGGGCGGATTGCCCAGGACACGAACCGCGGGGCGGTGAGCCGCTCGAACCATGAGGGGCGCGGGCCGTCCGGCGGGGACCGGTCCGGGTCGGGGCCGATGATCTCCAGGTAGCCGGTGCCGCACAGCCCGACCAGGTGGTTGCGGGTGCCCAGGCCGAGGTGCGAACCGCCGGGCGCGGGGGCGACACCGGTGCGCCGGGTGAAGTCGGCGACCGTCGCCGCGAGATCGGGAGTCGCCAGGACCAGGTGGTCCAGCAGGGCGGGGAGGGCGTTCATCGCGGCCGAGCGTAAGCGGCCCGGCCCGGCTGTGGAACACCTGTGCGGCAGGATGGCCGCATGATTCGTCCCACGCGCGTCCTGCCGGTGCTGCTGCTGGCCCCGCTGCTGCTCACCGCCTGCGGCTCCGAGAAGGCGGACGCCGACCCCGCGGCCGGCACCTCCGCGAGCGCGGCCGAGGCCGCCGGCCAGGGCGAACTCGACGCCCGCGCACAGGCGCTGGGCATCGCGTCCGAGCTGGTCTACGTCACCGAGGCCCCCGGCTTCACCCTGGCCCAGCCGTCCGTCGGCGTACTCGGCGACGACGGTTTCACCGCCACCTGGGTCGCCGGCGAGAGCGGCGCCCAACTGCGCCTCGCCGTCGACCGGGGCTCGATCACGGCCGCCACCTGCCCCGACCAGCCGGTCGGCGACATGTCCGACGAGCGCACGACGTGCGAGCGCGACGGCGACGTCTGGTACCGCACCGGCGCCGGGCGACACGAGTACGCCGTGCCCGAGGCGGGCCACGTCGTGCGCGTCTCCGGCGAGACGGACGCCGTACCGCGCGACGTCCTGCGCGAGGCCGCCCTGGCCGCCCACCGCCCCGACGCCTCCGAGGCCGCCGGCCTCCTGCCCTCCGCCGAACCCGCGCCCAGCGCACCGGTGGAGCGCGGCGACCTGCCCTCGTTCGGCGACGGGGCGCCCGACAACAGCGTGGATGTCGGTGGCTGACCCGGCCCCACCGGCCGTCCCGGCCGTCCAGGGTCGGCGCCATGGCCCCCCGAGTGCTGCGCGCCGACGCCTCGGACCTCGACGTCGCGCTGGGGGAGGGGTCCGGACTGCTGACGATCCCCGGGCCGGCGCATCCGCTCGCCGAGGAGCCCGGCTCTGTGCCGCCCCGTGGCGCCTCGGACGCGAGGGCTGTCACCGAAGCCCTGACGGGCGGTCGCCGGCCGTTACTCCTCGAAGGTGGCGACGGTTTCGAGACCGGCGTGCCGCAGGGTCCGGTGGACGGCCGGGCGGGCTCCGCGGACGGTGATGGCGGCCGGTTCCGGGGCCCGGGTGACCGCCCGTAGCAGCGCGTAGGCGCAGGCCAGGTCGATGTGGTGGAGGTCGCTCATCTCCAGGGTCCACGTGCCGGGCTGCCGCAGACGGTGGTCGAGGAGGAGTTCCTCCAGTACGCGCAGTGCGTGGGCGTCCAGGTCGCCGGAGAAGGCCAGCACGGCGTGCCGCCCGTCGGCCTCGGCGATCCTCACGGAGGCGGACTGGCTCGGGCGATGAGGGTCGACGGTCACGACGGCCTCCTCGGCAGCACATGGCGGGCGTGCGTGTCCTCCATTGTCCCTCAAGCCTCGCCGAACAGGTCGTCCGGAATAGATCCGCTCGCCGTGCCGCTGTGACATGAGCAGTGCATCAGTGCGGCGAAGGGCTGGTGAGCGCGCTATGGCAGGCCGGACGGACCCAGTGGTCAGTACGCCCTACGGGGCCGTACGCGGCAGGTACGAGCACGGGATCGCGGTGTTCCGGGGCATCCCGTACGCGGCGCCCCCCTTCGGCCCTCGCCGGTTCCGGCCGCCCGTGCCGCCCGAGCCCTGGGACGGAGTACGCGACGCGGGCTCCTTCGGCCCCACGGCGCCGAAACCGCCGTACTCCGAGGCCTTCGCCCAGTACCTCTCGGACCCGGCGATCCCCGGCGACGACTGCCTCAATCTCAACGTCTGGACCCCGGAGCCGGGCCCCGGCGCCCGCCTGCCCGTCCTGGTGTGGCTGCACGGCGGCGCCCTGACCAGGGGCTCCTCCGCCGTGCCCGTCTACGACGGTCGCACCTTCGCCCGGGACGGCGTGGTCTGCGTGTCGGTCAACTACCGGCTGGGCGTCGAGGGCTACGGACTGTTCCCGGACGCCCCCGCCAACGCCGGCCTGCGCGACCAGCTCGCCGCCCTGGAGTGGGTGCGGGCGTCGGTCGAGGCCTTCGGCGGCGACCCCGACCGGGTCACCCTCGCCGGGCAGTCCGCCGGAGCCATCAGCACCGGCGCCCTGCTCGCCGCCCCGCGGGCCCAGGGGCTGTTCCGGCGGGCCGTGCTGCAGAGCGGCGCCCCGGAAGCCGCCGACCGCGACAAGGTGCGGCGCATGGTCCGCCGTATGGCCTCCCGCCTCAAGATCCCCGCCACCGCGGAGGCCTTCGCCGCCGCCGACCGGGGCGAGCTGCTGCGGGCCCAGTCCGAGGTGGGGCGGTTCAGCAGCCCGGTGCTCGGCGGACCCGCCTTCGGGATCGTCGTCGACGGAGACGTGCTTCCCCGCGACCCGCTGGAGGCCCTCGTCGAGGGCGGGGCGGCACCCGGCGTCGACCTGATGATGGGCTGGACCCGCGACGAGTACCGGCTGTGGCTGGTGCCCGGCGGCCTCCTCGAACGCGTCGACCGGCTCGGCGCGGTCGCCCTCGCCGGTGCGCGCGCCCGCGTCCACTGCGGCAACGAGGTCGTACGCGGCTACCGCGCCGTGCACGCCGGTGCCGCCGAGACCGTCGGCCAGCTGGTCACCGACCACCTGCTCCGCATCCCGATGCACCGCCTGGCCGACGCCCGACCGGGATCGTCGTACGTCTACGAGTTCGCCTGGCCGTCCGGACTGCCCGACCTCGGCGCCTGCCACGCCCTGGAACTGGGCTTCGTCTTCGACTCCGGGGACACGCCCGATGCGCGCAGGCTCGCGGGCGAGGGTGCTCCGCGGGAGCTGGCCGACGCGATGCACGGGGCGTGGGTGCGGTTCGCGGAGTCCGGGGACCCGGGCTGGACGGCGTGGGACGCCACGCATCCCGTGCGGGTCTTCGGCGACGGCGCCCCGCACACGGCGTACGGGCCGCGCGACGCCGAGTTCGACCTGTGGCAGGCCGACGTCACCATGCGAGGAATGCGGTCCAGGCGGCTGGTTCGACGGTGATGTGGGGGGCGGTGCGGGTGTTTGGGTTGTTGGCGGTCTTGGAGTCGCGGATGTGGACGGCGGTGGGGTGCGTGGCGACTTCTACGCAGTTGCCGCCGTCGCTGCCGCTGTGGCTGGACTTGCGCCACTCGTAGGCGACTTCGAGGCATTCGCCGCCTTCGCTGCCGCTGTAGCTCGACTTGAACCACTCAAGCGCGGTGCCGCTACTCATGCTTCTCCCAGGAGACGGTCCAACAAGTCCCTCGTATCCTCCGTGTTGAGGGCCTGCGTCCGCAGCATCGCATACTTCTGGGTCAGGATCCCCACCCCGTCGGGGTCGGCGATCAGTTGGCTGCCGCGGTGAGTTTCCATGTATGCGAGCCGCTGGTAGTCGGGCGTTTCCAGGAGGACGAAGGGGCCGTCCAGCCCTGCGTGTGAGGTGCGGCCGAGTGGCAGGACTTGGAGGGTGATGCCGGGCACGTCCGCGCACTCACGCAGTTTCCGAACCTGCTCGGCGTGCACTTCGTTCCCGCCCAGGCGGTCCCGCAGTACAGCTTCCCAGACGACGAAGCTGACGGTGGGCGGCACCTTGCGGTGGAGGATCTCCTGGCGCTCCATTCGCCGTGACACGAGTTGCTCGATCTCGTCCGTGTCGTAAACGGGTACACGGCTGTGGAAGACGGCTCGCGCGTACCCCTCCGTCTGGAGCTGGCCGGGCACGGCCAGGCTCGCGTAGGCGGAGATCGCAATAGCCTCCCGCTCCCGATCCAGATACTCCTCCGCCCACAACGGAACCAGATCCACCTCCGGCATCCTGCTCAACGCAGTGGACAACGCCCCCTTGGTCTCCAGGAGTTCGTCGAGCTGCTCGGCGAGATCCGGCTTCAGCGGGCGTCTGCCCTGTTCGATCGACGCGATCTGCTGCTCGCCGATGACGAACCGCTCGCCCAGCGACCTCTGCGTGTGTCCGGCGGCCTGGCGGTAGAGGGCGAGCAGCGCCCCCACCATCTTCATCGCGGAGGCGTTCCTCCGTGTCGTCGTGCCCATGAGGTCGAACTCCCCACCCGCGCCCGTACGTTCACCATCGCGCACCCGTACAGACCGGCTGTACGGCAGTGCGCTCTGTCTCATCATGGCCACGGAGCGTGACCCTCGTCACGTGAACAAGGAAACTCGACCCCCGTCCCCACGTGAACGCCTCTACCGCCGGGAACGCCGGTCCGTCCCCGCCGCGAGGGCGTTCACGCGCGAGGCGCTCGCCGAGTGGGGAGTGCGTGAGCGCGCGGACGACGTGGTGCTGTGCGTCAGCGAACTGGCGACCAACGCCCTGGTGCACGGCGTACCGCCCGGCCGGGGCTTCCTGCTGCGCCTGCTGCCGTACGGCGACGGCGTCCGCGTCGAGGTGCACGACAGCGGGGACGGCGTGCCGGCCGTGCCGCAGGCGGACGTACGGGAGCCCGGAGAGGGCGGCCGCGGGCTGCTGCTGGTGTCGGAGCTGGCGGACAAGTGGGGCGTGGGGGAGCGGGGCCCCGGCAAGATCGTGTGGTGCGAGGTGGGTGTCGACCCGGGCGACGAGCGGTCGGCCCCCGCGGCCACCGGTCAGGCCGACGACAGTGCCGACGCGATCGACGTGATCGCGCCGGGGCCCACCCGACAGCACCCGCCGACCAGCCGGGCTCCGGCGGCCCGCCAGCCCCGCACCTGATCGGCGGTGAACGAGGAACGCCCCCGCCACGCCCGCGCCTCCGCGTCCCAGACCTCGCCGCTGTTGGGATAGGCGACGACCGGCTTGCCGGTGACCCGGGCGGCCGTCTCGACCGCGCCGGCCACATCCTCGGGGGCGCAGCAGTTGACGCCCACCGCGATCACTTCGTCCGCGTCCGCCGCCAGGGCGAAGGCGTCCTCCACCGGCTGGCCGGCGCGGGTACGGTCGCCCGCGATGGTGTACGACAACCAGGCCGGCACGCCGAGTCCGCGCACCGACCGCAGCAGTGCCGCCGCCTCGTCGGTGTCCGGCACCGTCTCCAGCGCGAGGACGTCGGGCCGGGCGGCGGCCAGGACCTCGAGGCGGGGCCGGTGGAAGCGCTCGAGCTCCCCGGTGCCGAGCCCGTACCGGCCCCGGTACTCGGAGCCGTCCGCGAGCATCGCCCCGTACGGGCCGGCCGACGCCGCCACCCACAGCGGACGCGTCACCCGGGCCCGGCGGGCGGCGTCCCGGGCCGACTCCACGCTGAGGACGAGTAGTTCGGCGGCCCGCTCCCGGCCGATGCCGCGCCGGGCGAAGCCCTCGAACGTGGCCTGGTAGCTGGAAGTGATCGCCACGTCCGCACCCGCTTCGAAGTAGGCGAGATGGGCCTCGGTGATCGCTCCGGGATCCTCGGCGAGCAGCCGGGCCGACCACAGTTCGTCGCTCAGGTCGTGCCCGGCGGACTCCAGCTGGTTGGACATCCCGCCGTCGAGTACGAGCGGGCCGGAGGCGAGGACGTCGGCGAAGTCGCTGGTCATGACACGAGGCTAGCCAGTCCACCCGGACGCGTCGCTCGGGTGGCGGCGTCGGACCCGTTGACCTCTCCATGCCACACCCTTACCTTTTCGACGTTCGTAATCACAGATGGTGTTCGATATGACGAACCAGTCGTGTCGTGCGCCCTGTCGAGAGGCAGCCCGCATGAGCCGCGCCGACGATCAGCCCGCACAGCCCGCAGCACCCGGTCGACGTCTGCTGTTGAAGGGAGCCGCGGTCGCGGGGGCCCTGGCGGCGGTCCCCGCCGCCCCCGCCGTCGCCTCCGCCGCGTCCGCCGCCCCCGGCAAGGCGGCGGCCCCGTACCTGAACCCGCTCGTCCGCAACCGCGCCGACCCGCACATCCGCCGGCACACCGACGGCTTCTACTACTTCACGGCGACCGCCCCCGAGTACGACCGCATCATCCTGCGCCGCTCCCGCACCCTGAACGGCCTCGCGACCGCCCACGAGTCCGTCATCTGGCGCAAGCACGCCACCGGCGACATGGGCGCGCACATCTGGGCGCCGGAAATGCACCGCGTCGGCGGCAAGTGGTACATCTACTTCGCCGCCGCGCCCGCCGAGCGCGTCTGGGACATCCGCATCTGGGTCCTGGAGAACTCCCACCCCAACCCCTTCCGCGGCACCTGGGTGGAGCGGGGCCAGGTGAAGACGGCCTGGGAGACCTTCTCCCTCGACGCCACCACCTTCAGCCACCGCGGCACCCGCTACCTCGCCTGGGCCCAGTACGAGCCCGGCATGGACAACAACACCGCCCTATGGCTGTCGGAGATGGCGAACCCCTGGACGCTGAAGGGCCCGCAGATACGGCTCTCCACGCCCGAGTACGACTGGGAGTGCGTCGGCTTCAAGGTCAACGAGGGCGCCTCCGTCATCGCCCGCAACGGCCGCCTGTTCATGACCTACTCGGCCAGCGCCACCGACGCCAACTACTGCATGGGCCTGCTGACCGTCGACGCGGACGCCGACCTGATGGACCCCGCGAACTGGTCGAAGTCACCGACCCCGGTCTTCACCAGCAACGACACCACCGGTCAGTACGGTCCCGGCCACAACTGCTTCACCGTCGACCGGGACGGCCGCACCGACGTCCTCGTCTACCACGCCCGCCAGTACAAGGAGATCGACGGCGACCCGCTGAACGACCCCAACCGGCACACCCGCGTCCAGAGACTCGGCTGGAAGGCGGACGGCACCCCGGACTTCGGCGTCCCGGTCGCCGACACGGCGAGGGGACGGGCGTGAGACGCTCCGCCGCCACACTGGCGGTGGCCGTCACGCTGGCCGCCGGTGCCCTGACGGTCGTACCCGCTCAGGCCCGGGCCCAGGACCAGGCACCGGACCGGCCCTCCGGGATGGCCAACTGCACGACTGCGGCCTGCCACTTCGACGTCCCGCCGGGCACGTACGACGTGAAGGTGCTGCTCGGCGGCGAGGACGCCGCCCGTACCGCCATCGGCGGCGAGAGCAGGCGGGCCCTGCTTCCCGAGACCGCCACGGCGGCCGGCGAGCGGATCGCCCGCAGCTTCACCGTGGACGTCCGCACACCCGAGGGCGAGCCCACCGGGCCCGACGGCAGCCCGGGCCTGGACCTGACGATCGGCGGGTCGGCGCCCGCCCTGGCCGGTATCAGGGTGACCCCGGCCCGGCACGCGCGGCAGGTCATCCTCGTCGGGGACTCCACGGTCTGCGACCAGCCGGGGGAGCCGTACTCCGGCTGGGGCCAGCAACTGCCGCGGTACCTCCGCAAGGGCCTGTCCGTCGCCAACCACGCCGACTCCGGGGACAGCACGGTCAGTTACCTGGCCGATCAGCGGCTCTGGGGTACCGTCCGGTCGCGGATCCACCCGGGTGACCTGGTGCTCGTCCAACTCGCGCACAACGACAAGACGACCGACGGCGCCACCTACCGGGCCAACCTTCAGGCGCTGGTGGCGGGTGTGCGGGAGCAGGGCGGCCGGCCCGTCCTCGTGACACCGGTCGTGCGCCGCTGGTTCAACGCCGACGGCACCCTCGACAACGACACCGCGCTGCTCGTCAACGGTCTCGGCGTCGACCACCCGGCCGTCGTCCGCTCGGTCGCCGCCGCCGAGGACGTGCCGCTGATCGACCTGACCGCGAAGACGAAGGCGCTCGTGGAGTCCCTGGGCGTGGAGGGCTCCAAGGCCCTCTACCTCTACGACGAGAAGCGGGACAACACCCACACCTCCGCGCACGGCGCCACCGTCTACGCGGGCCTGGTCCGGGACGGGCTCGTCGACCAGCACCTGGTGCCGCCCGGTGCCGTACGGGTGGGGGTCAGCTCTGCAGTCGGCGCCGCATCTGCGACAGACGCCGGTCGAAACGGAGGTTGAACCAGGTCAGCCAGCCCATGGCCGCCACCGCGAGGGCGAGGGTCCAGCTCCCGGCGGTGACGGAGCCGGAGACGAACCACAGGATCGACGTCCCGAAGAAGATGACGGCCAGGAGCGGGAACGCCCACCAGCGGTTGCGCCGCAGCCGCCGCTGACGGGAGTCGACCAGCGCCGCCATGGTCTGCCGGCGACGCGGATCCTCGGGAGGCGGCCCGCCCTTGAGGATCCGCCGTTCCATGGCGGGCACGTCGTCCGGCTGCGCACCGGTGTCCCGGGAGTCCTGCCGACGGCGGCGGCGTACCAGGAACACGATCCACAGGCTCATCAGGGTCGCACTGATCAGGGCGTACAGCCACGCGTCGAAACCGTCCACGATCAATCGGAAGGTCAGGTTCGCGGCCAGTGCGACCAGGCCGATGACCGACAGCCTGTCTCGCCAACGCCTTCCGGTGAATTCGTCGTGCCGCTCAGGTGTTCTCATGCTCACCTCTCGGTGGTCGGGCCTGGTCGTGACGCCGCGTGAGCGTCCAGGTACCCGCCCGAAAGGCGAGAACACTTCGGCCGGCACCGAACCAACCGGCCCATAGCGTGCGGGACATGAACGACACGATCACCGCCACTCCCGCCACTCCCGCCACTCCCGCCACTCCCGCCACTCCCGCCACGGTCACCACCGGCACGCCCGCCGACGCCGTCACCGGCATGGTCGACCACGTCCTGGCCCTGGCCGCCACCTGGACCCACTGGGACGGGCGGCCCGCGCACGTCGACGACCGCGTCTACACCCCGCACAAGGCGATCCGGCGCGTCGCCGACCACATGGTCGACCACCTCGCGGAGCTGGAGGCGCGGTTGGCCGGAGAGGAGACGCAGCCCGACCACTGGCACGCCTCCACGGTCACCACGGACGCGGACCGCGCCCCCTTCACACAGGAGGACCTCGACGAGGCCCGCAGCCGCCTCACCCGGCTCGCCCGGATCTGGGCCAACCGCCTCGACGCGCTCACCGACGAGCAGCTCGACCACTCGCCCGGCGAGGGCTGGAGCTTCCGCGAACTCGCCGTGCACCTCACGGAATCCGCGTACTACGCCGACGCGGTGGGTGACCTGTCGTGACCGCCTTCGCCGACCTCCACCGCGCCGGCGAGCCCCTGCTGCTGCCGTGCGCCTGGGACCACGCCTCCGCGTTCGCCCTCGCCGGGCAGGGCTTCCGGGCGGTCGGCACGACCAGCCTGGGTGTCGCGGCGGCTGGCGGGCTGCCCGACGGGGCGTCGGCGACCCGCGACGAGACGCTGCGGCTGGCCCTCGCCCTGGGATCGGGGCCGTTCCTGCTGTCCGTCGACGCGGAGGACGGCTTCAGCGACGACCCCGACGAGGTGGGGGAGTTCGCGCGGCAACTGGCTGCGGTCGGAGCCGTCGGCGTCAATCTGGAGGACGGCCTCGGACCCGTCGGCCGGCACGCGGCGAAGATCGCCGCGGTCAGGTCGGCGGCTCCCGGCCTGTTCGTCAACGCCCGTACGGACACGTACTGGCTCGGGGACCACGACGGCGACGGCGAGGGCCGCGTCGCCGAGACGATGCGGCGCCTCGACGCCTACCGCGAGGCCGGCGCGGACGGCGTCTTCGTCCCCGGCCTCACCGACCCCGGCCGGATCGCGGCCCTGGTCGCCCACTTCGACGTCCCGCTCAACATCCTCTACTCGCCCACCGGTCCGGCCCTCCCGCACCTCGCCGACCTCGGCGTGGGCCGGGTCAGCCTCGGCTCGCTGCTGTACCGGCGGGCACTGGGCGCCGTCCTGGAGACGGCGGCCGACATCCGCGCGGGCCGGGAAGTGCGGGGCGCGGCACCGGCGTACGACGAGGTGCGGGCGCTGAGCCGGGGGCATGAGGGCCCCGGATAGGGTCACGGCATGTCGAACGAGTATCCAGCCGCACCGGGTCCCGACGGGCGGACCACCGCCGACGGGCAGCCCACCGGGCCCCAGGGCGGCCCGTACGGACCCCCGCCGGGGACCACTCCGCCGGGCGCCCACCCCGCACCGCCCGCCCTCGGCGCCCCGGGAGGATCCGGCGCTCCCGGCGGGTACCCCGCGCCCGGCGGGTACGGCGGCCAGGCCGGGTACGGCGCCCCGGACTCCTACGGTGCGCCCGGCGGCTACGGCGCTCCCGGCGCGTACGGCGGTGCTCCTGGTGCGTACGGCGGCGCTCCCGGCGGGTACACGGGCGCCCCGTACCCCTACGCCCCCGTGCCGCCGCCGACCATGCCGGGCAGTGTGCGCGCCGCGCAGATCCTGATCTGGGTGATGGCGGGGCTGGTGATGCTGGTCGTGGTCATCTGGGGAGCCGGCGTCGGCGCGGAGGACGCGGGCCGGCTCTTCGCCACGAACCTGATGGGTTGGGTGCTGTTCGTCCTCGCCTTCAGGTACGGCACGGGCGGCAACGGTGTGCGGGTCGCGTCCATCGTGCTGGCGAGCGTGCAGATCGTGATGTCGCTCGGTGGGATCGCCCAGGGGAACGGGGGCGGCGGCCTCCCGCTGTTCGGTGCGATCGCCATCGTGGTCCTGCTCAACCAGGGTGCCGCGGCGCGGTGGTTCAAGCGCCCGCGCGCGGGCGGGCTGCCGTACGGTCAGTGACCGCGGGCGCCGTCCGTGTCCCGGGGCCAGTTCGCCAGCGCCACGTGCAGGGCGTCGACAGCCTTGTCCCAGGACGCCTGTACGTCGCGCGGGGCGCCGAAGCCGCCGGTGGCCTCCAGGGCGCAGTAGCCGTGGAAGGTGCTGCGCAGCAGGCGTACCGCGTCGGTGAGGTCGGGTTCGGTCAGGCCGTAGGCACGGAGCATGCCGTAGGTGATCTCGGCGGTGCGGCGCAGGGCGGGGGAGTCGGCGACGAGGGACTGGTCGACGCGGATCTGGGTCGCGGCGTAGCGGCCGGGGTGGCGCAGGGCGTACGCCCGGTAGGCGCCCGCGAAAGCGGCCAGCGCCTCCTTCCCGGCCCGGCCGGCCACCGCCGCCGCGATCTCGTCGATCAGTTCGCCGCCGGCCAGCAGCGCGACCCGCACGCGCAGGTCCTGGAGGTTTTTGACGTGCGTGTAGAGGCTGGCGTCCTTCACCCCGAAGCGCCGGGCGAGCGCCGAGACGGTGACGCTCTCGAACCCGGTCGCGTCGGCGAGGTCGGCGGCGGCCGCGACGACGCGGTCGGTTGTAAGACCCGCTCGGGGCATGGGCCACCTTCCCGGATTCCTAGGACTCCTAGGTTTCATGCTAGGGCAGGCCGGGCGGCAGCCGGGGCTCACCTCTGAGTCGTTAAACGTTCATCTTCTGCCTCGATTCTCCTCACAGCCGCGCACGGCGGCGGTATCCAGGAGGACTTCATGGGGCACGGTCACGGACACGGGCACACGCACGGCCATCACCACCACGGACACGCACACACGCACGACCACGAGCACGAGGCCGCACAGCCCCTGCCCGCCGCCTTCGACACCAGCGTTCCCGACGAGGCCCTGAGCCCCGAACAGCAGTCGCGCCGCGGCCTGCTGCACCGCGCCGGCCTGCTCGGCGCCGGACTCGCCGCCGGCACCGTCCTCGCCCAGACCGCGACCGCCGCCCCCGCACAGGCCGCGAGCGACGGCCGCCGCAAGAAGGGCTTCCTCTGGCTCGCCGGCGACCACCACATCCACACCCAGTACAGCAGCGACGGCAAGTACCGCGTCGTCGACCAGGTACGCCAGGGCGCCCGGCACGGCATGGACTGGCTGGTCATCACCGACCACGGCAGCGTCACGCACGCCAAGATCGGCGTGGAGAAGGTCAACCCGGACATCCGCGAGGCCCGCGACGCCCACGAGGACACCCTCGTCTTCCAGGGCCTGGAGTGGAACATCCCGGCCGCCGAGCACGGCACCGTCTTCGTCCACCCCGGCAAGAACGAGGTCTCCGTCCTCAAGCAGTTCGAGACCGACTACGACGGCAGCGTCAAGGGCGCCGGCGACTCCACGCCCGCCAACGAGGCCCTCGCCGTCGCCGGGCTCTCCTTCCTCGCCGACCAGGTCAAGCGACGCAAGGTCAAGGACGCCCTGATGCTCGCCAACCATCCGGCGCGCAAGGGCATCGACTCGCCGCACGAGATCCGTGCCTGGCGCGACGCCACCTCCGAGCGCCACCAGATCGCCGTCGGCTTCGAGGGCGCCCCCGGCCACCAGGCGGCCGGTCTGCCGAAGCCGCTCGGCATGGGCCGCGCCCGCGGCATCTACGACGGCAGCCCGGGCGCCAACTCCTTCCCCGGCTACCCGCTGGAGAGCTACCGCACCTGGGGCGGCTTCGACTGGATGACCGCCACCGTCGGCGGCCTGTGGGACAGCCTCATCGCCGAGGGCCGCCCCTGGTGGATCACCGCCAACTCCGACTCCCACCAGGTGTACGCCGACACCGCCGCCCGCGGCGGCGGCGACTTCAACGCCAACGGCCGCTACGACGACCCCGTCTACGCCGGGCGGATCGACGTCACCCAGGGCGACTTCTGGCCCGGCCAGTACAGCCGCACCCACGTCGGCTCCGACGGCTTCTCCTACGCCGCCGTCATGGACGGCATCCGCGCCGGACGCGTCTGGGTCGACCACGGGCAGCTCATCAGCGGCCTCGACGTCCGCGTGTCGGGCGGTGGCCGCTGGGCGACGCTCGGCGGCGCCCTGCACGTCCGCAAGGGCACACGGGTCACCCTGTCGATGGACGTGGCCCTGGCCGGCGGCCCCAACTGGGCGGGGTTCACCCCGAAGCTGGCCCGGGTCGACGTCATCCAGGGCGACGTGACCGGCACGGTCGCCGACAAGGACACCTTCACCGCGCCGACGGCCCGGGTGGTCAAGTCGTACGAGGTGAACAAGGACACCGGCACCGTCCGGCTCACCTACGATCTCGGCCGCGTCGACCACCCCGTCTACCTCCGCACGCGCGGCACCGACGGCAACCGGTCCGCCGTCGGCGCCCTGGGCGCGAAGGTCGACCCGGCGGGCCCCGCCATCGACGTCGTCGGCGACGCCGACCCGTGGCGCGACCTGTGGTTCTACTCCAACCCGGTGTGGATCCTGCCGTCGTGACGCCGCCCTCCGCGCCGTACGCCATCGGCATCGACACCGACGCGACGACGCTGCGCGAGGCCGATCACCTGCTCCAGGCGCTCGCGGCCGAACTCGACCTCCCCGAGGGCGTCTTCGGCTGCACGCACCTGGTGCGGGACGGCCGTCCGCGCGTCGCCCTGTCGCTCGCGACGGAGGCCGTGGCGGCGGAGCCGGTCCTGCGCACCGCCCGGGACCGGCTCACCGCCCTGGGGTACGAGGTCCGCGACGGCGCCCCGGACGAGGTCGGCCGCGCCGTCCTCTACCCGGGCGCGGGCGCCCTCACCGGCACGCTGACGCTCGCGGAACTGCTCGCGCGCTCCGCGATCGACCGGGTGACGGTACTGGGCACGCCGGACGAACCGGCCCCGGACGCCCGGCTGGTCACCCGGGAACACGTCCGCCCCCAGTGGCACGACGGCCGCCTCGTCCTGGCCGCCATGCCCGCCGCGGGCGGCACCCTGGTGCCGTTCGAGGACCCCGACCCGACGCCGTGCTGCGCGGACCACTGACCCGTCCGCGCGGCCGTCCTCACCTGGGCGGCGGAGCGGCGCGGCACCACGTCGGTCGCCCTGGCGGCCGGCGCCCGCGGCGTGCTCATCGCGGTCGCCGCGCTGTTCACGCCGATCCGCCGGGCGGGCCGCGCCTGAGCGGCGAGGGGCGCACGCGCCGTCGCCGCCGGACGCGGGCGGCCGCGTTCAGTCCGCCAGCACCCCGCGCACGAACGCGTTGGTGAACTTCCCCGCCGGGTCCAGGGCCCCGGTCAGCGCCCGGAAATCGGCCAGCCGCGGGTAGAGCGCGCGCAGTTCGCCCGCCGGCGTCGTGAACACCTTCCCCCAGTGCGGCCGGGCCGCGAACGGGGCCAGCGCCTCCTCCAGCCGCCGCACCACCGGCAGCACCGCCGCCGTGTCCTCGACCCAGGTGAAGTGCGCGGCCACGGTGTCCCGCCCGTACGCCGGGCTCAGCCACTGCCCGTCGGCGGCGACCGTGCGCACCTCGCAGGTCTGCAGCACCGGTGCGACGGTCTCCCGTATCGCGTCCATCGCGCGCAGGGCGTCCAGCGCGTGCTCGCGCGGCATCAGGTACTCCGACTGGACCTCGGCGCCGCTGCTGGGCGTGAACTCGGCGCGGAAGTGCGGCAGCCGCTCGTGCCAGGGCCCCGGCACCCCGAACTGCTCGGTGCAGTTGACCGCGGGCATGCCCGGCACCGGGTGCATCTTCTCGGCGGCCGGGGCGGCGTACGGGAACTCGGGCAGCGGCTGGTCGGTGCGCCGCTTCAGCCACACCTGCCGGAAGCCGGGGGCCCGCCAGTCGGTGAAGAGGCTCACGCTGTACGCCGCCGCCATCACCGTGCCGAACGTCGCCGTGTCCAGTCCGGCGAGCGGCAGCTCGGTGAAGACGTGCTGCTCGACCTCGTAGGCCGGCTCCAGGTCGAGGGTGAGCGCGGTCACGACGCCCAGCGCGCCGAGTGAGGTCACCGCGCCGCCGAACCGCTCGTCGCCTCGTGCGACGGTCACCGTCGAGCCGTCCGCCGTGACCAGCTCCACCTCACGCACCACCGACGCCAGCGAGCCGTTGCCCACCCCGGAGCCATGCGTTCCGGTCGCCACCGACCCGGCGACCGAGATGTGCGGCAGCGACGCCATGTTCGGCAGCGCCAGCCCCCGCCCGTGCACCAGCCGGGCCAGCTCCGCGTACCGGACGCCGCCGCCCACCCGCACCGTACGGGCCGCCGTGTCGACGTCCACCTCGGCCGGGAGCGCGGCCAGCGACAGCAGTACGCCCTCGGCTCCCGGCTCGGCGATCTCGTTGAAGGAGTGCCCGCTGCCCAGCACCCGCACCCGCGCGCTGTCCGCCACCAGGGCCCGCAGCGCGTCCAGTGAGTGCGGCCGGAGCAGCTCCTTGGCCGTGTAGGTGATGTTGCCGGCCCAATTGGTCACGGTGATGTCGGTCATACCGCGGAAACCTACCCGGCGCGCCTGGAAGGGGCCCCGGGCGGGAAGCCGCACCGGCGGGGGCATACCGTGAGAAGTCGAACGCCTGAGCCGGGAGGAGACACGGATGGGCAGCCGCACCGCGCTGGTCGAGGATCTTATGGAGCGCTTTCCGCATGTGCCGCGGGAAGCCGTCTTCAAGGAGGACCTGCTCCGCGGCGGGGTTGCCTTCGACCCCTCCGCGCTCAGTGACAACGAGGACGGCGAGGTCAAGCCGAAGTCGTACTTCATCTTCTCCTTCGACCACGGCACCCTGCCGGAGCTGGGCGAGGCCGCGCTGCGCCGCCCGCCCGAGGAGATCATCCTCACCGGCGGCCCCTACGACCTGCGCCGCACCGTCGTCTCGGTCCGCGTGAACCCGGCCTCCCCCTACCGGGTCGCCGCCGACGAGCACGGCCAGCTCGGCCTCTACCTCGACGGCAAGCGCATCTCGGACGTCGGCGTGCCGCCCATGCCCGAGTACTACCGGCACACCCTCTCCAACGGGAAGTCGGTCATGGAGGTGGCCCCGACCATCCAGTGGGGCTACCTGATCTACCTGACCGCCTTCCGGGTCTGCCAGTACTTCGGCGCCAAGGAGGAGTGCCAGTACTGCGACATCAACCACAACTGGCGCCAGCACAAGGCGGCGGGCCGCCCGTACACGGGCGTGAAGGACGTCGACGAGGTCCTCGAAGCACTGGACATCATCAACACCTACGACACGGCCAAGACGTCCACCGCCTACACCCTCACCGGCGGCGCCATCACGTCGAAGGTCCAGGGCCTGGACGAGGCGGACTTCTACGGGCGCTACGCCAAGGCCATCGAGGAGCACTTCCCCGGCCGATGGATCGGCAAGGTCGTCGCCCAGGCCCTGCCCAAGGACGACGTCCAGCGCTTCAAGGACTACGGCGTCCAGATCTACCACCCCAACTACGAGGTGTGGGACGAGTACCTGTTCAAGATGTACTGCCCCGGCAAGGAGCGGTACGTCGGCCGCGACGAGTGGCACAAGCGCATCCTGGACTCCACCGACGTCTTCGGCGCGCGCAACGTCATCCCGAACTTCGTGGCGGGCGTGGAGATGGCCGAGCCCTTCGGCTTCAAGACGGTCGACGAGGCCATCGCGTCCACCACCGAGGGCCTGCGCTTCTTCATGTCGCACGGCATCACGCCCCGGTTCACCACCTGGTGCCCCGAGCCCACCACCCCGCTCGGCAAGGCCAACCCGCAGGGCGCGCCGCTGGAGTACCACATCCGGCTGCTGGAGGCCTACCGCGCCACGATGGACGAGTTCGGCCTCTCCTCGCCCCCCGGCTACGGCCTGCCCGGCGCCGGCCGCGCGGTCTTCTCGGTCAGCTCCTTCATGGACAGCCTGCCGGAGGACGAACCCGTCGAGGTGTGAGCCGCGGGTCGAGACGTTCCGGCCCGGCTTCCGTACGACTCCCGCGGGGGCCGGGCTCGCTCCGGGCCGGCGGTCCGCGCACCTCGGGCGCCGCCTGTGAACACGGCGCTTGTCAGTCGTGCCGGAGACGTGCGAAGCTCTGCGCCTGCCGTGAGGCCGTGCCCCAACTCCACCGACAATGCGGTGAGTTGACCTCGCCCGTGGACGCAGTGGATGCAGGAGTCCGATGTCCGACCTGCCGAGCCCCCAGGACGCCGCCGAGGCCGCGCTGCTCGACGAGTGCTGGGACACGGTGCTCTCCTACGCCGACCTGTGCACCGCCGGCTCGGAGGCCGCCGTCCGGCTCGCCACCGAGGCGTTCGCCCACGGCATGCGCGAGGTCCGCGCCGCCGACGCGGCCGAGGCGCGCAGCACCGCCCGCCGCCCGTGCCGGCTGCCCCGCGTCCCACTGCTCCTGACCGCCGTACGCACCACCGCGGCGGCCTGGGAGGACGACGGGCGGGGCCACGAACTCGACTCCGAACTGCGGCTGTGGCTGGGCTCCGACCGGGCCGCCCGCTACGCCGGACCGCCGCCGCGCCGCCCGCTCGCGCTGCGCGGCCTCAAGGACATGCAGGCACCCGACGCGGAACTGCTGTGGCTGGCCGACGTGGAGGCCCTGCCGCTGCCCGTGGTGGCCCGCCGGCTCGGCCTCGACCCGGCCACCGCGTCCGACGAACTCGCCCAGGTGCGCGAACTGTTCCGGGACCGCTGCCGCCGGGGCCACCTCGACGCGCCGAGGGACGCGCGGTGCCGCGGCTACGCCCGGCTGCTGGACGCGGTGACCAGATCGCCGGCCGCCGACACCCCCGAAGACCTCTCCCGCCACCTCGCCACCTGCCCCGACTGCGCCGAGGCCGCCGCCTGTCTGCGCCCGCACGGCGGCGGCCTGCCCGCGGCCCTCGCCGCCGGCGTCATCGGCTGGGGCGGCCTCGCCTACCTGGAACGCCGCCGCCGCGCCGCCGAGGTACGACTCGGCGCCGGGCGCCCCGCACCGGGCGACGACGACCGCGCCGACGAGCCGCCGGACGGCGCCCACAAGGCCCGCGTCGTCCGCGGCGGCCTCCTCGCCACCGCCGTCCTGGTGTCCCTGCTGGCGCTCACCGTCTCCCTGATGCCCTTCGGCGACACCGCCGAGGACACCGCGGCGTCCACCGACACCGTGGACCGCCGCCCGGCCGCCGCCCCGGACCGCGCACAGCCGACGGCGGACCCACCGCCGTCGCCGGACGCGTCACCGCCGCCCGCCGACAGCACCGCCCCCGCACCCGGCAAGACCCCGGAGCGGAAGGACCCCGGCCCGCCCGATCCGGAACCCCAGGGCACCGCCACGCCCACCGCGAGCACCGAGGACCCGCCCGGCCGTGACCGGCACCCGGCCCCGGACCCCGGCCCGGCCGCCCCCGCCGCCTGCCACGTCCGCTACGACCTCGTCAACCAGTGGCCCGACGGCTTCCAGGCCACCGTCACCGTCACCACCCGCAGTGCCCTCGACTCCTGGCACGTCGCCTGGACCTTCCCCGACGGCCAGCGGATCGGTCAGATGTGGGACGCGGGCCATTCCCGGAGCGGCGCCCGGGTCACCGCCACCGCCGCCGAGTACAACAGCTCGGTCCCCGCGGGGGGCCGTCTCGCCTTCGGCTTCCTCGCCTCCTGGCGCGGCAAGAACTCCCCGCCGGACGACTTCACCCTGAACGGCCGGGCGTGCGAACGGTCCTGACGCTCCGGACCCGCACCCCTCTGGCCGGGCATGCCGGCCCGGGTCACGAGGAGACCGGGCGGGGTCGCACGGCGAGCGCCTCCTTCGCCGTGGGACCGGACTCGGGGTCGTACCGGCGCAGGCCCACCAGGACGAGTGCGCAGACGGCGACCACCATGGCGGCACCGACGTAGAGCTGCGTCGCGGACGCACCCGCGTCCTTGAGCATGCCGGCGATGGTCGGGGACAGGATGGCGCCGATGCGCCCCATCCCGAGTGCCCAGCCCATGCCGACGCTGCGGACGTTGGCCGGGTAGAGCGGCGGACCGACGGTGTACGCACCGGCGATGCAGCCGTTGATCAGAGCACCGACGACCACGCCGATGCCGAACCCGAGCCACAGGGTCGACGTGCTCACGATGAAGACGATCATTATCGCGGCCGAGAGGAGGGAGAACCCGATCAGTACCACCCGCGGCGTGCGCACTCGGGCGGCGACGCCGTAGAGGACCGAGCCGATGGTGCCGCCGACCGAGATCGCCATCCCGGCGGTCACCGCCGCGCTCTCGGAGAGGCCCTCCTCGACCAGGAGCGTGGGGGTCCAGCTGTTGACGAAGTAGAAGCCGAACATGATCGTGATGAAGACGAGCCAGAGCAGGATCGTCGGCGTCAGCAGCTGCTTGAGCCATCCCGAGCCGGCCCGTTCGGTGCCCGTCCGGGTGGCGGCCGCCCGGTCGAGGTCGGTGTCGGTGACGGCCTCCATCCGCATCCGGGCCAGCGTCCGGTTGATCCGTTCCAGCGCGCCGCTCGGACGGCGCTGCTCCAGGAAGGCGACCGACTCCGGCATGACGACGGCGATCACTACCAGGGCGAGCAGGGTCCCGACACCGCCGGCGTAGAAGACGATCCGCCAGTCGCCGCCCACGGTGGCCTTCGCGACCAGGCTCGCCGCGGTGGCACCGATCCCGTACCCGGCGGTGTAGATGCCGATGGACAGGCCGCGGTTCTTGGCGTTGGAGAACTCGCTGGCGATCACGTTGGTGCTGGCCAGGATGGCGCCGACACCGATGCCGGTGACGAGGCGGAAGACGCCCATCACCGTCGCCGACGATGCCGCCGCCGCGCCGAACATGCCGATCGTGCCGAGGGTGAGGCTGATCAGGACCAGCGGGCGCCGGCCGATGAGGTCGGCGAAGGGGGCGAGCAGCATCGAGCCGATCGCCATCCCGACCAGGCCGACCGAGACCAGCAGGCCGAACTCCGAGCCGCTGAGCGCGAACTCCTCGGTGACCGACGGCCCGGTGAAGGCGACCGCCATGACGTCGAAGCCGTCCAGGCAGTTCATGAAGGTGCAGAGGGCGACGATCAGCCATTGGTAGCCGCTCATCGGTGCCTGCGAGATGCGTGCGGTG
The DNA here is from genome assembly GCF_042744565.1 of Streptomyces sp. NPDC058812. Classification (NCBI taxonomy): domain Bacteria; kingdom Bacillati; phylum Actinomycetota; class Actinomycetes; order Kitasatosporales; family Streptomycetaceae; genus Streptomyces; species Streptomyces sp. NPDC058812. The sequence goes on from NZ_JBHYOB010000027.1 coordinate 51,075, forward strand.
ATGTTCATGGGTGTCCAGGTGGTGAGGGATCCTGTGGACCCGGTGGTGCACCGGCTCAGGTGAGGCGGAGGGAGAGGACAGCGGGATCTCCCGATCCGCTGCCGGATGCCACAGCTCGGGAGACGCACACGCACAGCCTGTCCGAGCGTTCCTTCTGGGACTCGCTCAGGAAGACGTCGCGGTGGTCGATGGTGCCGGTGGAGTCGGTCACCTTCGCCAGACACAGCCCGCACTCGCCCTTGCGGCAGTCCGAGAGCGTGTCGATCCCGGCTGCCGCGAGGGCGTCGAGGATCGAGGTGTCGGGTGCGACGGTGATCTCCCGGCCGAGGTCGGGGAGGCGTACCAGGAACTCCTCGGCCGGGTACCGGCCGCTGGAACCGAACGTCTCGAAGCGCAGGTTGGTCGCCGGCAGGTCGTGCTCGGCCCAGCTCCGTGAGATCGCGTTCATGAGCCCGATCGGGCCGCACATGTAGAGCTCGGTGCCCGCGGCGGCCGGTGTCCGGGCGATCCCGGCGACGAGGTCGCCGACCGCCAGCGAGGTGCCCTCGTCGTCGACGTGGACGCGGACGCGGTCGCCGTGCTCGGCGGCCAGATCGTCGACGTACGCCATCACGGCGCGGCTGCGACCGACGAGCACCAGCTGGTAGTCGGCACCGCGCCGGCGCAGCGCGGAGGCCATGGCCACCAGCGCGGTGACGCCGATGCCGCCGGCGACGAGTACGTAGCGGGTGGCGCCGACCGCGAGCGGGAAGTTCTGCAACGGCCCGGTGACGGTCAGCTCGTCCCCGACCCGCAGCCGGTGCATCGCCGCCGAGCCACCGGACGAGGTGGGGGAGAGCCGCACGCTGAGCGTCAGCCGGCGGCCACCGTCCTCGGAGCGCACCACGGAATAGGAACGCACCCGGCGGGCACCGTCCCCGGTCTCGACATCCACGTCGAGGTGCGTGCCGGGCGCGGCGTGCTCGGGCCGCTCGGGGGCCAGGACGATGCGGCGGATCCCGTCGGCGACGTCGGAGACCTCGACCACCCGGGCCCGCTGCCGGCGGGCCTGTGTCTGCACCGCCATCTCAGGCCCCCCGACCGGCGGCCGGCGCGGAGGAGGGGCGCCCCTCGGCCGCGAGCATGCGCTCCAGGATCTGGCGTACCCACATCCCGCCTGCGTCGATGTTGAGGCTGTAGAACTCGTGCCCGGGGTTGGTGTCGATGGCGCGCTGCTGGGCGCTCAGCATCTCCTCGTCCTCACCGAAGACCCCGTGCACCGCCTGGCGCAGCTGGGTGGTGATGGTCTGGCTGTCCAGGCGGTAGTTGCGCATGAACGCCCAGAAGTAGTGGGAGGTGCGGTCGGTCTCGGGGGTGATCGTGTTCATCACGTACCCGTTGACGCCCTGGCTGCGATCCCCCTCGGGCGCACCGGTACCCGCCTTCGCCACACCGACGTCGATGCGGATCGTGCCCGGCGCCTCGAACGTGATGATCTGCCAGCGGTCGACCTTGCCGGCGAAGCCCGGGAACTTGTCCCGCATGTTCTTCAGCCAGAACGGCGGGGCGTCGATGTCGCGCATCCACCGGGTGACGGTCACCGTGTTGCCCTCGTGAGTCACGTCGAACTCGGCCTCGGACAGCTCCTCCTGGCCGATGGTCGAGGAGTGCACGAACTCCTCGTGGGTGAGGTCCATGAGGTTGTCGAGGACGAGCTGGTAGTTGCAGTCGGCGTGGATCGTCTCGCCGTCGCCGGCCCAGGCCGGGTCGTCCATCTGGTGCATGTCGGGCACCGTGCCCGGATCGGCCAGGTCCGGATCGCCGACCCAGACCCAGACGTACCGGTAACGCTCGACGACAGGGTAGGAGGGGACCACCGCGCTGGGGTTGATCGTCTCCTGGGCGGGCATTCCGGTGCAGCGACCGGTCGCGTTGTAGCGCAGACCGTGGTAAGGGCACTGCAGCTCGTCGCCCAGGATCCTGCCCTTCGACAGCGGCGCGAGCCGGTGCCAGCAGGCGTCCGCGAGAGCGACCGCGCGGCCCTCGGTGTTGCGCCACAACGCCAGCGGCACGCCGGCGACCGTACGGGCCAGCGGCTGCTTGCCGGTGACCTCGTGGTCCCAGGCGGCGACGTACCAGGCGTTGCGGGGGTGGTTGAAGATCTTCGCGGCAGCGGTGGCCGGTGGCGCGGTGTCCGTCGCGGGGGAGGCGGTGCGGGGCATGAGAACTCCCTATGAAGAGAGGTAAGTGTTGTGCGGGCCACAAACTAACTATGGATATAGTGAGATGGCAATGGTCTGTAGCCTGGGAAATCCGGAAGGGGGGTCGCCTTGTCGCTGCGTTACGCGCTGATCGCGCTGCTCACCGGTCGTCCGATGACCGGGTACGACATCTCGAAGAGCTTCAGCCGCTCGGTGGCCCACGTCTGGCACGCCCCGGACTCGCAGATCTATCCCGAGCTCAACCGGATGGAGCGCGACGGGCTGCTCACCTCGGCCGAGGTGCCCTGGGGCAAGAAGGGGACGAAGAAGGAGTACCACGTCACCGACGCCGGCCTCGCCGACTTCCGGGAGTGGATGGAGTCCCCGCTGACGCCTCAGCGGCAGCGCGACCCGGCGTACCTGAAGGCGGCCTACTTCGACTTCGCCGACCCCGCGTCGGTGCGTGAGCAGCTCCGGCAACAGCAGGCGTACTGGGAAGAGCAGTTGAGCATGCTCGAAGGCACCCGGGCCGCGCTCGTCGACCGCACCCACCCCACCCTGGCCGCCCGCCTGTCCAAACTGACCGAGCGCGAGGCCGAGTTCGCGGTGCGCTACAAGGTGTACGCCTACGACGGCCTCATCGCCCGCGCCCGCGCGGAGCTGGCCTGGATCGCGGACGGTTTCGCGCTCGTCGACGAGCTGTACGGCTCCTGAGTCCCAGAAGCGTGCGTCAGACGATCTCCATCCCGAAGACCCCGTCCGTCAGGCCACGAGGCGAAGCGCGAACGCCAGGGAGCGGGTGAAGACCTCCTCCACCTGGTCGTCGGGCAGCCCGTGCCAGCCGTGGTCGGCGCCCCGCACCGTCCGCAGCTCGACCGGCGACCCGGCCTTCTCCAGTGCCGAGGCGAGGGATCGGCTGTGTGAGCAGTCCACCATGGTGTCCTCGTCTCCGTGGACGAGAAGGAACGGTGGTGCGTCGGCGTGGGCGTGGGTGAGCGGGCCGGCCGCACGGGCACGCTCCGGGGCGGCGGCCGGGGCCGTGCCGAGCATGAGCGCCTCTGGGGTGGCGGGGTCCTCGGGAGTGAAGCGGCCCCGTGCGGTGGTGAGGTCGCTCGGTCCGTACCAGATCACGGCGCCGGCCAGCGGCGGGTCGGCGTGGGTGAGAGCGAGGAGTGAGGCGAGATGTCCGCCGGCGGACTCGCCCCACACGACCGTTCTGCCGGTGTCGATGCCGAGTTCGGCGGAGCGCAGGGTGAGCCAGCGAAGGGCGGCGCGCAGATCGTCGAGGGGGGCGGGGAAGGTGGCCTCGCCGCTGAGCCGGTAGTCGACGCAGGCGACGGCGAGGCCCGCTGCCGCGATGCGTGCGAAGGGCCGGGGGGCCCAGTGGCGCGTGCGCATCCCCATGTCGTCGCGCCGGCCTCGTCGCCAGGCGCCGCCGTGTACGAACAGCACCAGCGGAAGGGGCCCCGCCGGTGGGGCCCCGGGCAACCAGAGATCGAGTTCCAGGGGGCGGCTGCTCTCGACTTCGGCGTAGGGCACACCGCGCAGTTCGCGTACGCCGGGCTCGCTCGGGGCGGCGGGCGGCAGCGGAGCGTGGTCGGGGTGGGGTGCGGCGATCAGTTCCCGCAGCGAGGGCCCGGTCGCCGTCATCGGGTCCGCCACTGGTGGTCGGGCAGGAAGCGCACGTCGTACTGCTTGGGGACGCTGGCGAACTTGTGGGGAGCCGGGACGACGGGCTGGTGGGGCAGGCCGAGTTGGTCCGCGGGCGCGCCGAGGTTCTCGAAGAACCGCTCGAAGGTGCCTCCCGGGCCCGCGGCGACGCCGACGACCTGGCTGTGGTGGCGCTCCATGCGGTAGGCGTGCCGGCAGTTCTTGGGTACGAAGCCGAAGTCGCCGGGGGTGAGCAACTTCTCCTGCTGATCGCCCTCGGTGTCCTCGACGAACAGCCGGACGGCGCCCTGGGTGATGTAGAAGACCTCGTGGGTGTCGGTGTGCAGGTGGGCCGGGATGATGTCGCCCTTGGGGCCTTCGACGGTGAAGAAGTTGAAGGTGTTCTCGGTCTGCTCACCGCCCGCGTAGATGGTGATCAGATCGCCGAACAGGTGGGCGCGGTCCCCTTCGCCCTTCTCGATGAAGTACGGCTTGCCGGGCTCCGGGGGAATGCGCGATGCCTGCCGGTAGCGGGTGGCGTACTCGATGGTCATGTCGTCTCCTCGGATCGACCTCTTGGATTAATGTCAGGTAGCCTGACATGAGAGGGTGTCGAAATCAACCGGCCGGAGCCACGACCGCGCGCACCGCCTGTTGATCAGAGGCCCAGCAGGCGTGCGGCGTTGAGGTGGCAGATCTTGGCGCGGTCGGATTCGCTGATCGGGGCGGTCTCGATGAAGTGGACGGCCTCGTGGTCGCTCTCCAGGGGGTAGTCGGTGGAGAACATGACGCGGTCGGCGCCGAGTGCGAGCAGGCTGCCGAGCAGGGGGGCGTGGGCGCAGACCCCGCTGGTCGTGATCATGATGTTGTCGCGGACGTAGTCCGAGGGGCGCGGCTTGGCCAGGTGGATGCCGCGTCGGTCGAGGAAGTCCCATCGGCTGTCGAGGCGCCACAGGTGGCCGGGCAGTCCCTCGCCCATGTGACCGAGGATGAGCGTGGCGCCGGGGAAGCGGTCGAAGACGCCGCCGAAGACGATGCGCAGGGCGTGGGTCGCGGTCTCCACGCCCCAGCTCCACATCGGCCCGATCAGTTCCTCGTGGCCGCGCACGTTGTGCCACACGTCGTAGGAGCTGGCCGGGTGCAGGTAGATCGGCACGCCGAGGGCTTCGGCGCGCTCCCAGACCGGTCGGAACTTGTCCGCGTCCAGGTACTCGCCCCGCGTGTGGCCATTGATCAGGGCGCCCCGCAGGCCGAGTTGGGTGACGGCGCGCTCCAGCTCGGCCGCGGCGCCGTCCGGGTCCTGCAGGGCCAGTGCGGCGAAGCCGGAGAAGCGGGTGGGGTGCTTGCGGACGATCTCGGCCAGGAAGTCGTTGGCCTCGGCGGCCCGGGTGACCGCAACGGCGGTGTCGGTCTCGGCCTGGATGCCGGGGGCGGTCAGGGACAGCACCTCCATGTCGATGTCGAGTCCGTCCATCTGGGGCAGTCGTACGTCGGTGAAGTCCAGCAGTCGCCGCATGGCGGCGTCCCATTGGGGCGGGTCGAACAGGGTCGCGGCGGGAAGGCTGTAGTGGGCCAGGGCGGCGGTGGTGAAGTGCTCTTCGATCGCGATCTTCTTCATGGCTGGGGTTCTCCGGAGTGATGGGCGCGGCTGTGAGGGGAGGCGAGGCCGGCGGGAACGGGCCGGAGCGGGAGTGAGGACGGCGGCGGAGCCGGTGGTCAGCCTGCCGCGGCGCTGTCGGCCGTGCCGACAGTGGAGGACGCCCGGTGCCGGGCGGGTCGGCCGAGCGGGCCGGTGGGCACGGCGATCGCTGCCGTGGCGCCGACTGCGGCGGTGGCGGCGAAGAAGTAGAAATTCCATTCCAGACCCAGCCCGGAGTCGAGGATCCGCCCGCCGAGCGAGGGGCCGACGACGGCGCCGAGTCGGCCGACGGACAGCGACCATCCGACGGCCGGGACGCGCAGTTCCGCCGGCACGCAGCCGATCAGGTAGGCGTTGACGAACGCCTGGCAGGCCAGCAGCCCGAAGCCGCACAGGAGCAGGCACACGTACAGGACCCAGCTCGCCGGACCCCGGCTCATCACGAGCAGGCCGGCGGCACCGACGAGGAAGGCGCCGGTCACCACGCGCTTGGGGCCGATCCGGTCGGCGAGCACTCCGCCGGGCACCATGCCGACGCCCGCGCCGATCCACGACAGGCACGTCATGGTCAGCGCCGAGCCGATGGAGAAGCCGCCGCTCTGCATGAGCGTCGGCAGCCACGTACTGAAGCCGAAGATCAGCAGCAGCCCGCAGAAGGTCATCACCCAGAACAGCAGCGTCGTGACGACCAGCCGGCGGTGGAGCAGCGGGCCGAGCCCGAGGAACCGGTGCCTGGGCTCCGGTGCGGTGGGTGGTCGCGGGGCAGGCAGCCCGAACCGGGCGGCGGTCCGGGCCGCTTCGTCGGCGCGGCCGGCGCGCACCAGGTGCCGCGGGCTCTCGGGCAGGCGCAGCAAGGCCCACGGCACCACGGTGAGCAAGGCCGCCGCGCCGACGAGGTACAGCACCCGGAAGGAGACGTCCGGCAGCAGCCACGAGCCGAGGAGCGGTGCTCCGAGGGAGCCGACGCAGGAACCGGCCATGGTGATGGCGATGTTCCGGGCGCGCACGTGCGGCGCGGACATGTCGCCCACGAGGGCGGTGAGCGTGGGCAGTACCACGCCCAGGCCGGTCCCGGCGAGGAGGCGGGACGCGGCGAACACGCCCGGCCCGTCGGCCAGGGCGGAGCCGAGCATGCACAGGGAGAAGAACGACAGGCCGCTCAGGAGGAGCCGGCGGGTGCCCAGGCGCCGCCCGGCGGCCCCGGCGATGCCGGCGCCGATCAGCATGCCGGCGGCGACGAGCGAACCGATGTCGCCTGCCTCCCCTTTGGACAGGTTCCAGCCGGGCTCGCGCAGCAGGGCCGGCACGGTGGCCCCGTACACGGACAGGTCGTAGCCCTCGAACATCGCGATGAGGGCGGCCATGAGAATGAACAGCCGTACGGTCGCCGGGCGTTGTGGGTCAGGGCATTGTGGGTCAGGGCGTCTTGGAGACGGTTTCGCTTTCATGAGGGCGGTTCCTCGGGTCTCGGGACCGGTGCGGGAGGAGGACGCGGGAAGCACGTGCCCGGAGCCGAGCGACGCGTCGTCACGGTGTCGGCTTCATGACGCCGAAGTCCGTTTCGATGCGGTCCCTGGCCTGCGACAGGGCGTCGGTGATCGCCTGTTCGCGTCCGGCGAAGCGTTGCGTCGGGGTGGGCACACTGATGGCGGCGGTGCCCCAGGCCGCGGTGCGGATGGCGACGCCGGCCGCGCAGATGCCGAGGGTGTGCTCTTCTCGGTCGAAGGCGACGCCCGTGCGGCGGACGTCGTCGAGCTCGCGGTGCAGCGCCGAGCGGGTGGTGAGGGTGTGTGGGGTCTCGACGGTGAGCCGGTTCGGTACGGCGTGCTCGAGCGCGGCCGCGGGAAGGGCGGCGAGCAGTGCCTTGCCGGGGGCGCAGCAGTGCAGGGGGAAGCCGGTGCCGACCGCGCTGACCGCGCGCAGCCGGCGGTCGGCGATGACCTGGTCGACGAAGACCACCTGATGGTCCTCGAGGATCGACAGGTCGACCGTTTCCTCGAGTAGGCGGGACAGATCCTCGAGATGGGGACGCAGGTCGACGATCATCGCTGATCGCACGGAGGCGGCCATGCGGGGGATCTCGGGCCCCAGCCGGTACCGCCCGCGGGTGCCGGCCACGGTCACCAGCCCTTCCGCCTCCAGGGCGCCGAGGATGCGGTGGACCGTGGACTTGGCGAGGCCGATCCGCTCGACCACCTCGGCCTGGGTGAGGCCGGACGGGGCCGCCTGGAGCAGGCGCAGCACCTCTGCCGCGCGTGCGATGACCTGGATGCCGCCCGCGCTGCCGCGTCCCGGCCGTGTGTGCTCGTCGACCACCGTCATGGTGTGCGTTCCCTTCTCACGTCGTGTCCCGGACAGCCTGCCGCATGGGTGCGGTCCGGGGTGGCACGGCGTCCGTGCGGCTCCCTTCTCCCGGTCTCCGGGTTTCTTTCCTCGGCTCGGGCGGTGCGCGGGGCGTCTCCTCAGGTCTTGCGGTCCGGCAGGCCGAGGAGCTGTTCGGTCTCCTCGACCCCGGCGAGCGGAAGGTCCAGGTCGCGGGCGAGGGCGACCGCCCGGTCGACGAGGGACCGATTACCGGGGGCGAGTTCGTCCTTGCGCAGGTGCAGAGTGTCCTCCAGACCCGCGCGGGCGTTGCCGCCGAGCGCCAGGCCCATCGCGGTGAGCGGCAGATTGTGCCGGCCGATCGCGATGACCTGCCAGATCGCGCCCGGTGGCAGTCGGCGGACCATGGTGAGGAGGTTGTCGGCGGTGGCGGCCATGCCGCCGCGGACGCCGAGGACGAGGGAGAACTGCAGCGGTGCGGCGAGCAGGCCCTCCTTCCACAAGCGCAGGCACGCCTCCAGGTGCCCCGTGTCGTAGATCTCCAGCTCCGGTTTGATGCCGAGTTCGCGCATGCGGGCCGCGAGACGGCGCACCTTGTCCGGCGGGTTGCGGAACTCGCCGTCGCCGAAGCTCATCGAGCAGGGGTTGAGGGTGGCCATGCGGGGCCGCAGCTCCACCAGCCGCTCCCGCTCCTCGAACGGCACGCTGAGCCCCACTCCGGTCGAGAGCTGGACGAGGATCGGGGAGCGTTCGGCGATCAGGCCCATGGTCCGGCGCGCGGTCTCCAGGTCGGCGGTCGGCCGCTGGTGCTCGTCGCGCAGGTGGATGTGGGCGACCGACGCGCCGGCCCGGTAGGCGTCGGTGACGGCTTCGGCGATCTCCTCCGGGGAGGTGGGCAGGCCGGGGTTGTCGGCCTTGGCGGCGATCGGCCCGGTGGGCGCGACGGTGATGACGACGCCCATGTCAGGTCTCCTCGTGCGGCAGGGCGACGGTGACGAGCAGAGTCGCCGGCCGCCTGGACCGGTTCCGCACCGAGCGGACCTGGCCCTTGGCCAGGTGTACGGAGTCGTGGGGCCGCAGCGTTGCCTCATCGCCGTCGGCGGTGACCACGAGTTCGCCGTCGAGGACGACGTACACCGTCTCCTCCACCGTGGGCGCCGCGTCCGCCGCTCCGCCGGGCAGGTAGTACGACAGCCCGGTCCAGAACCGCGTGGTCGGCCCGGCTTCGTGGCCCTGCAGCCGCAGTGCGCCGACGCCGTGGTGCGACGGCGGCTCGTACGGCGGGGCCTGGTCGAGCCGGGTGACGCGCATCGGGCTCATTCGCGCCCACCCTTCTCGATCCGGTACGCGCCGGTGGGGTCGACGATGGCGACCAGGCGGACGATGCAGCCGTCGCCGCCGGTCCAGCGCCAGGGGAACGCGGCGAAGGTGACCCGCTTGCCGCTGACCTTGTCCAGGTCGCCGCCGACGTTCTCGAACCCGATGATGCCCTGGGACAGGATGGCGCGGTGGCACGGCTCCCACTCGGGGAAGTCGTCCAGCACCTTGCGTCCGGTCTCGGCCTCGTACTCCTCGCAGGCCCACGGCAGCAGGCCGTCCGGGGCGCCGGGGCCGTGCGGGCCGATGGCGGTGGCCAGTGGGTGGTCGAGCGCCTGGGTGTCGGTGCCGACGGCCTTGACGCCCTTGGCGGCGAACCACTCGCCGGCCTCCTTGTAGAAGCCGGGGGAGTAGGCGTAGTAGTCGCTGTTGTCACCGTACGTGTGGTGCCAGCCGGTGTTGACGATGACGATGTCGCCGGGGCGGATCTCCGGGGCGGCGGCCTCCAGGTCGGCGGCGGTGACGACCTCCCACTTCTTCTTGGGGATGGACACGACCACGCCGGTGCCGAAGAAGGAGCTGAGCGGGATCTCGTCGAGGAGCGGGGTGTTCTCCACGACGTGTCCGGGGGCGTCGATGTGGGTGCCCGAGTGCATCACCGTGGTGACCTTCTGGGTGAGCACGCGGGACTTGGACATGCTGTGCAGGCGCTCGATCTTCACGTCCTCGAAGTACGGCCAGCACGGTGTTCCGTGTCCCCACGGGTGGGAGAGGTCATAGAACTCCAGGCCCTGCTCGTCGGGGCCGAGGGGCCAGGTGAAGGGGGTGTTGGACATGGTTTCCGCCTTTCGTGTCTCCAGCGGGTCGGCGACCACGCCGGTCGGGAGGTGGTGGGCAGGTCACGCCGCGGACGGGTCGCTGTCCGCTGCGGCCGCGAGCTGCCGGTCGATGTGCCCGGCCAGGCGCGTGGCGGCCTGTTCGCGGCTGTTCTCGGGCCAAGTGAGGAAGCCACGGCCGCTCTTGGCGCCCAGGTCGCCCGCCGCTACCAACTCCTTCAGCAGCGGAGAAGGGCTCGGGGAGCGGTTCAGGTCGGGCAGGACCGCGTCGTGGATGGCCAGGGTGAGGTCGAGCCCGACGTAGTCGGCGTTCTCCAGGGGGCCCATGGCGGCCAGACGCAGGCCGATGGTGTTGCGTACCACCGTCTCGACTGTCTCCGCGGTGCACACTCCGTCCGCGACCAGCGCGATCGCCTCGCGCCACAGGGCGTGCTGGAGACGGTTGCCCACGAACCCGGGTACGTCGCGCTCGACGCGTACCGGCGTTTTGCCGAGGGACGTCAGGAGAGCCGAGGTGTGCTCCATCGTCTCCTCGCTGGTGTGCCTGCCGCGGACGACCTCGACCACGGGGATCAGGTCGGGCGGGTTCCACCAGTGGGTGCCGACCACGCGCTCGGGGCGGACGGTGCGTTCGGCGACGCTGCTCACCGGCAGCACGGAGGTGTTGCTGGCGAGCAGCGCGTCCGGCAGCAGGCGGTCGAGCCGGGCGAACAGATCCTGCTTGGCCGCCAGGTTCTCGGCGACGGCCTCGACGACAAGGCCGGCTCCGGTGACGGCTTCGGCGAGGTCAGTGCTGCCGTCGACGTCCCCTTCGAGGTTCCGCAGGCTGTCCACCGCGCTGTGCAGGGTGGCGGCGTCGAGGTCGTGGAGACGTACTGGATGGCCCGCGCCGGCGAACACCTCGGCTATGCCGCGGCCCATCAGACCCGCGCCGACGACGGCGACGGTCAGCATGCGGTGTACCCCCCGTCGAGGTACAGCACCTGCCCGGTGACGAACGAGGAGGCGTCGCTGAGCAGGTAGATCAATGCCCCGGCGAAGTCCTCCGGTTCGGCGAGCCGGCCCAGCGGGACCCGGGCGAGCATGGCCTCGCGGGTCGCGGTGGCCTTCTCGTCCTGCTCGTACATCCAGGCGGTCAGCTCCGAGCGGAACACGGTGGGAGCCAGCACGTTCACCCGGACCCCGGCACCGCCCCACTCGGCGGCGAGACTGCGGCCGAGCAGGTCGACCGCGGCCTTGGAGGGGCAGTACGCGGAGTATCCGGCGGGGTGACCCAGCCGGCCGCGGGTGGAGGACACGAGCACCACGCTGCCTCCGCCGCCGCGGCCGAGCATGTGCCGCCCCACCGCCTGGCACATGAGCCAGGAGCCGCGGACGTTCGCCGACTGCACGGCGTCGAAGTCCTCGACCTTCATCTCGGTGATCGGCGCGACGTGGTTCATGCCGGAGGCGACGAGCAGCCCGCGCACGTCACCGTATGTCTTCACGGCGGCGGAGAGGATCGCCTCGGCGTCGTCCGGGGTGTCCGGCCTGCGCCGGACCATCTCGACCGGTCCGGGGCCGTCCAGTTCCGCGGCCAGCGCGTCGAGCTTGTCGGCGTTGCCACCGGCGAGGGTGAGCCGAGCGCCCAGGGCGTTCAGGACGCGTGCCGCCGTACTGCCGAGGGCACCGGTGGCGCCGGTGATGACCATCGAACGCCCCTCAACCGTGAAGCGGGAGAGGGGGGAGACAGCAGGAGCGAGTGCCACGAGAACCTCCTGGTTCCGTGATGCGAATCAATCGTGCCGGAATGCGGTTCAACGTAGGGCTGGTTCAGCTCACGGTCAATGGGCCGTGCGCAATCCGCTGTCCACGTGGCTCGAGACCGCTGTCGTGGCCCCCCGGCCGTCGCCCGGCGCCAACGCCGCGCACATCAGGCGGGCGCGCTGCTCGCCGCCCTGGCCCTGGCCGTGTTCCATCCGCTGGTCACCGCATACGGCGCCAACTCGTCGACGGCCACCATGACGATCCCGGCCCCGGCCCTGGCGCTGGGCCTTGGGCCGCGCCGACGACGCCTACGCCGGATCGGCCTCCGGGCTGTTCAGTACCGCGGAACCGAAGCCGTCAACGCCTTCATCGCGGGGCGGAAGACAAGGACGCGCCCCATTCCGAGCGCTTACAGACCGTCGCCGTCGGCCGAGATCTGGCGCATCAGGCGGTCCAGGTGCGAGCCCATCACGGCGATCAAGTCGAAAGACCGTCCGCTGGCCAGCCACTGGACCCGCAGCCCGGAGTCGAGCGCCGCGCACTCCCGGGCGATGGTCTCGTGATCCAGGCCCGCTTTGAGCTCGCCCGACGCGGCTCCGGCGCGCAGTCGGTCCGCGAGTTCCCGTACGCCTTTCTCCTGCCATTGGGAGAAGAAGTCGTGCGCGGGGTGGTCGGGGGCGGTGGCCTCGGCGCCCACCACGACGGCGAGTTCGAGGATTCCCGGCATGGTGAGGATTTCGGCGGTGTCGTCCAGGTGACAGCGGAAGGCGTCCCGTACCGAGTCGGACACGCGTGCCCACTGCTCGTCGAGCCGCTGGTGCCAGTACCGCACCACGGCCAGCAGCAGCTGCTGCTTGTCGCGGAAGTGGTGGAGCAGCCCCGCGTCGGTGATTCCGGCGTCGCGGGCGACACGGGCCAGTGAGGTCTTGCGGTAACCGTCCTGGCCGAAACGCAGCAGCGCGGCCTCGAGGATCTGGTTGCGCCTCGCCAGCCCTGTCGCGTAGCCGCCGCGCGGCCCCCGTGGTGTCCCCATGCCGACAATCTACCGAGTTGCCGTGACCCGCTTCCGCGCGAGTGCCGTTACCGCCGGGCGAGGCGCCTCGGGCGCCGCATACGTGTGATGTGCATCACTTCCTTAATGCCTAGCATCCACTAAGTATTGGCCTCATCATCATCCGAAAGCCAGGGAACGTTTCGAGCCTGTGGCCGAGACATGAGCCCTGGGCCACGGCCTGGCCGTTCCACGCACGAACCCGACCCCTTGCCCTGTTCGCGAAAGGAGCGGCTTCATGACGCCGACGTCTGCCAGCCCCCCGCTCGACGCAGCATCGCCCCCCGACACCGCGGGGTGGACCCCGCGACTGGTCGCCGTACTCATCGCGCTCATCTGGCCGACCCAGCTCCTGGCCGCCGCCGGCATCCTGGGTGCCAACGCCACCGCCAGCGTGGCGCAGAGCTTCCACACCACCCACGTGGCCTGGTTCGGTCTGACCGTCGTCCTCGTCTCGACGCTGCTGACGCCGTTCGTGATGAAACTGGGGGACCGGTACGGCAAGAAGCGGCTCATGCTCGTGATGACCGGCTTGGGGGTCGTCGGAGACGTCGTCGCCGCGATGGCGGGCAGCTTCTGGCTCCTGCTGGTCGGACGGGCCGTCGCCGGCTGCTACGGCCCGTTCGCCGCCCTGGCCTTCCCCGCCGTGCGGGACATCTTTCCCGCACGGTTGGTGAAGCCGGCCAGCGCCGTCCTGGGCAGCAGCCTCGGCCTGGTGGCCCTGGCCGCGCCGTTCCTGGCCGGCTGGCTGGTGGACGGCTGGGGCTACAAGGGCGTGATGTGGTTTCTCGCCGCGGCCTCCGCCGTCGGCTTCGCGCTGATCGCCTTCCTGGTCCCGCAGACCCCACGGCACGACCGCCGGCCCGGCTTCGACTGGCTCGGCGGCCTGGTCCTCGGCGGGGGGCTGACCGCGGTCGTCTACGCGGTCGGCCAGGGGCAGAGCTGGGGATGGGCCGACGCCAAGACCCTCGGCTGGCTCGCCGCCGGCCTCGCCGCGCTGGTCGTCTTCATCTTCGTGGAACGCTCCAGCGCCCACCCCATACTGGACCTGAAGGTGCTCCGCCGCCGCCCGGTCGCCCTGGTCCTCGTCACCGGGGGGCTCGCCCAGGCCGTCGCGTACACCATGCCGGGCATGGCGATCCTGCTCGCCCTCTATCCGCACATCCCCGGGGTCTCCGCCGGTCTCGGCTGGACCGCACAGCACAATGCCCTCGTCAGCGTGACCTGGAACGTGGTGATGTTCGGTACCGGCATCGTCGCCAGCCGCCTCCTGCGCACGATCGACGCCCGCCTGCTCTGGTGGGCGGGCCTGGCTCTGATGGCGGTCGGCTACGGCCTGGTGGGCTTCTTCCACGCCGACGAGACCCAACTCATCCTCACCTCGTGCCTGGCCAACCTCGGCGCCGGTCTCGTCGTCGCGGGAGCACCGGTGCTGGTCGTCGGTGTGGTCTCCAAGGACGAGCAAGGGCTGGGCAGCGGCATGCTCAACATGCTCATCAACTTCTTCGGCGCCATCGTCACCGCCCTCTCGTTCGCCGCCCTCGCCACACACAGCACCGTCGTGGACGGCACCGCCTTCTACCAGGACGGCGGCTACGCCTGGCTCTTCTGGGCCGGAGCGCTGCTCACCGCGCTGACGTTGGCGATCTCACTGCTCATCCCGCCACTGCGGGACCCCGCGGAGACCGACGCCGCTCCCGTCGGCTGACCGCCCACGGCCGTAGCCCACCAGTGCCTCTCCCGCATGGAGGTTCTGGTGGGCTACGAGCTGTGGCCGGTGGCCGCCCGAAGCGGGTCAGTCCCCGCTGCCGGCGGGCGCCCCCCGGTAGCCCCGCACGACGTCCGCGTACGCCTTCGCGCTCGGCTTCGGGCGGCGCTGGAACGTTTCGCGGTCGACCTCGTGCAGCCCGAGCTGAGCCCCGTACCCGAAGATCCACTCGAAGTTGTCCATGAGCGTCCAGTGGCAGTACCCGAGGACAGGCGTGCCCGCGCCGACCTCGGCTGCCAGCCCGTGGACCGCGGCGGGAACGAAGGCGGCGCGCTGTGCGTCGTCCGAGGTCTGGATGCCGTGCTCGGTCACGAGGACCGGCACCCCCGCCACCTCGTGGGCGTAGCGCACGGCGCCGGCGAGGGAGTCGGGCGCGATGGCCGTGCCCATGCCGTTGCGCTCACCCTCCATCGTCACCTCGCCCTCGGGGCCGTGGACGATGCGCTCGTAGTTCTGCACGCCGATGAAGTCGTCGTGGCGGGCCTCGCGCAGCCAGTGATCGTAGACCGCGGCGCGCCTGGCGTCCCGGCGTTCCTCGCCGCCGGGCAGCGCCACTTCGTCGGCGATGGCGATGGAGACGCCGACGGGCAGGTCGCCGCGGCGGGCCTTGACCGCGTCGCGGGCGGCGCGGTGGGCACGGGTGAACGCCTCCTGGAACTCGCCCTGCCGGTGGGCGGGGATGACGTTCGCGCTGGCGTAGGAGTCGGTTCCGGCGGCGCGTGCGGCGGCCGCGAGCATCCGCGTCTTGAGCGTCTCCGCCTCGGGCGGGAGCTTCGCGCCCGCCTGGAGCAACTGCTCCAGGTTGGGTTCGTTGAGGGTGACGGCGTACGCGATGCGGTCGCCGACGCGGGCCATGACGCGGTCGCACTGCTCGGCGAACCGTGCCGGAGCGTCGTGGGCGGTCCAGGAACCGGCCGCCGCGAACCAGTGCGGTGAGGTGAAGTGGCTGAACGTCACGACGGGTGCGAGACCACGTTCGAGGCAGCCGTCGACCTTGCGCTCGTAGTGGTCGAGGGCCTCGCCGGAGACAACGCCGCGCTCGGGTTCGACCCGGGACCACTCGACGGAGAACCGGAAGGCATTGAGTCCGAGTCCGGCGGCCAGATCGAGGTCCGTCTCCCACTGCTGGTAACCCTGGCACGCCGGCCCGCTCGGTTCGCGGAACAGCGAGGGCGTCGTGTGCTCCAGGAACCAGGTGTCGCTGGCGCTGTTGTGGCCCTCGTTCTGGTGCCCCGCGGTGGCGACGCCCCACAGGAAGGTGTCGGGCAGGCTGGTGTGTGTCATGTGTGCTCCTTGCACTGAGGCGGTGAGCCGGTGAGCCGGTGAGCCGGGAGTTGGTGCTCCGGTGGTCCGGTGGTCCGGTGGGCGGAGGGCCTGACGCCGACCCCGCGGGCGTCACCGTGCGGTTGCGGTGAACGGGGTCCAGAAGGAGTGCCGGCCCGGCCCGATCTCGATGGGCTCCGAACCCGGCAGTTCGACCAGTGCGGTGACGTCGCGTGGCACGAGGACGTCGACGTGCAGCGTGTTCCCTTCGAGCCGCCAACCGGTCTCGGTCCGGCCATGTGGCGTGTCGTGCTCGGCCCTTGCCCAGGTGAGGCCGCCGCCGGGGCGGGGACGGATCAGCAGCCGTCGGTAGCCCGGTTCGGCGGGCGCGAGGCCCGCGACGGTGCGGTGGATCCAGTCGGCGACCGCACCGAGCGCGTAATGGTTGAAGGAGGTCATCTCGCCGGGGTTGACGCTGCCGTCGTCCAGCATGCTGTCCCACCGTTCCCACACGGTGGTGGCGCCCATGTCGACCTGGTGGAGCCACGAGGGGCTGGACCGCTGGGTCAGTAGCCGGTAGGCGGTGTCCACGTGTCCGGTGTCGGTCAGTGCGTCGCACACCAGGGGGGTGCCGAGGAAACCGGTGCCGATGCGGTGGCCGCGTGCGGCCACCAGGTCCGCCAGGCGCCGCCCGGCCGCGGCGCGCTCGGCGTGGTCCTCCAGCAGCCGGAAGCACAGGGCGAGGGCGTAGGCGGTCTGGGTCTCCTCCGTCAGGCGCCCACCGCCGGTGTGGAAGCGGGCGAGGAAGGCGTCGCGGACCGCGTCGGCCAGGGCGTGGTAGCGAACGGCGCCGTCCTTGTCGGCCAGGACCTCGGCGGTTTTCCCCAGCAGGCGCGCGGAGTGCGCGAAGTACGCGGTGGCGACCAGGACGGACGACGTCATGGCACGGCCGGGGTCGTCCGCCGGGGCGGTGGGGTCCAGCCAGTCGCCGAACTGGAACCCCTCGCCCCAGATTCGGGCCGGTCCGGCCAGGTGGTCGACGGCGTCGACCCAGGCACGCATCGAGGGGTACTGGGCGCGCAGGACCTCCGTGTCGCCGTAGCGCTCGTGGAGCACCCAGGGGACGATGACGGCGGCGTCGCACCATCCGGCCATCGGCGGGTTGCCGGGCGGGAGCGGCACCGGCGTGATCACCGGGATGTCGGGGCTGAACACCGGGGGGACGCGCCGCTCGTCGTCGCCCTGGTCGGCGGCCAGGTCGCGAAGCCAGGAGCGCAGGAAGTCGCGGACGTCGTAGAGGAAGGCCGCGGTGGGGGCGAAGACCTGGACGTCGCCGGTCCAGCCCAGGCGCTCGTCGCGCTGCGGGCAGTCGGTGGGTACGTCGACGAAGTTGCCGCGCATCCCCCACACCACGTTCTCGTGCAGGCGGTTCAGGGAGGCGTCCGAGCAGGAGAACCAGCCCGTGCGGCGCAGGTCGCTGTGCAGGACGACGGCCGTGATGTCGGCGGGATCGAGCTCGCCGGGCCAGCCCTCGACCTCGGCGTAGCGGAAGCCGTGGAAGGTGAAGCGGGGTTCCCACTCCTCGCCCGCCGGCCCGCCGCGCAGGACGTAGCGGTCGGTGGCGGCGGCGTGCCGCAGTGGACGCGTGCAGAGTTCGCCGTCCTGCAGCACCTCGGCATGGCGAAGGGTGACCGTGCGGCCGGCCTCGCCGCGGACGCGGATGCGCAGCCGTCCGACGAGATTCTGGCCGAAGTCGAGGATGGTCCGGCCGGTGGGCGAGGTGGTCACGGAGACGGGTGCGAGCTGTTCGATGCGGCGGACCGGCGGGCTGTCGGCCGGGAAGAGGACCCCGGTGTCGAACTCGAGGATCCCCACCCGCTGCCACGCCGAGTCGTCGAAGCCGGCCTCGCTGAAGCCGGCCTGCTCGCGGCGGGCGTCGTACTCCTCACCCTCGTACAGGCCGGTGGTGAGTACGGGGCCGGGGCTCCAGCGCCAGCCGTCCCCGGTGGCGACGGTGTCCACGGAGCCGTCGGCGTACTCGACGCGCAGCTCGGCGAGGAGTCCGGTGTGCTCACCGTAGATGTCCCGGGTGCCGCCGTTGAATCCGAGCAGGCCCCGGTACCAGCCGTCGGCCAGCTGGGCGCCCCAGGCGTTGCGGCCCTCGCGGACCAGGGAGGTGACGTCGAAGGACTGGTAGCGGTGCCGGTGGTGGTAGCTCGTCCAGCCGGGGGCCAGGACGTGGTCGCCCACCACGGTTCCGTTGAGCTCCAGCTCGTAGACGCCGAGGGCGGTGACGAGGAGCCGCGCCGATCGCACTGCTGCCCGCGCGGTGAACTCGCCACGCAGCAGGGCGGCGGGGCGGGCGCCGCCTTCGGCGGGGCCGGAGGGGCGGGGGGTGACGACTCGTGCGGTCGGGGTCCAGTGGTGGAGCATGGCGGCCATCATGCACGTCAATACCTAGTGAAAGCTAGGCATTGGCGGCTGTGGTGTGCGTCACGAGCGGGCCCCGATGCCCGGGCGGTCCCCGGCCGTTTAATCGGTGGTGCCGCGCCTTGGGGCGGGGCTATGGTTCTGCTCAGCCGTTCCCGTGGGGACGGTGTCGGTTCGTCGAGAAGAAGCAGGAGGTGAGGACGTTGATGACTGTCACGGTGACGGGCACGGCCCGCATTCAGGAGTTCATCGTTCCCACCCCTGTGGTCTCCGGCTGACACCACTCGACCAGCGCGCCGCCGGGGCCACCCTTCGAAGGGTCCCCCTTGTTCAACGCTTCACTCAACACGTCCTCCCCTTCCGACCCTCAGCAGGTCCTCGCCGAATACGGCTGGGACGAGGGCTGGGAGGCCGAGTTCGCCCCGTATGCCGCCCACGAGCTCGTCCCCGGCAGGGTCGTACGGGTCGACCGCGGTCAGTGCGACGTCGCCACGCCCGACGGTGTCGTCCGGGCCGACACCGAGTTCGTCGTTCCTCGCGATCCGATGAAGGTCGTGTGCACGGGGGACTGGGTCGCCGTCGACCCCGAGGGCGGCAATCCGCGGTACGCGCGCACGATCCTCCCTCGCCGTACGGCCTTCGTACGGTCGACGTCGTCCAAGCGTTCCGAAGGCCAGGTACTGGCCACCAATATCGATCACATCATCATCTGTGTGTCGCTCGCGGTCGAACTCGACCTCGGGCGGATCGAGCGGTTCCTCGCGCTCGCGATGTCCAGTTCGAGCGGTGACGCGCTGCTGCGTGAGTCGGCGGACGCCTGGGAGTCCGGGGCGCAGCCCCTGGTCGTGCTCACCAAGGCCGACCTCGTCCCCGACCCGGTGACCCTGGGCCACCTCGTCCAGGACGTGGAGACCACCGCCCCCGGCGTGCCGGTGCTGTCCGTCAGCGCCGAACAGGGGGAAGGGCTCGACCTCCTCGCCGCCGTCGTCGCCGGTGGTACGGCGGTACTGCTCGGGCAGTCCGGCGCGGGCAAGTCGACCCTCGCCAACGCACTGCTCGGCGAGGACGTGATGGACGTCCAGGCCATCCGGGACGTCGACGGCAAGGGCCGGCACACCACCACCACCCGCAACCTCCTCGTCATGCCCGGCGGGGGAGTGCTGATCGACACCCCCGGGCTGCGGGGCGTCGGGCTCTGGGACGCGGGCACCGGGGTCGGCCAGGTCTTCGCCGAGATCGAGGAACTGGGCCGTGACTGCCGGTTCCACGACTGCGCCCACGAGAGCGAGCCGGGCTGCGCGGTCCTCGCCGCCATCGACACCGGCGAGCTGCCCGAGCGGCGGCTGGAGAGCTACCGCAAGCTCATGCGGGAGAACCAGCGCATCGTCGCCAAGACCGACGCCCGGATGCGCGCCGAGATCCGCAAGGAGTGGAAGCGCCGGGGCGCCATCGGCAAGGCGGCGATGGAGGCCAAGCGGTAGCCGCCACCGCCGTGTCCGATTTCCGCCAGCCCGGCCCCCTGGTCCGGCGGAGACTGGAGGGCGTGATGGGGAACGGGACGAAGACCGCGGAGCACCTGACGCACGAGGACAGCAGATACGAGGCCGTACGCAGCCGGGACGCCCGGTTCGACGGCGCGTTCTTCTTCGCCGTCGAGACGACCGGCATCTACTGCCGGCCCAGCTGCCCGGCGGTCACGCCGAAGCGGCGCAACGTGCGGTTCTTCGCGACGGCCGCCGCCGCGCAGGGCTCGGGATTCCGGGCCTGCCGGCGGTGCCGTCCGGACGCCGTGCCGGGTTCGGCGGACTGGAACGTCCGCGCCGACGTCGTCGGCCGGGCCATGCGGCTCATCGGCGACGGCGTCGTCGACCGCGAGGGCGTCGCCGGACTCGCCGGCCGGCTCGGCTACAGCGCCCGCCAGGTGCAGCGGCAGCTCACCGCCGAACTGGGCGCCGGACCCGTGGCCCTGGCCCGCGCCCAGCGGGCACACACCGCGCGGGTCCTGCTGCAGACCACCGGCCTGCCGGTCACGGAGATCGCCTTCGCGTCGGGGTTCGCCAGCGTGCGGCAGTTCAACGACACGATCCGGGCCGTGTACGCGGCCACCCCGAGCGGGCTGCGCGCCGCCGCCCCGGCACGCGACCGAGGCACCCGGCGCGCGGCCACCCCCTCCGCCGGCATCCCCCTGCGGCTCGCCCACCGGGGCCCCTACCAGGCCGGCCCCGTCTTCGACCTGCTCCAGCGGGAGGCCGTCGCGGGAGTCGAGGAAGTGAGCGGCGTGCCGGGCCGCCGCGTCTACCGGCGAACCCTGCGCCTGCCGTACGGCACCGGGATCGTCGCCGTCGACGAACGGCCGGGCCCGCCCGGGACGGGCAGCGGCGGCTGGCTCGACGCCCGCCTCCGCCTGACCGACCTCCGCGACCTGACCACGTCCGTACAGCGGCTGCGGCGGCTGTTCGACCTCGACGCCGACCCGTACGCCGTGGACGAACGGCTCGGCGCCGACCGCCGGCTCGCCCCGCTGGTCGCCGCCCGCCCAGGGCTCCGCTCACCGGGCGCCGCCGACCCCGACGAACTCGCCGTACGCGCCCTGGTCGGACGGACGGAGGCCGAGCGGCTGGTCCAGCGCCACGGCAAGACGCTGGACGCCCCCTGCGGAACCCTCACCCACCTCTTCCCGGAACCGGCCGCCCTCGCCGGGGCCGAGCCGGACGGCACCCCGGGCGCGCTCGCCGCCGCACTCGCCGACGGCGCCGTACGCCTGGACCCGGGCGCCGACCGGGACGACGCCGAGCACGCGCTGCTCGCCGTGCCCGGCGTGGACGCCCGTACGGCCGCCGTGGTCCGCACCCGCGCCCTCGGCGACCCGGACGTGGCACCGCCGGACCACGCCGTCCCCGACACCTGGCGCCCCTGGCGCTCGTACGCCCTGAACCACCTGCGCGCAGCGGGAGAACGGGAGCACCGATGACGACCACCACCACGACCACGACGTACTGGACCGAGACCGACAGCCCCGTCGGCACACTGCTCCTCACCGCCGACCCGGGCGGGGCACTCACCTCCCTGTCCGTGCCCGGGCAGAAGGGCGGCCGGAGCGTCCAGGAGGGCTGGCGGCACGACGCCGGGCCGTTCCGCGCGGCCGAGGAGCAGCTCGCCGCCTACTTCGCCGGGGAGCTGAAGGAGTTCCGGCTGCCGCTGCGCGCCGAGGGCACCGCCTTCCGGGAGCGCGTGTGGGCCGCCCTGGACGACGTGCCCTACGGGGCGACCACCACGTACGGCGAGATCGCCGCGCGCATCGGGGCCTCCCGGCCCGCGGTACGCGCCGTCGGCGGCGCGATCGGCGCCAACCCGCTGCTGATCCTGCGCCCCTGCCACCGGGTGATCGGCTCCGACGGCTCCCTGACGGGCTACGCGGGCGGCCTGGAACGCAAGACGCGGCTGCTCACCCTGGAGGGCGCCGTACTGGCCCGCTAGGGCCTGTTGTGAAAGCGGATCGCCTGTCAGACCTGCCTGGGATGCTCCGAGCATGGAAATGACAGTGCAGCTGACGATCGACTGCTCCGAT
>NZ_JBHYOB010000028.1:0-69135 GCF_042744565.1 Streptomyces sp. NPDC058812
CGGTTACATTTCGAACCCGGAAGCTAAGCCTTACAGCGCCGATGGTACTGCAGGGGGGACCCTGTGGGAGAGTAGGACGCCGCCGAACAATCATTCAGAAGGGTTGGACCCCGAACTTCGGTTCCGGGTCCAACCCTTTTTTGTTTTCCGTCACTTGAAGTTCACGTTGCGCTACGACCATCACTCGTATGGGTACCGCAGCAATGCTCAGGGCCGCCGGCGTAGGAGTCGGCGACGAGGTCGTCGTACCTGCCTTCGGGAACGTGGAAGTCGCCGAGGCCGTGGCGCTGGTCGGCGCGTTGCCGGTGTTCGCGGACATAGATCCGGACACGTACTGTCTGGACGCCTCCTCGGTGGAGGCGGCGCTGACAGCCCGTACCGCGGCCGTGGTCGTCGTACACCGGTTCGGGCGGCCGGCGGACATGGGGTCGTTGCACGGAGTCGGGCAGCGGCACGGGCTGCTCGTGCTGGAGCAGGGCGAGTCCGAGATGCCCTACGACGAGATGGCGCAGCGCAGACAGAGGGCCGCTTATCTCGACGGGAAGTTGCGGGGCGTGCGTACCCCGAACTGGGGTGAGGGGCACACGTATCAGCAGTACGTGGTGCGGGTGCCGGGCAATGGGCGACCGGATCGTGACGCGTTCGCCCGGGCCGTGCGGGGGAGGGGAGTCGAGTGCCGGGTGCCGGTGAAGACGCCCGTGCACAGGATGCCCGGATTCCGGCGGTGCGTGTCGTTGCCGGAGACGGAGCGGGCCGCCGACGAGACACTCGCACTGCCGGTCGACGCCTCGTTGACCAAGCGGGACATGCAGCGGATCGTGTCCGCTTGCAATGCCCTGGGAGGGCTGCTGCAGCCGGCTTTCTGAAAGCCGTGGTTGGGAGCACCGGTCTGTTCGGGGTATGATCTATTCCGTTGCCGCGGGGGAAACCTCGCAAAGCGACAGGCCCCTATAGCTCAGTCGGTAGAGCGTCTCCATGGTAAGGAGAAGGTCAACGGTTCGATTCCGTTTGGGGGCTCCATCGCAAAGGCCCCGCCCAATTGGGCGGGGCCTTTCGTATGTCCTGGACCGGCGGGGTCAGTCCGTGTGCGGCTCCGGGACGCGCATCGCGAGAATCGCCATGTCGTCGGACGGGGCGTCCGACGCGAAACGCTCGACCGCGCGCATGATGCGCGCCGCCACCGCGCCGGCCGTCAGGCCCGTGCACGTGGTGAGGACGTCGGCGAGGCCGTCGTCGCCCAGCATGCGCGTGCCCTCGCGGCGTTCGGTCACGCCGTCCGTGACGCAGAGCAGCACGTCGCCCGGGTCGAGGGTGACCGTCTCCTCGTACAGCTCCAGGTCCTCGATGACGCCGAGGAGGGGCTGCGGCTCCGCTGCCGGTTCGACCGTGCCGTCCTGGCGCAGGCGGAGCGGGAGCGGGTGGCCGGCGCAGACCACCTTCAGCTCGGCACTGCCGTCCTCCTGCGGGCGCATCTCGCCGTAGAGGAGGGTGAGGAAGCGGCTGCGGGCGCCCTCGTCGAGGATGGCCGAGTTGAGGCGCTCCAGGACCGCGGGGCCGCTGAGCCCCTCGCGGGCCAGCAGGCGCAGGGCGTGCCGGGCCAGGCCCGTGACGGCCGCCGCGTTCGGGCCCGTACCGCAGACGTCGCCGATGGCGAAGCCGTAGGCGCCGTCGCTGATGGGGAACAGGTCGTAGAAGTCACCGCCCACCTCGTTGCCCTCGCCGGCCGCGCGGTAGATGACCTCGACCTCGACGCCGTCGATCAGCGGGAGTTCGGGCGGCAGGAGGCTGCGCTGGAGGGACTGGCTGATGGCTGTCCGCTCCGAGTAGAGGCGGGCGTTGTCCAGGGCCAGGGCGGCCCGGCGGGACAGGTCCTCGGCCAGTTCCAGGATCTCCTGGCGGAAGTGCTCGTCGGTCGGCTTGCCGAGCGTGAGCATGCCGATGACGCGGTTGCGGGCGACCAGCGGGAGGACCACGGTCTCGCCGCCGACCGCGGAGGCCGTGGCCAGGGTCGGGCCGATTCCGGAGCTCAGCTTGGGTGTCGGGCCGCCGCTGAGACCCAGGTCGCGCATGGAGGTGCGCAGTGCCGCCTGGTGGGCCAGCTCGCCGGGAGCCGTCCAGACACGGGCGCCCGGGGAGGGTACCGGGTCGGGCGGGGCGATCTTCGAGAGCAGGGACTTGATGCCGTCGATGAGTTCCTCGTCCTCGTGCAGGACGTAGGAGAGGTACGGGTCCGAGGCCTGGTCGGCGATCGTGTAGACGGCGCACCAGGTGGCCAGGGTCGGGACCGTCATCTGGGCCATCAGGGCCAGGGTCTGGTCGCGGTCCAGGGTGCCGGCGAGGAGGTCGGAGGCCTCGACGAGGAAGCTGAGGGAGCCGCGGCGCAGGCGTTCCAGCTCGCCCAGGCGGGCCGACTCGACGGCCAGGGCGATGCGGTCGGCGGCGAACTGGAGGCGCAGGGCCTCCTCGTTGGAGTACCGGCCGGCGGATTCCGCCGCGACGCCGAGGGAGCCGGTGAGACGGCCCTCGACCTTGAGGGGGACGGTGACGACCGAGCGCATGCCGGTGCCGTTCAGCAGCGGGACGGCGCCGGGGACCGCGGCGAGGTCGTCGTGCACGGCGGGCATGCGGGCGGAGCCGTAGCGGCCGGGGCCGGCCTCGACGGGGACGCGGGCGAAGCGCTGGCGGGCGGAGGGCAGGCCCGTGGAGGCGCGGACCTCCAATTCGGTCTCGTCGTCGGTCGCCAGGAGCAGGAACGCGGCGTCGGCGTCGAGCATGTCGCGGGCGCGTTCGACGGTGCGCTGGAGGAGTCCGTCGAGGTCGTCCGGGGCGGGGGAGCCGATGAAGACCTCGAAGGGATCGGCACTCTGGCTTTCGGCGGACGACGAGTCGGAGGCCGGCGCGCGCATCGGGGTCTGCAGGACGGCGCGTTCGTTGTCCCGGACGAGGAGGCAGACCGTGGAGGGCTCGCCGCCGGCGTCACGGACGCGGAGGTGGGAGGCGTAGACCGGGGTGACACGGCCGTTCGCCCCCCGCATGCCGTAGCTGCCCTCCCAGCGGGAGAGCTGGAGCGCCTCGGCGATGCCGGTGCTGGTGCCCGGCGTCTGCGGCCAGGCGGCGAGGTCGGTGAGCGGCTTGCCGATGACCTGCTCGGCGGCGTAGCCGAAAAGCTCCTCGGCGTCCTCGTTCCAGGACGTGACGGCGCCGGTGCGGTCGATCTGGACGACGCCGACGCGGACGCGGGCGTCGGCGAGCGGGAGCAGGTCGGCCGGGAGGGAGGGGCCGGCGGCACGGGTGCCGACCGGGCGCTCCGGGAGGTGGAGGTGGAACCAGACGTTCTTCAGCGTGGGTGAGTACTCGACGCCCCAGCGGTCGGCCAGGGCCGCGCACAGCTGGAGGCCGCGGCCGCCCTCGCGGTCGAGGTTGCCCATGTCGGCGGGGGAGCCCTGGAGGGGGACCTCGCGCTCGGGGTAGTGGTCGGCCACCTCGATCCGTACGCCGTCGTCGCTGCGCAGGCACAGGACGTCGGCGGTGGTGCCGGCGTGCACCACGGCGTTGGTCACCAGTTCGCTGGTGAGCACCACTGCGTCGTCGACGATGTCGGCCTGGCCCCAGCCCTGGAGCGTGTCCCGGACGAAGGACCGGGCGCTCGCCACCGATCGTCCGACGGGCTCGAAGCTGGCGGCCGCGCGCGCGGTGATCACAGAACTCCTCGACCCTCTTTCCCCGTGCACGGCCTCATGGCCGACCGGCTCGCGCCGCTGCTGCGGCAGTCCACCCGTCGGCCCGGGATCCGGGGGCTGCTCCCCCGGGATCAGTCCGGTGGTCATGTCCGGCCGCCCCTCCGATGCCCGCTCGTCTCCGTGCCACCGCCCAGGCCGGACGGACCGGCACGGCTGGACAGCCGCATGCAAGGTTACTTACCTTCGCCGTTCCCGCGGATGCCGGTCTGCAGTGTTTCCGCCCAGAGGGTGTGCGGACGATGTGCGAAGCTGCCGAACTGTTATGGCCTGGTTCGGCCGGGGTGAAACACTGGGCAAGCTTCTTATGAAGGTCCGGGCAGGTTGAATGCGCACCGAGTACGGCGGGCAGCAGCCCGGGAAGCGGTCGGACCAGCCGGTCCGGATCGCGTGGCAGCACAGTATGTACGCGGCAGTAACCGGTTCGCCGAGCGGTGGCAGCCGGGCACAGCAGTAACGGTCGACCCCTGCGGGAGGGACACAGTGGAGTCTGGCGCAGCGACGCGGGGCACTAAGGCGCGCGCGAAAGGCGGACAGTCCCTGAGTAACCAGGGCAAAACGCGGGGCGGAAGTACGACCGTGGACACGGCCGCGCTGAATCGGCTGCTGGCGGCCCTGGTCGCCATGCGGGAGGGCAATTTCCGCAAGCGGCTCACGGTGTCCGGCGACGGCGTGATGTCGGAGATCGCGGCGGTCTTCAACGAGGTGGCCGACCGCAATCTCCACCTCACGGGCGAGCTGGCCCGGGTGCGGCGGATGGTCGGGCGTGAGGGAAAACTCACGGAGCGGCTGGAGACGGGAGCCTGCGAGGGCTCCTGGGCGACCGCGATCGACAACTCGAACGCGCTCGTGGACGACCTCGTACGGCCCGTCTCCGAGGTCAGCCGGGTGCTGTCGGCGGTGGCGGACGGTGATCTGTCGCCGCGTATGGAGCTGCGGACGCAGACCGCGGAGGGCGCCGGGCATCCGCTGCGCGGTGAGTTCCTGAAGGTCGGGCGGACCGTGAACAACCTGGTTGACCAGTTGTCGACGTTCACGGACGAGGTCACGCGGGTGGCCAGCGAGGTCGGTACCGAGGGCAAGCTGGGCGGACAGGCCCAGGTGCGCGGTATGTCCGGTTCGTGGAAGGACCTCACGGACTCCGTCAACACGATGGCGTACCGGCTGACCGCGCAGGTGCGGGACATCGCGCTGGTGACGACGGCGGTGGCCAAGGGTGATCTGTCCCGGAAGGTCACGGTTCACGTGGCCGGCGAGATGCTGGAGCTGAAGAACACCGTCAACACGATGGTGGACCAGCTCTCCGCGTTCTCCTCCGAGGTGACGCGCGTCGCCCGGGAGGTGGGCACCGAGGGCGCCCTCGGCGGGCAGGCCCAGGTGCCGGGCGTGGCCGGGGTGTGGAAGGAGCTGACCGACTCTGTCAACACCATGGCCGGGAATCTGACGGCGCAGGTGCGCGAGATCTCCCACGTGACGACGGCGGTCGCCAACGGTGACCTGTCGAAGAAGGTGACGGTGCCGGCCCGCGGTGAGGTCGCGCAGCTCGCCGAGACGATCAACCAGATGACCGAGACGCTGCGGATCTTCGCCGACGAGGTCACGCGCGTCGCCAACGAGACCGGTGGCGAGGGGCAGCTCGGCGGTCAGGCGAACGTGCCGGGGGCGGCGGGGATCTGGAAGGACCTGACCGACTCCGTCAACACCGTCTTCCGGAACCTGACCACCCAGGTGCGCGACATCGCCGCGGTGACGACGGCGGTGGCCAGCGGTGACCTGTCGCAGAAGGTCACCGTGGACGTGGCCGGCGAGATGCTGGAGCTGAAGAACACCGTCAACACCATGGTGGACCAGCTGTCGAGCTTCGGTGCCGAGGTCACGCGGGTGGCCCGTGAGGTCGGTGTCGAGGGCGAGCTGGGCGGTCAGGCGCAGGTGCCGGGGGCGGCGGGGACGTGGAAGGACCTCACGGACTCCGTCAACACCGCGTTCCGGAACCTCACCGGACAGGTGCGCAACATCGCCCAGGTGACGACGGCGGTGGCCAACGGAGACCTGTCGCAGAAGGTCACCGTGGACGTCTCCGGCGAGATGCTCCAGCTGAAGAACACCGTGAACACGATGGTGGACCAGCTGTCGAGCTTCGCCGACCAGGTCACCCGGATGGCCAGGGACGTGGGCACGGAGGGCCGCCTCGGCGGTCAGGCCCGCGTCGACGGGGTGTCGGGGACCTGGAAGGAGCTGACGGACTCCGTCAACTTCATGGCGGGCAATCTGACCTCCCAGGTGCGGCAGATCGCCCAGGTGACCACGGCGGTGGCGCGGGGCGACCTGTCGCAGAAGATCGACGTCGACGCGCGCGGCGAGATCCTGGAGCTGAAGAACACCATCAACACGATGGTCGACCAGCTCTCCGCCTTCGCCGAGCAGGTCACCCGCGTCGCCCGCGAGGTGGGTACGGAGGGCCGCCTCGGCGGTCAGGCCCAGGTGCCCGGCGTCGCCGGTGTGTGGCGCGAACTGACCGACTCGGTGAACGGTATGGCCGGGAACCTGACCGGGCAGGTGCGCAACATCGCGCAGGTCGCGACGGCGGTGGCCCGCGGTGACCTGTCCCAGAAGATCACCGTGGACGCGCGCGGGGAGATCCTGGAGCTGAAGAACACCCTGAACACGATGGTGGACCAGCTGTCGTCGTTCGCCCAGGAGGTCACGCGCGTCGCGCGCGAGGTGGGCACCGAGGGCATCCTCGGCGGCCAGGCGGAGGTACAGGGCGTCTCGGGCACCTGGAAGGACCTCACGCAGTCCGTGAACGGCATGGCCAACAACCTGACCATGCAGGTCCGCAACATCGCCGAGGTGACGACGGCCGTCGCCAAGGGCGACCTGTCGAAGAAGATCACCGTCGACGCCAAGGGCGAGATCCTCGAGCTGGTCACCACCGTCAACACGATGGTGGACCAGCTGTCGTCGTTCGCGGAGCAGGTCACGCGCGTGGCCCGTGAGGTGGGTACGGAGGGCATTCTCGGCGGCCAGGCACACGTGCCCGGTGTCGTGGGCATCTGGAAGGACCTCAGCGACAACGTCAACCTGATGGCGAAGAACCTCACCGTCCAGGTGCGGAACATCTCCCAGGTGGCCGCGGCCGTCGCCAACGGCGACCTGACGCGCACGGTGACGATCGAGGCGCGCGGCGAGGTCGCGCAGCTCGCCGACACCTTCAACACCATGGTGAAGACGCTGAGCTCGTTCGCCGACCAGGTCACCAAGGTGGCTCGCGAGGTGGGCACGGACGGCATCCTCGGCGGCCAGGCGCACGTACCGGGCGTGGCCGGCACCTGGAAGGACCTCACCGAGTCGGTGAACCAGATGGCGTCCAACCTGACCGGCCAGGTCCGCAACATCGCCATGGTCACCACGGCCATCGCCAAGGGCGACCTCACCAAGAAGATCGACATCGACGCGCGCGGCGAGATCCTGGAGCTGAAGACGACCATCAACACGATGGTCGACCAGCTGTCGTCCTTCGCCGAGGAGGTCACCCGCGTGGCCCGTGAGGTGGGCACGGAGGGACAGCTCGGCGGCCAGGCCCGCGTGCGTGACGTCGACGGCACCTGGCGGGACCTGACGGAGTCCGTGAACGAGATGGCCGGGAACCTCACCCGGCAGGTGCGTGCCATCGCGCGCGTGGCGACCGCGGTGACCCGCGGCGACCTCAACCTGAAGATCGACGTGGACGCCTCCGGCGAGATCTCCGAGCTTCAGGACTACATCAACAAGATGATCGCCAACCTGCGCGACACCACGATCGCCAACAAGGAGCAGGACTGGCTCAAGGGCAACCTGGCCCGGATCTCCGCGCTGATGCAGGGCCGCCGGGATCTCCAGGACGTGGCCTCGCTGATCATGAGTGAGCTCACCCCGGTGGTCTCCGCGCAGCACGGCGCGTTCTTCCTCGCCATGCCCCACGTCGAGGGCCAGGAGCAGGCCGGCGCTCACGAGGACCAGTACGAGCTGCGCATGCTCGGGTCGTACGGCTACTCGATGGGCTCCATGCCCACCTCCTTCCGGCCGGGGGAGGCGCTGGTCGGCACGGCTGCCCAGGAGAAGCGCACGATCCTGGTGGAGAACGCGCCGACCGGCTACCTGAAGATCTCCTCCGGGCTCGGGGAGGCCCCGCCCGCGCAGGTGATCGTCCTGCCGGTGCTGTTCGAGGGGCAGGTGCTCGGCGTCATCGAGCTGGCGTCTTTCACCCCGTTCACGCAGATCCAGAAGGACTTCCTCAACCAGATCGCCGAGATGATCGCGACCAGCGTCAACACCATCTCCGTCAACACCAAGACGGAGGTGCTGCTGAGCCAGTCGCAGGAGCTGACCGAGCAACTGCGCGAGCGGTCGGAGGAGTTGGAGCAGCGGCAGAAGGCCCTGCAGTCGTCCAACGCCGAACTGGAGGAGAAGGCCGAACTGCTGGCGCAGCAGAACCGCGACATCGAGGTGAAGAACACCGAGATCGAGGAGGCGCGGCAGGTCCTGGAGGAGCGTGCCGAACAGCTCGCGGTCTCCATGCGCTACAAGAGCGAGTTCCTGGCCAACATGTCGCACGAGCTGCGTACGCCGCTCAACTCGCTGCTGATCCTGGCCAAACTGCTCGCCGACAACGCCGACGCGAACCTGTCCCCGAAGCAGGTCGAGTTCGCCGAGACGATCCACGGTGCCGGTTCCGACCTGCTCCAGCTGATCAACGACATCCTCGACCTGTCGAAGGTGGAGGCGGGCAAGATGGACGTCTCCCCGACGCGCATCGCGCTCGTCCAGCTCGTCGACTACGTGGAGGCCACCTTCCGGCCGCTGACCGCGGAGAAGGGCCTGGACCTGTCGGTGCGGGTGTCGCCGGAGCTGCCCGCCACGCTGCACACCGACGAGCAGCGGCTCCTCCAGGTGCTGCGCAATCTGCTGTCCAACGCCGTGAAGTTCACCGACTCGGGCGCCGTAGAGCTGGTCATCCGGCCGGCCCGGGACGACGTTCCGCAGGCCATCCGGGAGCAGTTGCTGGAAGCCGGTTCGATGACCGACCCGGACGCGGAGCTGATCGCGTTCTCCGTGAGCGACACCGGTATCGGGATCGCGGCCAGCAAGATGCGGGTGATCTTCGAGGCGTTCAAGCAGGCCGACGGCACCACCAGCCGCAAGTACGGCGGTACGGGCCTGGGGCTGTCCATCTCGCGGGAGATCGCGCAGTTGCTGGGCGGTGAGATCCACGCGCAGAGCGAGCCGGGCCGCGGGTCGACGTTCACGCTCTACCTGCCGCTGCACCCGAGTGAGCTGCCCGCCCACGGCTACCAGCAGCCTCTTCCGGCCCTGGAGCCCGGCGGGGCGCTCGCCACTCCGGGCGCCATGCCCGAGCTGCCCGGGACGCAGGCGGAACCGCCGGCCGAGGCGAGGTCGTACCAGGACGCGCAGAACGGTGCCGCGACGCTGTTCCGGCACCGCCGCAGGGCGGTCCCGGAGCCCGAGGACCTGCCCGCGGCGCGGGAGCAGCGGCCGGCCGCCGAACAGGAAGCGGCGCCGCAGTCGAGCCGGGGCATCCGGTTCGGCGGGCAGAAGGTGCTGATCGTCGACGACGACATCCGCAACGTCTTCGCGCTCACCAGCGTCCTGGAGCAGCACGGCCTGTCCGTGCTGTACGCCGAGAACGGACGCGAGGGCATCGAGGTCCTGGAGCAGCACGAGGACGTGGCGGTCGTCCTGATGGACATCATGATGCCCGAGATGGATGGGTATGCCACGACCACGGCGATTCGCCGGATGCCCCAGTTCGCCGGTCTGCCGATCATCGCGCTGACCGCGAAGGCGATGAAGGGCGACCGGGAGAAGGCGATCGAGTCGGGCGCGTCCGACTACGTCACCAAGCCGGTCGACCCCGATCACCTGCTGACGGTGATGCAGCAGTGGATGCGGGAGGGGTGAGGAGTAGGTTCGGACGGGCACCGCACGGTACGTGCGGGCAGCGTGCTCGGGTACATGCGGGCAGCGTGCCCGCGGTACGTACGGGCACCGTCCGCGCGGCACGTCCGGGCGGTGTGCGAACGTGGGGTGTACGCAAGTGGCGGGAACCTTCGGCGTTCACGCGGAGTTGCTGACTCAGTGTGCCCGAAGTCGTGTAGAAGTACGGGATTCGGGGAACCTTCTGGTCCCCCGCTGCGTTTCTGCTACGTGCACAGTGACATCGCGGTGACAGGGTGTGGCGACAGGCGGGGTGCGGCTACGATGACCGGCACAAGGACGGGCGGCGCAAGGGAGTCGTCCCCTGGGGCGGCGCCCGCCGGTGCTGCCCCAAGTCCTGCGGACAGGGGAGGCCCCACGCCGGGGCGAGGAGGGCGGGCCATGGTGCAGAAGGCCAAGATCCTCCTGGTCGATGACCGGCCGGAGAATCTGCTGGCGCTGGAGGCGATCCTCTCGGCGCTCGATCAGACGCTGGTGCGGGCATCGTCCGGGGAGGAAGCGCTCAAAGCACTGCTCACGGACGACTTCGCGGTCATTCTGCTGGACGTCCAGATGCCGGGCATGGACGGTTTCGAAACCGCCGCGCACATCAAGCGACGGGAGCGGACCCGGGACATCCCGATCATCTTCCTCACCGCGATCAACCACGGCCCGCACCACACCTTCCGGGGGTACGCGGCGGGCGCGGTCGACTACATCTCCAAGCCGTTCGACCCGTGGGTGCTGCGCGCGAAGGTCTCCGTCTTCGTCGAGCTGTACATGAAGAACTGCCAGCTGCGCGAACAGGCGGCACTGCTGCGGCTCCAGTTGGAGGGCGGCGGCAAGGCCGCGGCCGGCGAGTCCAAGGAGCCGGCGGGACTGCTCGCCGAGCTGTCGGCGCGGCTGGCGGCCGTGGAGGAGCAGGCCGAGGCGCTCTCCAAACAGCTCGGCGACGAGTCGACGGACGCGGCGGCGGTGGCGACGGCGGCGCATCTGGAACGCAAGCTCACCGGACTGCGGCGTGCGCTGGACGCCCTGGAGCCGGGGGCGTCCGGAGGTCAGGCCGCGGTCAACTGAGGTCCGTTGGCGGGCCGGGCCCGGTGGGCCGGCCCGTGAGGGCATGTCAGTACCTGTACCGGAGGCGTCAGTTCCGGTCTCCTGCGCGGGCGACACGAACGGGTGAAGCGGTGGGCACACGTGTCGACCGCCGTCTCCCCCGGTAACCTCACACCTATGGCCTCACGTCCCTCCGCAGCCAAGAAGCAGCCCGCGAAGAAGGCGGCCGCTCCCGCGAAGGGTCCGGCGAAGAAGGCCGCTGCGAAAAAGGCGCCCGCGAAGAAGGCGCCCGCCAAGAAGTCCGCGGCGAAGAAGCCCGCGCCCAAACCGGCACCCAGCCCCACCGGAGGCGTCTACCGCCTCGTGCGCGCCCTCTGGCTGGGCATCGCGCACGCCGTCGGCGCCGTCTTCCGCGGCATAGGGCAGGGCGCGAAGAACCTCGACCCGGCGCACCGCAAGGACGGCGTCGCGCTGCTGCTGCTCGGCGTCGCGCTGATCGTCGCCGCGGGCACCTGGGCCGACCTCAAGGGCCCCGTCGGCGACCTCGTCGAGATCCTCGTGACCGGCGCCTTCGGCCGGCTGGACCTGCTGGTGCCGATCCTGCTCGGCGCCATCGCCGTGCGCCTGATCCGGCACCCCGAGAAACCCGAGGCCAACGGCCGGATCGTGATCGGTCTGTCCGCACTCGTCGTCGGCGTCCTCGGCCAGGTGCACGTCGCCTGCGGCTCACCGGCCCGCGGCGACGGCATGCAGGCCATAAGGGACGCCGGCGGTCTCATCGGCTGGGGCGCGGCGACCCCGCTGTCGTACACGATGACCGACGTCCTGGCCGTGCCGCTGCTCGTGCTGCTCACCGTCTTCGGGCTGCTGGTCGTCACTGCCACGCCGGTCAACGCCATCCCGCAGCGGCTGCGGCTGCTCGGTGTACGGCTCGGCCTGGTCCGCGACCCGGAGGCGGAGGCCGACGCGTTCGGCGAGGACGACGAGCGCTACGAGGAGCAGTGGCGCGAGGCGCTGCCCGCGAAGCCCGGCAGGCGCGGCAGGGGCCCGGCGTCGGAGCCGTACGACCCCGACGCGGCCGAGGAGGAGGCGCTCACCCGGCGCCGCGGCAGGCCCCGACGGTCCGCCGTGCCGCAGCCCGACATGAACCGGCCGATGGACGCCGTGGACGTCGCCGCCGCGGCCGCCGCCGCACTCGACGGCGCCGTGCTGCACGGAATGCCGCCCTCGCCGCTGGTCGCCGACCTCACGCAGGGCGTGAGCACGGGGGACCGCGAGTCGACGACGCCGACTCCGACGCCCGTGCCGGCCGCGCGGCCGCAGCCGGGGAAGCTCAAGCAGGACAAGGCGCGGAAGGACGATTCCGACAACGGTACGGCGGTGGTCGCCGACCTCACCAAGACGCCGCTGCCCAAGGAGCGGGACCTGCCGCCGCGCGCCGAGCAGCTCCAGCTCTCCGGAGACATCACCTACTCCTTGCCGGCCCTCGACATGCTCACCCGTGGCGGCCCCGGCAAGGCGCGCAGCGCCGCCAACGACGCCATAGTGGCCTCGCTGACCACTGTGTTCACCGAGTTCAAGGTCGACGCCGCCGTCACCGGGTTCACGCGCGGGCCGACGGTCACGCGGTACGAGGTCGAACTCGGGCCCGCCGTGAAGGTCGAGCGGATCACCGCACTGGCCAAGAACATCGCGTACGCCGTCGCCAGCCCGGACGTGCGGATCATCAGCCCGATCCCCGGCAAGTCCGCGGTCGGCATCGAGATCCCCAACACCGACCGGGAGATGGTCAACCTCGGCGACGTACTGCGGCTCGCGGAGTCCGCCGAGGACGACGACCCGATGCTGGTCGCCTTCGGCAAGGACGTGGAGGGCGGCTACGTCATGCACTCCCTGGCGAAGATGCCGCACATACTGGTCGCCGGCGCCACCGGATCCGGCAAGTCGTCCTGCATCAACTGCCTGATCACCTCGATCATGATGCGGGCGACCCCGGAGGACGTCCGGATGATCCTGGTCGACCCCAAGCGCGTCGAGCTGACCGCGTACGAGGGCATCCCGCACCTGATCACGCCGATCATCACCAACCCGAAGCGGGCCGCCGAGGCGCTCCAGTGGGTCGTGCGCGAGATGGACCTGCGCTACGACGACCTCGCGGCCTACGGCTACCGGCACATCGACGACTTCAACCGCGCGGTGCGCGAGGGCAAGGTGAAGCCGCCCGAGGGCAGTGAGCGCGAGCTGCAGCCGTACCCGTACCTGCTGGTGATCGTGGACGAGCTGGCCGACCTGATGATGGTGGCGCCGCGGGACGTCGAGGACGCGATCGTGCGGATCACGCAGCTCGCGCGCGCGGCCGGCATCCACCTGGTACTCGCCACCCAGCGGCCGTCCGTGGATGTCGTCACCGGTCTGATCAAGGCGAACGTGCCCTCCCGGCTGGCCTTCGCCACGTCCTCGCTGGCGGACTCGCGGGTCATCCTCGACCAGCCCGGTGCCGAGAAGCTGATCGGCAAGGGCGACGGCCTCTTCCTGCCGATGGGCGCGAACAAGCCGACCCGTATGCAGGGCGCGTTCGTGACCGAGGAAGAGGTCGCGGTCGTCGTCCAGCACTGCAAGGACCAGATGGCGCCCGTCTTCCGCGAGGACGTCACCGTCGGCACCAAGCAGAAGAAGGAGATCGACGAGGACATCGGCGACGACCTCGACCTGCTGTGCCAGGCGGCCGAGCTGGTCGTCTCCACCCAGTTCGGGTCGACCTCCATGCTGCAGCGCAAGCTGCGCGTCGGCTTCGCCAAGGCCGGGCGCCTGATGGACCTGATGGAGTCGCGGAGCATCGTCGGGCCGAGCGAGGGCTCAAAGGCTCGTGACGTTCTTGTGAAGCCTGACGAGCTGGACGGCGTGCTCGCGCTGATCCGGGGGGAGTCTGAAGGGTAGGGAACGGTACGCGAGGGGTTCCTTCGACGCAGGGTCACGGAGGTCGGTCGGCCGATCGTGACTCACCCGTTAGGGATCATTGAGCAACCGTTTCCCCATGGCGTACGTCAAGTTGAGGGAAATGACAAACAGGTAGTCCACCATCGGGACGCGGGACCATTCCGATGGCGTACAAAGTCCCGTCGCCCGGTTGCCCCACCCGTTTGCAGCCCCCCTAAACTGAACGTCCAGCACAGGCGGCTAACGCTCGAAAGGCGCCCCCGTGTCCAACGGCAACTCCCCTGAAGACGAGCGTCCGATCGAAGACGTTTCTGAAGGCGTTTCTGAGGAAGCCCGCCCCTCCATCGGCCGTGCCCTGCAGCAGGCACGGATCGCCGCCGGCTTGACCGTCGACGACATCACCACCGCCACGCGCGTCCGGATCGCCATCGTGCACGCCATCGAGGCGGACGACTTCACGCCCTGCGGCGGTGACGTCTACGCGCGCGGTCACATCAGGACCCTTGCCAAGGCCGTCCGGCTCGACCCGGCCGAACTGCTCGCGCAGTTCGACGCCGAGCACGGCGGGCGCCCCGCGCCGACACCCGCCGCGCCCCTGTTCGAGGCGGAACGCATCCGTCCCGAGCGGCGCGGACCCAACTGGACCGCCGCCATGGTCGCCGCGATCGTCGCGGTGATCGGCTTCGTCGGCTTCACGTTCGTCAAGGGCGGCGACGACGGTGGCTCCGAGGCGAGCGTCGCCGAGGGCTCCCAGCCGTCGGCCGGCGAGTCCGCCTCGCCGAGCGCCAAGCCGAAGAAGCCCGCCGACCCGAAGCCGGACCCGACCGAGAGTGCCATCGCCGCCGCACCGCGGGACAAGGTGACGGTGAAGGTCAGCGCCACCGACGATCCCAGCTGGCTCTCCGCGAAGGACCACAACGGCCGGCTGCTCTTCGACGGCCTGCTCAAGCAGGGCGACTCCAAGACCTTCCAGGACGACGAGAAGGTCGACCTCGTCCTCGGCAACGCGGGCGCTGTCCAGCTGTACGTCAACGGCAAGAAGATCGACGACTTCGAGCCGGGCTCCGTGCAGCGCCTCACGTACACGAAGGGCGACCCGCAGGCCGGATAGGGGCGCGAAAGGCGCTGACACGGACGGGTTGTCCAAGATCGGGCAACCCCGTCGACGTGGGCTGTCGGCAGGACGAAGTAGTCTTGAGCCCATGCCTGAAAGCCGCACCGTCGCACTCGTCACCCTTGGCTGCGCCCGTAACGAGGTGGACTCGGAGGAGCTCGCAGGCCGTCTGGAGGCGGACGGCTGGAAGCTCGTCGAGGACGCCGAGGAAGCGGACGTCGCCGTCGTGAACACGTGCGGCTTCGTCGAGGCCGCCAAGAAGGACTCCGTCGACGCCCTCCTGGAGGCCAACGACCTCAAGGGTCACGGCAGAACGCAGGCCGTGGTGGCGGTGGGCTGCATGGCCGAGCGGTACGGCAAGGAACTCGCCGAGGCCCTTCCCGAGGCCGACGGAGTCCTCGGCTTCGACGACTACACCGACATCTCCGACCGCCTGCAGACCATCCTGAACGGCGGCATCCACGCCGCCCACACCCCGCGAGACCGGCGCAAGCTGCTCCCCATCAGCCCCGCCGAGCGCCAGGAGGCCGGCGCCTCCGTCGCCCTGCCGGGACACGGCCCGACCGACCTCCCCGAGGGCGTCGCCCCCGCCTCCGGGCCCCGCGCGCCCCTGCGCCGTCGCCTGGACGGTTCCCCGGTCGCCTCCGTGAAGCTGGCCTCCGGCTGCGACCGGCGCTGCTCCTTCTGCGCCATCCCGTCCTTCCGCGGCTCCTTCATCTCCCGCCGCCCGAGCGACGTGCTGAACGAGACGCGGTGGCTGGCCGAGCAGGGCGTCAAGGAGATCATGCTGGTCTCCGAGAACAACACCTCCTACGGCAAGGACCTCGGCGACATCCGCCTGCTCGAGTCGCTGCTCCCGAACCTCGCCGACGTCGACGGCATCGAGCGCGTGCGCGTCAGCTACCTCCAGCCGGCCGAGATGCGGCCCGGCCTCATCGACGTACTGACCTCCACCCCGAAGGTCACGCCCTACTTCGACCTGTCCTTCCAGCACTCCGCGCCGAACGTGCTCCGCGCAATGCGCCGCTTCGGCGACACCGACCGCTTCCTGGAGCTGCTGGACACCATCCGGAGCAAGGCCCCCGAGGCCGGCGTGCGCTCCAACTTCATCGTGGGCTTCCCCGGCGAGACCGCCTCCGACCTCGCCGAACTGGAGCGGTTCCTGAACCACGCGCGGCTCGACGCCATCGGCGTCTTCGGATACTCCGACGAGGAGGGCACCGAGGCGGCGACCTATGGCGACAAGCTGGACGAGGACGTCGTCGCCGAGCGGCTGGCACGTGTATCCCGCCTGGCCGAGGAACTCGTCTCGCAGCGGGCCGAGGAGCGCGTCGGTGCGACCGTGCGCGTGCTCGTCGAGTCCGTGGAGCCCGCCGACGAGGGCGACGGGGTGCGCGGCCGCGCGGAGCACCAGGCGCCGGAGACCGACGGCCAGGTGCTGCTCACGAGCGGCGAAGGCCTGAGCGTCGGTCGTATGGTCGACGCGAAGGTGGTCGGTACGGAGGGTGTCGACCTGGTGGCCGAACCGCTGCTGGGATCGCCCGAGTGGAGTGAGGAGGCCGCCAGATGACCGGAGTCCCGGCGTCCGCGGCGGGCGGCTCCTCCGGTGCGCGCAGAACCGGCCCGCGTGGACCCTCGGGCGCCGCGCAGGGACCGGCGGAGCGTACGTCCCCGAGGGGCGCGGCCGAGCGGGGTGCAACGGAACGGGGTGCGACGGAACAGGGCGCCGCGGAACGGGGTGCGACCGAGGGCGGCGCCGGGCGCGGCGGCAAGATCGCGGCCGCCGCCGTCAACCAGGCCAGCGTCTGGAACGTCGCCAACCTGCTGACGATGCTCCGGCTGCTCCTCGTGCCGGCCTTCGTCGCGCTGATGCTCGGCAACGGCGGGTACGACCCGGCCTGGCGCTCGTTCGCCTGGGCGGCCTTCGCCGTAGCCATGATCACCGACCTCTTCGACGGCCACCTGGCGCGCACCTACAACCTCGTCACCGACTTCGGGAAGATCGCCGACCCCATCGCCGACAAGGCGATCATGGGGGCGGCGCTCATCTGTCTGTCCGCGCTGGGCGACCTGCCGTGGTGGGTGACGGCCGTCATCCTCGGCCGGGAACTCGGGATCACCGTGCTGCGGTTCGTGGTCATCCGGTACGGCGTCATCCCCGCGAGCCGCGGTGGCAAGCTCAAGACCCTCACCCAGGGCATCGCCGTCGGCATGTACGTCCTGGCACTGACGGGACCCCTGGCCACTCTGAGGTTCTGGGTGATGGCGGCGGCGGTCGTCCTGACCGTGGCGACCGGACTGGACTATGTAAAGCAGGCCATTGTGCTGCGCCGTCAGGGAATCGCCGAGCGCAGGGCGGCGTTGAAGGAGACGGAAGCTTGAGTTCCACGGCCGCCGACGTGGTGCGACTACTCACCGTGAAGGGCGAGACCCTCGCGGTCGCCGAGTCACTGACCGGCGGAATGGTGGCTGCCGCGATCACGGCGGTGCCCGGGGCGTCCAAGGCCTTCCGCGGCTCCGTGACCGCCTACGCGACGGAGCTGAAGCGGGAAGTCCTCGGCGTCGACGCCACGGTGCTCGCGGCGCGTGGAGCGGTGGATCCGCAGGTCGCCGCCCAGATGGCGGCAGGGGCGCGCAAGATGTTGGGTGCCGACTGGGGCATCGCGACGACAGGCGTCGCCGGCCCGGACCCGCAGGACGGACAGCCCGTCGGGACGGTCTTCGTGGCCGTCGACGGGCCTTTCGGAGCAGACGACGGTTCCGCCTCTGGCGGAAAAGTGGAGGCGCTGCGGTTGAACGGCGACCGCGCGGAAATTCGTATGGAGAGTGTACGGAGCGTACTCGCACTCCTTTTGAGGGAGCTTGCGGGCGAACAGACCGGGAATGAGCGGGCACAGGATACGGAACGGAACGGGGGGTTTTGATGTTTGCAGCCCTGAGTGAACACGACATCGCTCCCCGCACGGCCGCGGCGCGAGGCGGTACGGTGGGGCGTGAAGGATGCGGTTACACGGTCCGAGGAGGGAGCCACCGATGATTCTGCTCCGTCGCCTGCTGGGTGACGTGCTGCGTCGGCAGCGCCAGCGCCAGGGCCGTACTCTGCGCGAAGTCTCCTCGTCCGCCCGAGTCTCACTCGGCTATCTCTCCGAGGTGGAGCGGGGGCAGAAGGAGGCTTCTTCCGAGCTGCTCTCCGCCATCTGCGACGCGCTGGACGTACGGATGTCCGAGCTCATGCGGGAAGTGAGCGACGAACTCGCCCTCGCCGAGCTGGCCCAGTCCGCTGCGGCCACGCCCAGCGAGACCGTGCCGGCACCGGTGCGCCCGATGCTGGGTTCCGTGTCGGTGACCGGCGTGCCGCCGGAACGGGTGACCATCAAGGCGCCCGCCGAGGCAGTGGACGTCGTCGCCGCCTGAGCGTCGAGAACGTGTGCGTGTGAGGCCCCGGCCGGGGCCTCTCCGGGAGGTCCCGGAGAGGTGCGGTCGGGGTTTTTGCGTGCGCGCGTGAGCCCCCGCGTGGGCGGGTGACGGGCGCCGGTGGCGGGTTCGCCCGGTTTGCCGGTCCCTGGTGGTGCGGTCATGGTGGAGGGACATGGCCGGGGGGCCGACCGACGGAGGCGTGGATGTACGTCGTGAAGAGCCCGTTGTCCGACGCGGACCTGAAGACCGTGTCCGAGGCGCTGCAGGGCGCCCTCGTCGACCTGGTGGACCTGGCGCTGGTGGCGAAGCAGATCCACTGGAACGTGGTCGGTCCGCGCTTCCGTTCCGTACACCTCCAGCTCGACGAACTCGTCGGTACCGCGCGTACGCACTCCGACACCGTGGCGGAGCGGGCCTCGGCGCTCGGGGTCTCCCCGGACGGGCGTGCCGCGACGGTGGCCGTCGGCAGCGGCATCGATGTGACCCCGGAAGGCTGGGTCGACGACACCACCGCGGTACAGACGATCGTGGACGCCTTGGGTGCGGTGATCGGGCGGATGCGGGAGCGGATCGGGGCGACCGGGGACCCGGATCCCGTGAGCCAGGACATCTTCATCCAGATCACGGCCGACCTGGAGAAACAGCACTGGATGTTCCAGGCCGAAAACGGATGACGCGGTTATGACGTCCGCGCGGGCTGCTTGCCGGGCGGCCGCGCTGGGGCTCGGTGCGCTGTGGTGGTGGGCCGTGCTGCGTCTGGCGCTGGAGCCCGGCGCGGGGGTGCTCGAAGGGGCGGTCGCGGTGGGCGGCTGGGGGCTGAGCGTGCTGCCGGTGCACTGTGTGCCCAGGCGCCGGGCCGTGGGGGCTTTGGGTGTGGGGCGGTGGCGACGGGTCCTGCGGAGCGGGGCCGGGGGCGCCTCGGCCTCCTCGCGGTCCCGGTCGGCGGTGGACTCCGGCTCCTCCCGCTCGGACGGGCCGTGAGCGTGGCCGTCGACGTGCAGAGCTTTACAACGGGACGTGACCCGACTAACGTACAACCAAATGGTTGTAGATGGGGTTTCCGAAGTAGCCGAAGAGCACGTGGACCGCTTGTTCCACGCACTGGCCGACACGACGCGCCGCGACATCCTGCGTCGCTGCGTACGGGACGACCTGTCGGTGTCGCGACTGGCCGAGGCCTATCCGATGAGTTTCGCCGCGGTGCAGAAGCACGTCGCGGTACTGGAGCGGGCCGGTCTGGTGGTCAAGCAGCGCCGCGGACGGGAGCAGATCGTGCGCACCGACCCCGACGCCGTGGGCCGGGCCCGGCAGGCACTGGACGAACTGGAGACGGCCTGGCGCGGCCGGGTGGAGCGGATGTCCCATCTGCTCGCCCAGGACACGGAACCCGATGCACACGTCCCGACGGAAGGACAGATCTGATGAGTGTCACCAGCCTGGACAAGGATCTCGACAACCTGACCTTCACCCTCGTCGCCGACTTCACCGCGCCCGTCGAGCGGGTGTGGCAGCTGTGGGCCGACCCGCGGCAGCTGGAGCGCTGGTGGGGCCCGCCGACCTACCCGGCGACGGTCGAGGAGCACGACCTGACCCCCGGCGGAGACGTCACGTACTTCATGACCGGACCGGAGGGAGACAAGCACCGCGGGTGGTGGCGGATCGCCTCGGTCGACGCGCCGACGTCACTGGAGTTCACCGACGGATTCGCCGACGCGGACGGCGTGCCGAGCGCCGACCTGCCGACGACCACGACCCGGGTCACGCTCACCGAGCGCGACGGCGGCACCCGCATGGAGATGCGCTCCGCCTTCGACACCCGGGAGCAGATGGATCAGCTCGCGAAGATGGGCATGGAGGAGGGACTGCGCGAGGCGGTCGGCCAGATGGACGGGCTGCTCGCCGGCTGAGCGCGTTGGTTCAGCTCGTCGGCTCAGTTCGTAGGGCTCGAGTCACTCCGGCCCGCGCCGCGGCCCGGTACCGGTACGGCCGTCCGGGCGCGGCGCAGGACCGGGCTGGCAGGTCGGGCACCAGTACGTGGGGCGCTCCCGGGAGCCGTCGCCCTGGTTCGCCACCCGGACCGACGTGCCGCAGCGCAGACAGGGGCGGGGCGCCCGGCCGTACACGAACAGGTCCCGGCCGCGCAGACCCGTCGTACGACGGACCGGGCGGTCCCGGTTGGCCTCCAGGAGTTTCTTCGCGAGCGCGGGCAGCTGCACGGCGTGTGCGGCGGGCAGGTCCCCGACGGGGAGCCAGGGAGTGACGCCGAGCAGGAAGCAGAGCTCGCACTTGTAGACGTTGCCGACGCCGGCGAGATTGCGCTGGTCGAGCAGGGCCTCACCGAGCGGGCGGGCGGGGTCCGCGCGCAGGTTGGCCAGGGCCTGCTCGGGGTTCCAGTCCGGGCCCAGCAGGTCCGGGCCGAGGTGACCGACGGCGCGCTCCTCGTCGGCGGTGCGGAGGAGTTCCAGCACCGGGAGGCGATAGCCGACAGCCGTGCGGTCGGCCGTGCCGAGGATCACCCGGATCTGGTGGGCCGGGCCGCCGCTCCAGCGCTGACCGGCCGCGAACACCTTCCAGGAGCCGTCCATCCGCAGGTGCGAGTGCACCGTCAGGCCGCCCTCGACCCGGGCGAGCAGGTGCTTGCCGCGCGGAATGACGTCCAGGACCGTACGCCCGGTGAGATCGGCCGTGGCGTAGCGCGGCACACGGAAGTCGCTGCGGGTCAGCACCTTGCCCGCGAGGGCGTCGTGCAGCCGCCGTGCCGCCTGCCAGACCGTGTCTCCTTCGGGCATGGGTCAAGGGTGACAGGCTCAGGCTCTGATGCGCAGGCCGCGCGGAGTGGCGATGAACCCCGCTTCCTCCAGGAGCGGGCCGAAGGGGGACGTGAGGGCCGCCGCACCGTTGACCCGCTCCACCGTGACCGTGCCGAGGGAACCGGCGCGGGCGGCCGAGGCGAGCGCCTCCGCCGCCGCCCGCAGACGGGGATCGTCGGTGGGCAGACCGTCCGTGGCGGAGGGCCAGAGCAGGAGCGTCTTGCCGCCGCGCTCCATGTAGAGCGCCGGTTCACCCTCGACGAGTACCACCAGGGAGCCCGCCTTGCGGCCCGGCTTGTGCGTGGCACCGGCCGGGGGCTCGGGCCAGCCGAGGGCCGCGCCGTAGGCGTTGGCCGGATCGGCGGCGGCCAGGACGACCGCCCGTGGACCGGCGGAGTGGCGGTCGCGACGGCCCGGGAACCCGGTGTCGTACGAACCGCGCGGGCCACCGGAGCCGCCGTGCGCGCCGCCTCCGCGCGGACCGCCTGCGCCAGGTTCGGCGTAGTCGCGGGGGGAGACGTAGTCA
Organism: Streptomyces sp. NPDC058812; assembly: GCF_042744565.1. NCBI lineage: Bacteria > Bacillati > Actinomycetota > Actinomycetes > Kitasatosporales > Streptomycetaceae > Streptomyces > Streptomyces sp. NPDC058812. The sequence goes on from NZ_JBHYOB010000028.1 coordinate 21,571, forward strand.
CCCCGGGAGGGTGAAAGCTGCGGAGGGGCCGCGAAGACGTCGCCGGAGCGGCCCGGGGCGCCGGCGTCCCCGTGATCGACGGGCGGGAAGTCGGCGAAGGGGGAGCCGCCGAAGACCGGGCCACCCGGACTGTCGGCGCCGTCGGGTGGAACGTGGGTCCCGAGGCCGCCGCCGGTGAAGTCCGGACGACCGGGCGGACCCTCGCCTCGCTCCCGGGCGTTCGAGACCGCGCGCAACCGGTCCACGGCACCCTCCATGGCGAACTGCGCCGCGCCCAGCCCCTCCACGACATAGCCGCGCCGGGCCTGTCCGCTCTCCTCGAACGCGGCAAGAACGCGGTACACGGCGGAGAAGCCGCCTTCGACGCCCTCGGCGGCGACGGCGCCGCGGGTCACCACGCCGTGCCGGTCCAGGAGCGTGCGGGCCAGGGCGTGGGCGCGCACCGTGGCATCGGCCTCGCGGACCGGGAGCAGGGACCAGCGGCCCGCGACGGTCGGCGGGCCGGTGCGGGAGGCGGGACGGGCGGCGGCCGTCAGCGAGCCGTAGCGCCCGCGTGGCGCCGCGCGCTTGGCACGGTGGGCCGTGGAGCCCGCGGTGCGGCCGGAGCCCAGCAGAGAGCGCAAGGGGGCGAGTGTGTCGTTCGTCAGGCGTCCGGACCAGGCCAGGTCCCACAGGGCGTCGGCGAGCTGCGGATCGCTGGCCTCCGGGTGGGTGGTGGCGCGGACCTGATCGGCGATCTGCCGGAAGAACAGGCCGTACCCGCCCGAGAGGGTGCTCAGGACGGACTCGTGGAGGGCGGTCGTCTCCAAGGGGTGCGGGGGCGGCAGGAGCAGCGGGGCCGTGTCCGCCAGGTAGAGGGAGACCCAGCCGTCCTTCCCCGGGAGCGAACCCGCTCCCGCCCACACCACCTCACCGGCGGCCGTGAGCTCGTCCAGCATGGCCGGGTGGTAGTTCGCCACGCGGGAGGGCAGGACGAGCTTCTCCAGGGCGGAGGCGGGCACGGAGGCGCCCTGCACCTGCTCGACGGCGCGAACCAGTCCGTCGAGGCCGCGCAGCGCGTGCCCCTTGCCGATGTGCTGCCACTGGGGGAGGAACTGACCGAGCGCGGCCGGCGGCACCGGCTCCAGCTCGTGCCGCAGCGCGGCCAGGGAACGGCGGCGCAGCCTGCGCAGGACGGTCGCGTCGCACCACTCCTGGCCGATGCCGGCCGGATGGAACTCGCCCTGCACGACCCGGCCCGCCGCGGCGAGCCGCTGCAGGGCGCCCTCGGTGACCGCGACACCCAGGCCGAAGCGGGCCGCCGCGGTGACCGACGTGAAGGGGCCGTGGGTGCGGGCGTGGCGGGCGAGGAGGTCGCCGAGGGGGTCCTTGACCGGCTCGGTGAAGGCCTCGGGCACGCCCACGGGCAACGCGGTGCCCAGCGCGTCGCGCAGTCGGCCCGCGTCCTCGATGGCAGCCCAGTGGTCGGCGCCGGCGATGCGCACCCTGATCGCGCGGCGGGCGGCGGCCAGCTCCTGGGCCCACTGCGGCTCGGCGCCCCGCTCGGCCAGCTCGGTGTCCGTGAGTGGACCGAGCAGCCGCAGCAGGTCCGCGACGCCCTCCGGGTCCTTGACGCGGCGGTCCTCGGTGAGCCACTGCAGCTCGCGCTCCAGCTCGGTGAGGACCTCCGCGTCGAGCAGCTCGCGCAGTTCCGCCTGGCCGAGCAGCTCGGCCAGCAGCCGGGAGTCCAGGGAGAGGGCGGCGGCACGGCGCTCGGCGAGCGGCGAGTCGCCCTCGTAGAGGAACTGGGCGACGTATCCGAAGAGCAGGGAGCGGGCGAAGGGGGACGGCTCCGGGGTGGTGACCTCGACCAGGCGCACCTTGCGGGCCTCCAGGTCGCCCATCAGCTCGGCCAGCCCGGGCACGTCGAAGACGTCCTGGAGGCACTCGCGGACCGCCTCCAGGACGATCGGGAACGAGCCGTACTCGCTCGCCACCTCGAGCAGCTGCGCGGCGCGCTGGCGCTGCTGCCACAGCGGGGTGCGCTTGCCGGGGCTGCGCCGCGGCAGCAGCAGCGCGCGGGCGGCGCACTCGCGGAAGCGGGACGCGAACAGGGCCGAGCCGCCCACCTGGTCGGTGACGACCCGGTCGACCTCGCCCTTGTCGAAGACGACGTCGGCCGCGCCGACGGGCGCCTGCTCGGCGTCGTACTCCAGCTCTGGCTTCGACGGTTCCTGGTCGAGCAGATCCAGGCCCATCAGGTCGGCGTCCGGCAGGCGCAGCACGATGCCGTCGTCGGCGTGCATGACCTGCGCGTCCATGCCGTACCGCTCCGACAGGCGGGCGCCGAGCGCGAGTGCCCAAGGGGCGTGGACCTGGGCGCCGAAGGGCGAGTGGACCACGACCCGCCAGTCGCCCAGCTCGTCGCGGAAGCGCTCGACGACGATGGTGCGGTCGTCGGGGACGTGGCCGCAGGCCTCGCGCTGCTCGTCGAGGTAGGACAGGACGTTGTCCGCCGCCCAGGCGTCCAGGCCCGCGGTGACCAGGCGCAGCCGGGCGTCCTCCTTGGTGAGGGAGCCGACCTCGCGCAGGAACGCGCCCAGTGCCCGGCCCAGTTCGAGGGGGCGGCCCAGCTGGTCGCCCTTCCAGAAGGGGAGCCTGCCCGGCACGCCCGGAGCAGGGGAGACCAGGACCCTGTCGCGCGTGATGTCCTCGATGCGCCAGGAGCTGGTGCCGAGCGTGAAGACGTCTCCGACGCGGGATTCGTAGACCATCTCCTCGTCCAGCTCGCCGACCCTGCCGCCGCCCTTTTTCGGATCGGCCCCGGCGAGGAAGACCCCGAAAAGGCCGCGATCGGGGATCGTGCCGCCCGAGGTGACGGCGAGGCGCTGCGCGCCGGGCCGGCCGGTGACCGTGCCGGCGACCCGGTCCCACACCACGCGGGGGCGCAGCTCGGCGAAGGCGTCGGACGGATAGCGGCCCGCGAGCATGTCCAGGACGGCCGTGAAGGCCGACTCGGGGAGCGAGGCGAACGGGGCTGCGCGGCGGACGGTGGCGAGCAGGTCGTCGACCTGCCAGGTGTCCAGCGCGGTCATCGCGACGATCTGCTGGGCCAGGACGTCCAGCGGGTTCGCGGGAACCCGGAGAGCCTCGATGGCGCCGCTGCGCATCCGCTCGGTGACCACGGCCGCCTGGACCAGGTCGCCGCGGTACTTGGGGAAGACCACGCCCGTGGAGACCGCGCCGACCTGGTGCCCCGCGCGGCCGACGCGCTGGAGGCCGGAGGCGACCGAGGGCGGTGACTCGACCTGGACGACCAGGTCGACGGCGCCCATGTCGATACCCAGCTCCAGACTCGAGGTGGCCACCACGGCGGGCAGGCGGCCCGCCTTGAGGTCCTCCTCGACGAGGGCGCGCTGCTCCTTGGAGACCGAGCCGTGGTGGGCGCGGGCGATCACCGCGGGGGCGCCCTGGGCGGCTCCCGAGCCGCCCATGAGTTCGGCGGGGGAGTGGTGCTCGTCCAGGGGCTCACCGGTCGCCCGTTCATACGCGATCTCGTTGAGCCTGTTGCACAGGCGCTCGGCCAGGCGCCGGGAGTTGGCGAAGACGATCGTGGAGCGGTGCGACTGGACGAGGTCGGTGATCCGCTCCTCCACGTGCGGCCAGATCGACGGACGCTCCGCGCCGTCGTTGCCGTCCGCGACCGGGGAACCGCCCAGCTCGCCCAGGTCCTCGACCGGGACGACGACGGAGAGGTCGAACTCCTTGCCCGAGTCCGGCTGGACGATCTCCACCTTGCCGCGCGGTGCGAGGAACCGGGCGACCTCGTCCACCGGACGGACCGTCGCCGACAGGCCGATGCGACGGGCCGGCTTCGGCAGCAGCTCGTCCAGCCGCTCCAGGGTGAGGGCGAGATGGGCGCCGCGCTTGGTGCCGGCGACCGCGTGCACCTCGTCCAGGATCACCGTCTCGATGCCGGTCAGCGCGTCGCGCGTGGCCGACGTCAGCATCAGGAACAGGGACTCCGGGGTGGTGATCAGGATGTCCGGCGGGCGGGTGGACAGGGCACGGCGCTCGGCGGCCGGGGTGTCGCCGGAGCGGATGCCGACCTTGACCTCGGGTTCGGGCAGGCCGAGGCGTACGGATTCCTGGCGGATGCCGGTCAGGGGGCTGCGGAGGTTGCGCTCGACGTCGACGGCCAGGGCCTTGAGCGGGGAGACGTACAGGACTCGGCAGCGCTTCTTGGGGTCGGCGGGCGGGGGTGTCGAGGCCAGCTGGTCCAGGGCGGCGAGGAAGGCGGCCAGCGTCTTGCCGGAGCCGGTGGGAGCGACCACCAGCACGTCCGAGCCCTCGGAGATGGCCTGCCACGCGCCCGCCTGGGCGGCGGTGGGCGCGGAGAAGGCCCCCGTGAACCAACCGCGGGTCGCGGGGGTGAAGCCGTCCAGGGCTCGGTGTGCGGAGCTGACCATGGATCCATCGTGCACCCGAGCACTGACAATCGGCCTGAGCTGGACGGATGCCGGGCGTGACTCCGGCGCCGCGAAGCCGTGACAGAGAATGGGGGCATGGCGACATCGGGCGAGCGGGCACGGCACTGGCGGTACGCGGAGCTGCCCGACGTCGATCTGCTGCGGGCCCAGTACATACGGAAGACCTTCGTACGTCACACCCACGAGCACTTCGTCATCGCCGCCATCGCCGACGGAGTGGAGGTCTTCCACCACGGCGGAAGCGATCAGTACGCCGGAGCGGGAGCACTCGCCCTGGTCAACCCCGACACCCCGCACACGGGGCGGGCCGGAGTGCCGGAGGGATGGCGCTACGGGGCCGTCTATCCGGCGCCCGAACTCGTGGCCGGGATCGCGGCGGAGACGACCACGCTGCGCGGGACGCCCGGGTTCGTCCGGCCGGTGCTCGACGATCCGTACGCCGTCGAGCTGGTGCACCGCGTGCTGCGGGCCGCCGACGAGGGAAACGCGCTCGCCGCCGACACCCTGCTGCGGGTGGCCGTGACCCGGTTGCTGCGGCTGAACGGCGGGCCGCTGCCGCGGCGGGAGGTGCGGACGGCAGGGGCCGGCGTCGCGGCACGCGCGCGTGCCGTGCTGGAGGAACGGATGGCCGACCCGCCGAGTCTGGAAAGGCTCGCCGGGGAACTCGGGAGCAGTCCGTTCGCGCTGCTGCGCGCCTTCCGGGACGCCTACGGAATGCCGCCCCACACCTGGCTGACGGACGCCCGGGTGCGCCGGGCGCGGCGGCTGCTGGAGGCCGGTACGAGGCCGTCCGAGGCCGCCGTCGCCGTGGGGTTCACCGACCAGCCGCATCTGAACCGGCACTTCGCGCGGATCGTGGGCGTGCCGCCCGGCGCCTACCAGCGGGAGCGCAAGAACGTACAAGACGCGCGGCGGCGGCTTCTCCTACCGTCCGAGGCGTGACAGAACAGACAGCTGTTCCCGACACGGGCGTCGTCGAAGACAAGCCGGACGCCGCCGTCGTACGGGACGCCCTCGGGGTCGGAGTCGCCGTCGGACTGTCCGGGTTCGCCTTCGGGGTGACCTCGGCCGGCAGCGGACTGACACTGATGCAGACATGCGCGCTCAGCCTCCTGGTGTTCACCGGGGCGTCCCAGTTCGCGCTCGTGGGGGCGCTCGCCGCCGGCGGCAACCCGCTCACCGCCGCGGCGGGGGCCTTCTTCCTGGGCGTACGCAACGCCTTCTACGGGCTGCGGCTGTCGCAGTTGCTGGCCCTCCCGCGCGCGGTGCGCCCGTTCGCCGCGCAGTGGGTCATCGACGAGACGACGGCCGTGGCCCTCGCACAACCCACACGGCGCAGCGTCCGGATCGGGTTCACCGTCACCGGACTCACCCTGTACCTGCTGTGGAACCTCACCACGCTGCTCGGCGCGCTGGGCGCGGAGGCGATCGGGGACACGGACGCCTGGGGGCTCGACGCCGCCGGCCCCGCGGTCTTCCTGGCGTTGCTCGCGCCGATGCTGAGCACCACCACCGAGCGCGCGGTCGCCGCCCTGGCCGTCCTCCTGGGACTCGGCCTGCTGCCCGTGCTGCCCGCCGGTGTGCCCGTCCTGGTGGCCGCGCTGGCGGCACCGGCCGTCCTGTGGGCGCGGGGTCGTCGCGGAAGCAGCGCTGTCGAGGACTCCGCGCGGGAGGGAGAGCGTTGAGCGTCTGGATCGCGATCGGCGTGACCGCCGTCGGCTGCTACGCCGTCAAGCTCATCGGGCTGCTGGTGCCCGCGGGCGCCTTGGAGCGGCCTCTCGTCCGGCGCCTCGCCGCCCTGCTGCCCGTCGCCCTCCTCGCCGCGCTCACCGCCCAGCAGACCTTCGCCGACGGGCAGGCGCTCGTGCTGGACGCGCGGGCAGCGGGAGTCGCCGCGGCCGCCTTGGCGCTGGTGCTGCGCGCGCCCTTCCTGCTCGCCGTCGCGGCGGCCGTGGTGGTGACCGCGGGCGTACGGGCCATGGGCGGGTGAGCCGGGTCAGTCGGGTCAGTCGACCGTGCGGCCGTACGCGCGGAGCGTACGCAGGGCCTCGAGCGTCACTCCGGGGCGCGCCTCCAAGGCGGGGGCGGGTGCCCACTGGCGCCGGCGCACGGGCCAGCCGCCGTCCTCCTCCTGCTGGGCCGAGAGAGCGTGGAGTGACCGGGCCATCTCGTCTTCCGTGAACCACGCGCGCGCGAGGGAGCGCGGGTGCCTCGCGTAGTCGTGGGGGAAGTGGTGCTCGCCCGGGGCGTAGCCGGGGGAGACCGGGTATGCGGCTAGGTCGTCCGGGTCCAGCACCGCCAGGTGCTGCTCGCGCACCAGGCGGCCCAACCGGTCGGCCGCCGCCTCCGCGCGCGGACGGTCGGGGGCGGCGTCCAGGAAGGCCACGGCGGCCTCGACCTCGTACGGGTGCGAGGTCCCCAGCGACTCGACCGCCTGCCAGCAGAAGTCCGTGGCCCGGAACAGCCAGGCGTGCCATACCTCGTTGCGGTGCAGCAGGCCGACCACCGGACCGGTGGCGAGTAGCTCACCGGGCGGGTCGTCGACGACCGCCATGGAGGGCGCGGTCGGATACCCGCGCTGGCTGGGATGGATCGCCGGCAGGGCACCGTCCGCAGTGGATACGGAGGTCAGATAGCGGCACATCCGCTCCACGCGCTGTCCGCCGCAGCGCCCGACGGCGTCCAGGACGCGCAGGGCGTGCGCGGTGTGCGGCGGCTGGCTGACCGGACCGCGCAGGTCGGGTTCCAGTGCGTGGCCGTACCCGCCGTCCTCGTTGCGGTAGGCGTCCAGCGCGGTCTCCACCGGGCCGGCGTCGCCGCCGCGGAAGTGGTACGCGAAGAGGCGCTGCTCCAGTACGCGCGCGGTGAGCCAGACGAAGTGCTCCGCGCGCGCGAGCGGGGAGTGTGTCGCACGGGTCGGGGGTGTCGAGGGGAGTGGGGAAGCTCCAATTTCGGCCATGGTCAGACCGTATGACGCAAAGTGTTCCCGGCACCTGGTCCCGGCGCAGGGCCCACTCTCAGGGGCGGGATACTGGAGTCATGCGGTTGACGGTCTTCTGGGAGCGGATGACGGATCACTTCGGTCCGGGCTACGCCGACACCTTCGCGCGCGATCACGTGATGGCGGAGCTGGGTGGGCGCACGGTGCACGAGGCGCTGGACGCCGGATGGGACGCCAAGGACGTGTGGCGGGTGGTCTGCACTGTCATGAACGTGCCGCAGGAACAGCGTTGACCGGTCACGAAGATCATCGGGCGGGTCACGAAGATCACCGGACGGGACTCCGCTGTCGGTGGCGTGGGCGAGACTTGGTCCGTGGCACCCTCTGACGAGACCGGGCAGGCGACCCGGCACGCATCCGGGACCGGTACGACGCCGCCCACCGGTCCCCCGCCCGGCGGCTCCGCCGGGCCGGGCGCCCGCATGCCGGGCTGGCTCCCGCGCGCCATGGTGCTGGCCCTGGCGCTCATCGCCGTCTTCCAACTGGGCAGCTGGGCCTTCCACCAGCTCACCGGCCTGTTGATCAACGTCCTCATCGCCTTCTTCCTGGCCCTCGCCATCGAACCCGCGGTGAGCTGGATGGCCGGACGCGGACTGCGCCGCGGGCTGGCCACCTTCCTCGTCTTCATCGCCGTGCTGATCGCCGCCGCGGGGTTCGTCACGCTGCTCGGCTCGATGCTCGCGGGCCAGATCGTCAAGATGGTCGAGGACTTCCCGGACTACCTCGACTCCGTCATCAACTGGGTCAACGGCCACTTCCACACCGAGCTGAGACGGGTGGACATCCAGGAGGGCCTGCTCCGCTCCGACTGGCTGCGCAACTACGTGCAGAACAGCGCCACCGGCGTCCTGGACGTGTCGGCCCAGGTCCTCGGTGGCCTCTTCCAGATGCTGACGGTCCTGCTGTTCTCGTTCTACTTCGCCGCCGACGGCCCCCGGCTGCGGCGCGCGCTCTGCTCCGTCCTGCCGCCCACCCGGCAGGCCGAAGTCCTGCGCGCGTGGGAGATCGCCGTGGACAAGACCGGCGGCTACCTGTACTCGCGCGGTCTGATGGCGCTGGTCTCCGGCATAGCGCACTACATCCTGCTGGAGTTCCTGGAGGTGCCCTACGCCCCCGCGCTCGCCGTGTGGGTGGGCCTGGTGTCGCAGTTCATCCCCACCATCGGCACCTATCTCGCGGGCGCCCTGCCCATGCTGATCGCCTTCACGGTCAACCCCTGGTACGCGCTGTGGGTACTGATCTTCGTGGTGATCTACCAGCAGTTCGAGAACTACGTACTGCAGCCCAAGCTGACGTCCAAGACCGTGGACATCCACCCGGCGGTCGCCTTCGGCTCGGTCGTCGCGGGCGCCGCCCTGCTCGGCGCCGTCGGCGCGCTGATCGCCATCCCGGCGGTCGCCACGCTGCAGGCGTTCCTCGGGGCGTACGTCAAGCGCTACGACGTCACGGACGATCCGCGCGTCCACGGACGCCGGAACCGCCGGTCGGGGCCCGGGGCACCCACGCGGCTGCGAAAACTGTGGGCCCGGCGACCGGAGCCGGGCGGCCCCGGGACGGAGGGGGCCGGAGAGGGCGGCTCCTCCTGATGAGAGGGGCCGCGTTCACTTACGTGAGGCCGGCCCACACGCCCGCGCCGCCGGCGGCGGCCGCGTAGCAGACCACCCCCACGACCATCGTGGCGCCCGAGGCCAGTGCGACGAGCAGCAGCGCGAACCCGGCCACCGCGAACACCACCCGGTGCACGAGGCCGGAGAGGATCAGCACTGCCAGGAGCCTCGCCGGAACCCGTCCGTGCCGTCGTCGTCCCGCCGGAGGCGCCCGCCGTACGCCAGGGGGGGGCAGCCGGGCTGCCGGTCCGGGACGACGGCCGGTCCGGGACGGCTGCCGTCCCGGACGGCGGCCAGGAAAATCAGCCCTGCGGGATCAGCCCTGCGGTTCCTGCGGCTTTGCGTCGACCTCCCGCAGGTTCTGGTCCTTGAACTCGGTGCGGGTCTCCGTGCGGTGGCCGCGGGCGATGTAGTCCCGCACCACCGCCTCGACGGCGTCCTGCGGCGAGCCGATGCCGGCCAGAACCATCGCTTCCACCACCAGTTCTGCGTCGAGACTGATGCTGACCTTGGCCATGGTGTCCCCCTCCTCCACGTCGCATCCGCACTCTAGCCACCCGACCGCCGACCCGGCAGACGTACGCTCGGAGGTGCCGCGTGGTGCGCTTGACACCAAAATCGAACATCCATTCTTATGGAGGCTCTGGCGAGGCTCGTGACGGGTGATTCGACTGGGTTTGGGTGGAGAAGTGCCCGAGTTATCCACAGGCCGGACCCGCATCAGGGTGGATTGTCAGTGGCAGGCATTAGCGTCTTTGACGTGAAGCGATCGAATCAAGCAAACCGGGTGGAACCCATGGCAGGAACCGACCGCGAGAAGGCCCTGGATGCCGCGCTCGCACAGATTGAACGGCAGTTCGGCAAGGGCGCGGTCATGCGCATGGGTGACCGGTCGAAGGAGCCCATCGAGGTCATCCCGACCGGGTCGACCGCGCTCGACGTGGCCCTCGGCGTCGGCGGCCTGCCGCGCGGCCGCGTCATCGAGGTCTACGGCCCCGAGTCCTCGGGCAAGACGACCCTGACCCTGCACGCGGTGGCGAACGCGCAGAAGGCCGGTGGCCAGGTCGCGTTCGTGGACGCGGAGCACGCCCTCGACCCCGAGTACGCGCAGAAGCTCGGCGTCGACATCGACAACCTGATCCTGTCCCAGCCGGACAACGGTGAGCAGGCCCTGGAGATCGTGGACATGCTGGTCCGCTCCGGTGCCCTCGACCTCATCGTCATCGACTCCGTCGCAGCGCTCGTGCCGCGCGCGGAGATCGAGGGCGAGATGGGTGACAGTCATGTCGGTCTGCAGGCCCGCCTGATGAGCCAGGCCCTGCGGAAGATCACCAGTGCGCTCAACCAGTCCAAGACCACCGCGATCTTCATCAACCAGCTCCGCGAGAAGATCGGCGTGATGTTCGGCTCCCCCGAGACCACGACCGGTGGCCGGGCGTTGAAGTTCTACGCCTCGGTGCGACTCGACATCCGGCGCATCGAGACGCTGAAGGACGGCACCGACGCGGTCGGTAACCGCACCCGCGTCAAGGTCGTCAAGAACAAGGTCGCGCCGCCCTTCAAGCAGGCCGAGTTCGACATCCTCTACGGCCAGGGCATCAGCCGCGAGGGCGGCCTGATCGACATGGGCGTGGAGCACGGCTTCGTCCGCAAGGCCGGTGCCTGGTACACGTACGAGGGCGACCAGCTCGGCCAGGGCAAGGAGAACGCGCGCAACTTCCTGAAGGACAACCCCGACCTGGCCAACGAGATCGAGAAGAAGATCAAGGAGAAGCTGGGCGTCGGCGTACGTCCCGAGGAGCCGGCCACCGAGCCGGGCGCGGACGCCGCCGCCTCCGCCGCCCCGGCCGACGCCGCACCGGCGGTGCCCGCCCCCGCGACCGCCAAGGCCACCAAGTCCAAGGCCGCGGCAGCCAAGAGCTGACCGTGACACGACGAACCGACTGGGCCGAGTACGCGTATCCGGACAACGCCTCGCGGGAGCGCGAGCGGGGGAGACCGGGTGACGACGGCTCCGTCGGCATGGACGGCGGCGGGTACGGGGCGGCTGCGGTCCCGTACGAGACGGACCTGTCCGACGTCGCGGACGGCACGGCCGACCCCTTCGCGCCGTACGGCGCCGAGGGCCCGTACGACGCCGGCACTCCCGGTGACAGCGGGGTACGCCACGGTGACGGCGGCACGCGTGGCAGAGCTCGACGGGGCCGTGGGACGGGCAGTGGGCGCGGGCGGCGTCGCGAGCGTGCGGAGTCGCCCGCCGAGGACGGAGGTGCCACTTCCTCGTCGAGGGCCGAGAAGGGGGAGCCTCCGCGGGACCCGGTCGAGCAGGCACGGGCGATCTGCCTGCGCCTGCTCACCGGGACCCCGCGCACGCGCAAGCAACTCGCCGACGCCCTGCGTAAGCGGGAGATCCCCGACGAGGCCGCCGAGGAGGTGCTGTCCAGGTTCGAGGAGGTCGGCCTGATCAACGACAGCGCCTTCGCGGAAGCCTGGGTGGAGTCCCGGCACCACGGCCGCGGGCTGGCCCGGCGCGCCCTCGCCAGGGAGCTGCGGACCAAGGGTGTCGACGCCACGCTCATCGACGAGGCGGTCTCGCAGCTGGACTCCGAGCAGGAGGAGGAGACCGCGCGCGAACTGGTCGCCCGCAAGCTGCGCGCCACCCGCGGCCTCGACCGCGACAAGAGGCTGCGCCGCCTCGCGGGCATGCTGGCGCGCAAGGGCTACCCCGAGGGCATGGCACTGCGGGTGGTCCGCCAGGCCTTGGAGGAGGAGGGCGAGGACACGGAGTTCCTCGGCGACGAGGGGTTCTGACCCGCGTCGCGCAGGCCGGACGACATCCTGGGGGCGGTGGTCGTCCGAACTGACGGCCGTCGGGCGGCTGGACGCCCAGTGGGTCACCGACGACGCGGCGGGCCGGGACGTACAGTCGGCGTCGTCGCGGGCGCGCCGGGCGCCGACTCCGACCTGCTCGTCGGAGGTTTCAGCGACGCCCTGCCGGCCAACGCCGAGTGGTCGCCGATCAGCCCGGCACGTTCGATCCCGCCAACGCCGGAAGACCAACGCCGGAAGACCAACGCCGGAAGACCAACGCCGGAAGACCAACGCCGGAAGTCCAAGGCCGGAAGGAGCACCGACAGCTTGGCCCGAGCCCACTCCGACCTGGACTACGCCTTCGTCGTCAACGAGAAGAGGGACTGCGCCGCACGCAAGGCCCTCGACACGGCTGGAGCCGACCAGGTGGGGTGTGCGGGCTATGAAACGGCCACCGGCAGTCCCGCCGCCCGCCAAGCCTGGAATCCGCCGATCAGATCGGTGGCCCGGTGCAGGCCCAGGCGGTGCAGGGAATCCGCCGCCAGGCTGGAGGCGTAGCCCTCGTTGCACACCACGACGACGCGCAGGTCATGGCCCGTGACCTCGGGGAGACGGTGGCTGCCCTGCGGATCCAGGCGCCACTCCAGTTCGTTGCGCTCGATCACCATCGCGCCGGGGATCACGCCGTCCCGCTCGCGCAGGGCGGCGTAACGGATGTCCACCAGCAGCGCCCTGCCGGCCCCGGCGGCGTCGTACGCCGCGAGCGGCGCGATCCGGCGGTAACCGCTGCGTACGCGCTCCAGCAGAGCGTCGATTCTCGTCGGCTCGCTCACTGCCAGTCCTCCGGGCGCTCGACCTGCTCCAGGCGCAGGGTCTGCCCGCTGCGGCTGTAGCGGCGGATCCGTGGCAGGGGCGGGTAGTAGGCGTGCACGGAGACCGCGTGCCGGTCGGGTGACTCGTTGAGCACCTCGTGCACATGGTGCCGGCCGAATGCGCGTCCCTTGCCCGTCGGCAGTCGGCGTTTCCGGTCCACCCCGTCGGTGAGTTCCAGGGTCTTCCAGCCGTCGGTGGGCAGGCGGGCGGCGAGCGCCTTCTCCGTGAGTTCACCCGCGGCGGTCACGAAGGCGCCCACGGACTCGGCGTGGTCGTGCCAGCCGGTGCCCATGCCGGGCGGCCAGCCGATCAGCCAGGCCTCGCTGCCGCCCGGTCCGGCCAACCGGACCCAGGTGCGGCCCTCCGGGTCGAGCGGGAGGGAGGCGATCAGTCCGGCGTCGGCGGCCGTACGGCGAACGAAGTCGAGGAGCTCGGCCTGAGTGGGAGGGGCCGTGGCCCCGGAGGCAAGAGCGGCGGACGAAGCAGGGGAGACAGAGGCAGGGGAGGAGACAGACACGGGTACCGTCCTGGGAGTTTCGCGAAGGAGCGCGCGGCGGCACGCAGAAGTGGCGCGCGCAGAGAAGAGCTGCGAATTCAGCAGGACGGGTGACACACGCAGCCCGCATAGCGGATGAGGTCCATGTGGACCCTCCGCCACAGGCGTACACAGGTGTCGGTCACGGTCCGGAGTAGACCACGACGGTGTGGACCGGTCAACTCACCGTCGCCATATGGACAGCGCCCGGCGATGGCCGACGGCCACGAGCCGCCGGCGCACCCCCGGACGGCCGGTCAGCGGGACCCGGCCGCAGCCCCCGCTCCCGCCCCCGCCTCTTCCTCCGTGGGCTCCGTGGCCGTGGTCGGCGCCCCTCCCACCGCCGTCTCCGCCGCCGCGTACAGGTCGGCCGGGCGCACCCCGTTCAGCGCCGTGACGAGGTGACCGTCGGGCCGCACCAGCAGCACTGTGTGGGCCGCGGCGCCCGGGTAGCTCTCGGCGACGAGCAGCTCGGCGTGATGCGGCAGCGCCGTCACCGCCGCCGCCAGTCGGGGCATGATGCCGGCGGTCACCCAGTGCTTGCGGTCCCACACACCCGTACCCGGCGCGATCAGCACCACCAGCAGCGCCCCGCGCCCGAGCCGGTCGCGCAGCCGTACGAACGTGCCGTCCTCCGCCGTGACCACCACATCGCTGACGGGCGCACCGGGCGGTGTGCCGACGGACACCTCCCCGGCGAGGTCCTGGGGCGCGAGCGGCGAGTCGGCGTACGTGCCCGGCGCACCCAGAGTCCCGCGCCGCAGGTGGCCGTCCGCGAGCAGCGCGTCGTTGCCGCGGGTCGAGCCGGGGACGTAGGACCGCAGGCCTCCGCCACCGCGCAGCAGCGGCAGCACCTGGTCGGCGGCGCGCAGCCGTGCGGCGATCGCCGTGCGCCGCTCCTCCTGGTAGCTGTCGAGCAGCGCCTCACGCGGTCCGTGATGCCAGGCCAGGGCCAGTTTCCAGGCGAGGTTGTCGGCGTCCAGCAGCCCCTCATCGAGCCCCTGTGTGCCCAGCGCGCCCAGCAAGTGGGCGGCGTCCCCGGCGAGGAGTACGCGGCCCACCCGCCAGCGGCGGGCCAGCCGGTGGTGGACCGTGTGGACTCCGGTGTCGAGGAGTTCGTACGACGTGGGCGACCCGCCGGCCCAGCCGGTGAGGGTCTCGCGGACCCGGGTGACCAGCAGCTCGGGCGTGACCAGATCCTTGCCGGGAGGCAGCAGCCAGTCCAGGCGCCACACGCCGTCCGGCAGGGGGCGGCCGACGATCTCGCCGGCCGACGGGCCGGACGTACGCCACGGAGGCATCCGGTGGAGCAACGCCTCGTCGGTCCACGGGAGTTCCGTGCGCAGTGAGGCGACGGCGTATCGTTCCACCGCCGTACGGCCGGGGAAGCGGATGTCCTGGAGCTTGCGGACGGTCGAGCGGGGGCCGTCGCAGCCCACCAGGTAACTGCCGCGCCACCAGGTGCCACCGGGGCCGCGGGTGTGGGCCGTGACGCCCGAGGCCTCCTGCTCAATGCCGTCCAGGCGGCTGTCCACCGCGACCTTGACGAGCGACTCGTGGGCGAGTGCCGTGCGCAGGACGTCGGTCAGTTCGTGCTGGGCGATGTGCAGCGGCGCCGGGTCGGTGTCGCCGAAGACGACCTCGCGCGTCACCTGCTTGCGCCGCATCGACCGCCATCCGGCCCAACGGAAACCCAGCCCCGTCAGCGGTGTGCCGGTCAGCCGCTCGACGAGGGTGACGGCGTCCTCGCCCAGGACGACGGTCCGCGCGGGACGCGGTTCGTCCTTGCCCGGCCCTTCGTCGAGAACGACGCAGGGCACCTCCTGCCGCGCCAGCGCCAGGGCGAGCGTGAGCCCTACGGGCCCCGCTCCGGTGATGATCACCGGGTCCACGGCGCGACGCCCCCTGCCCGTGACGGTGTCCCGGGGGACGTGGGTGAACAGGACATTGGAGCAGGGTGCACGGTCACAGAACGTATGCAACCTATTGCCGCTGCTTGCGTCAAGTGACGGAGGCAGTGGCGATCATGCCACTGCCTCCGTGATGGTCATATGAGGTGACCGAGTGTCAGTTGTGTCAGGCGGCGCCGGTTCCGGTCCCGGCTGCCTCGGTGTCGTCCGCCTTGAGTACCGCACCGGTCGACTTCTTGGCCCGCCGCAGCCGGCGTTCCAGCCAGCTCGCGAAGCTGGTGAGGGAGAAGTTGAGTGCGATGAAGAGGACGGCCACGACGGTGAAGCTGGCGATGATGTTGGCGCCGTAGTACGCGCTCATCGTGTTGGCGGCGGCGAGCAGATCCGGGAAGGTCAGGACCGCGCCGCCGAGAGCCGTGTCCTTGAGGATCACGACAAGCTGGCTGACGATGGCCGGAAGCATCGTGGTGACCGCCTGCGGCAGCAGAATCAGCCGCATCGACTGGCCCTTGCGCAATCCGATCGCCATCGCGCCTTCGGACTGGCTCTTGGGCAGTGCGAGGATGCCGGCCCGCACGATCTCTGCGAGGACGGCGGCGTTGTACAGGACCAGACCCGTCACGACCGCGTACAGTGGACGGTCGTCCGAGCTGACACCGGTGTACTCGGCGAACAGCGCGTTGCCGAAGATCATGAGGACCAGCACGGGGATGGACCGGAAGAACTCCACCACGATGCCGACCGGGACCCGCACCCACGCGTGGTCCGACAACCGGGCGATGCCCAGTACGGCACCGAGCGGCAAGGCGATGACCATCGCGAGAGCCGCTGCCTTGAGGGTGTTCTGCAAACCCGGCCAGATGTAGGTCGACCAGGGCTCACCGCTGGTGAAGAACATCTCCCACTTGGCCCAGTCGAGCTGGCCCTTGTCGTCGAGGGCCTTGTACACCCACCACACCAGGGCCGCGAGGGCAACCACGAAGACGGCCGTGAACAGGACGTTGCGTCGCTTGGCGCGTGGCCCCTGGGCGTCGTAGAGAACGGAGCTCATCGCTTCACCGCCACCTTCTTGCCCACCCAGCCCAGAATCAGGCCGGTCGGCAGCGTCAGAACCACGAAACCGAAGGCGATGACCGCGGAGATCAGCAGCAATTGCGCCTCGTTCTCGATCATGTCCTTCATCAGTGCCGCCGCTTCGGCGACGCCGATGGCTGCGGCGACCGTGGTGTTCTTGATGAGCGCGATCAGTACGTTGGCCAGGGGGGCGACCGATGATCGGAACGCCTGCGGGAGCACCACGAGCCGGAGTACCTGGCTGAAGCTCAGACCAATGGCCCGGGCCGCCTCCGCCTGGCCGACCGGCACGGTGTTGATGCCGGAGCGCAGCGCCTCGCACACGAAGGACGAGGTGTAGAGGACCAGGGAGAGAACGGCGAGCCGGAAGTTGATCGTCTCGAAATCGCCCTCGGCACCGAGAGTGACGCCAAGGGTCTGACTCAGGCCCAGCGACGAGAACAGAATGATGACCGTCAGCGGAATGTTCCGCACGACGTTCACGTACGCGGTCCCGAAGCCACGCATCAATGGCACCGGGCTGACGCGCATGGCGGCCAGCAGAGTGCCCCAGATCAGAGAGCCGACGGCCGAGAGCACAGCGAGCTGCACTGTCGTCCAGAAGGCTCCCAACAGGTCGTAATCCTGAAGAAAGTCGAACACGATCTCCCGCGCTTCCGCGTGTAGGGATGCCCGCCCCGGTGCGCCGCCCCTTCCGGAGGGCGGCGCACCCTGTCAGGCCCGGCTTCAGCTCTTGACGTCGCCGATCTTCGGCGCGGGCTCGTTCTTGTAGTTGGCCGGACCGAAGTTGTCCTTCACGGCCGTCTCCCAGGCGCCGTCGGAGACCATGGCCTCGAGCGCGTCGTTGATCTTGGCCTTGAGGTCGCTGCCCTTCTTGACGCCGATGCCGTAGTTCTCGTTGGTCATCTTGAAGCCGCCGAGCTTGAACTTGCCCTTGAACTGCGACTGGGCGGCGTAACCGGCGAGGATCGAGTCGTCCGTGGTGAGCGCGTCGATGGCGCCGGTCTGCAGACCGTTCAGGCAGGCCGAGTACGTCGGGTAGTTCTGCAGCTGCGCCTTGGGCGCCAGCTTCTCCTTGACATTCTGGGCCGAGGTCGAGCCGGTGACCGAGCAGAGCTTCGCGTCGTTCAGGTCCTCGGGCGACTTGATCTTGTTGTCGTCGGCGCGGATCAGCACGTCCTGGTGGGCCAGCAGGTACGGGCCGGCGAAGTCGACCTTTTCCGAGCGCTCCGGCGTGATCGAGTACGTGGCGGCGATGAAGTCGACGTCACCGCGCTGCAGCATGGTCTCGCGGTCGGCGCTCTTCGACTCCTTCCACTCGATCTGGTCCTCGGTGTAGCCGAGCTTCTTGGCGACGTACGTGGCGACGTCGACGTCGAAGCCCTCGTAGCCGTCGGGCGTCTTCTGGCCGAGGCCCGGCTGGTCGAACTTGATGCCGATGGCGATCTTCTTGTCGTCACCACCCGAGGAGCCGCTGTCTCCGTCGTCGGAGCCGCACGCGGTGGCGGTCAGGGCGAGGGCGAACACGGTGGCCGAGGCGGCGGTGACCTTGCGGAGCTTCATGGTGAACATCCTTTGGCTGTGATCAGACGATCAGACGATCAGATGCGAGAGGCGAGCCGGCTGGAGCGCGGGCGACACGGACGTCGGACCCGCACCGTGTCAGTGGTGCAGGATCTTCGACAGGAAGTCCTTGGCGCGGTCGCTGCGCGGATTGCTGAAGAACTGGTCCGGCGTGGCCTCTTCGACGATGCGGCCGTCCGCCATGAACACCACGCGGTTGGCCGCCGACCGGGCGAAGCCCATCTCGTGCGTGACGACGACCATGGTCATGCCGTCACGGGCGAGCTGCTTCATGACCTCCAGCACCTCGTTGATCATCTCGGGGTCGAGAGCCGACGTCGGCTCGTCGAAGAGCATGACCTTCGGGTCCATGGCCAGCGCCCGCGCGATGGCGACGCGCTGCTGCTGACCGCCGGAGAGCTGCGCGGGGTACTTGTCCGCCTGGGCGCTCACGCCGACGCGGTCGAGCAGGGCGCGGGCCTTCTCCTCGGCCTTCTTGGCGTCGACCTTGCGGACCTTGACCTGGCCCAGGGTGACGTTCTCGAGCACGGTCTTGTGCGCGAAGAGATTGAAGGACTGGAAAACCATGCCGACGTCGGCCCGCAGCCTGGCGAGTTCCTTGCCCTCCGCGGGCAGGGGCTTGCCGTCGATCGCGATCGATCCTGAGTCGATGGTCTCCAGGCGGTTGATGGTGCGGCACAGGGTGGACTTACCGGACCCGGAAGGTCCGATGACCACGACAACCTCGCCGCGGGTGATCGTCAGGTCGATGTCCTGGAGCACGTGCAACGCGCCGAAGTGCTTGTTGACACTCTTCAGGACGACCAGTTCGCCGGTCGCGGCCACATCTTCCTTGGCCACCGATACTTCGGTCATCGCTCTCGGGCTCCGTCCTCCTCGGTTTCGGAGGACAGTAGTAACGCCAATCGACCTGCGTCTCTACATCTGAGGGGAATCTGAGCATCACGATCCGGTAGCAATCGGATACGAGTCGTAGCACTTGTGAGCAGGGCGCATATCGGCCGGATAACTTCGAGCGGCCGCAACCGGAAGCCTCTTGACGCCGTCCCCCTCCATCGGCGTCACTGCACAAGGCGCACGCGCGTGTGCACGCGTCTTTCTACCCACGCCAAGCGTACGGCCGATGAACCGAAGGGAGCCCGGATGAGACTGCTGCTCGTCGAGGACGACAACCACGTGGCCGCCGCCCTGTCCGCGATCCTGGCACGGCACGGCTTCGACGTCACCCACGCGCGCAGCGGCGAGGAGGCTCTCCAGGCGCTCGTCCCCGAGGTCGACTGCTTCGGCGTCGTCCTGCTCGACCTGGGGTTGCCCGACCAGGACGGCTACGAGGTCTGCGGCAAGATCCGCAAGCGCACCAGCACCCCTGTCATCATGGTCACCGCCCGCTCCGACGTCCGCTCCCGCATCCACGGCCTCAACCTCGGCGCCGACGACTACGTGGTCAAGCCGTACGACACCGGTGAGCTGCTCGCCCGGATCCACGCCGTCAGCCGGCGCACCGCCCAGGAGGACACCACCGGGAGCACCGAGACCGTGGTGCGGCTCGGAGCGGTGCGTATCGAGCTGCCGACACGCCAGGTCAGCGTGGACGGTTCGGTTGTCCAACTCACCCGCAAGGAGTTCGACCTCCTCGCCCTGCTCGCACAGCGCCCCGGAGTGGTCTTCCGCCGGGAGCAGATCATCAGCGAGGTCTGGCGCACCAGCTGGGAGGGGACCGGGCGCACGCTGGAGGTGCACGTCGCCTCGCTGCGCGCCAAGCTGCGCATGCCGGCACTCATCGAGACCGTCCGCGGCGTCGGCTACCGCCTCGTCGCCCCCAACGGATAGCGGGGCCGGGTGAGCACACGCCTGCTCCCGCTGCTCATCGTCCTGATGGCGGCCGTACTGCTCGCGCTCGGCGTTCCGCTCGGCGTCAGCGTCGCCCGCGCGGAGCAGCAGAAGGTCGTCATCGACCGCATAGACGACACGGCACGCTTCGCCGCGCTCGCCCAGTTCGTCACCGAGGACGTGCCGGGCGGCTCGCGCCGGACGACCACGGACGAGCGCCTGGAGACGCTGCAGACCGAGCTCATCAGCTACTACGAGGTCTACGGCATCAAGGCCGGCGTCTTCTACCGCAACCACATCCCGATGGCCAACGCGCCGACGACCTGGTTCCTCCCCCAGACCGGCGAGGTGCGCGACTCCTTCGACGAGGCGCTGCTCAGCCGCCGCAGTCACGACCCGCCGCAGGTGTGGCCCTGGGAGGACGGCCGGCTCGTGGTCGCCTCGCCGGTCATCCGGGACGGGGACGTGGTCGCGGTCGTGGTCACCGACTCGCCCACCGACTCGATGCGGTCGCGCACCTTGCGCGGCTGGCTGATCATCGGCGCCGGTGAGATCGCCGCGATGCTGCTCGCCGTCGGCGCCGCGCTCCGGCTGACCGGCTGGGTGCTCAGGCCGGTACGCGTCCTGGACGCCACGACCCACGACATCGCCACCGGGCGGCTCAAGTCCCGGGTCGCGCCGGCCGGGGGGCCGCCGGAGCTCAGGCGTCTGGCCGGGTCGTTCAACGAGATGGCGGACCACGTGGAGGACGTGCTGGAACAGCAGCGTGCCTTCGTCGCCGACGCCTCGCACCAGCTGCGCAACCCCCTCGCGGCGCTGCTGCTGCGGATCGAGCTGCTCGCCCTGGAACTGCCCGAGGACAACGAGGAGATCGCCTCCGTCCAGACCGAGGGAAAACGACTGGCCCGGGTCCTGGACGACTTGCTCGACCTGGCGCTGGCCGAGCACAGCCAGGCGGACCTGAAGCTCACCGACATCGGCGCGCTGGCCGCCGAGCGGGTGGCGGCCTGGTCACCGACGGCCGGGGCCAAGGGTGTGCGGCTGGTGGGGGACTGCCCGCCGACCACGGGCTGGGCCGACCCGGTGACGCTGTCCAGCGCCCTGGACGCGGTCATCGACAACGCGGTGAAGTTCACGCCGACCGACGAGACCGTCCGGGTCGCGGTCGCCTCCGTCGGGGACGCCACCACCGTCGTCGTCACCGACAACGGTCCCGGGCTGACCGACGAGGAGCTCGCGCGCGTGGGCGACCGTTTCTGGCGCAGCGGCCGGCACCAGAACATCAAGGGCTCCGGCCTCGGCCTGTCCATCTGCCGGGCGCTGCTCGCGGCGGGCGACGGCTCGATCCACTTCGGCCACCACGAGCCGCACGGCCTCGAGGTGACGGTCACGGTGCCGCGGTCCGGGCCGGGGGCAGGCGCAACCAAGGAGCCGGAGCGGCCCTACGGCTTCACCGACCGGTAGTAGCGCCGGGCACCCTCGTGCAGCTCCAGCGGGTCGGTGTAGATCGCGGTACGCAGGTCCACCAGCTGCGCGGAGTGGACGGTCGCCCCGATGCCGTCGCGGCTGTCGAGTACCGTCCTGGTCAGCCACTCCGTGAGCCGCGGATCCATGTCCGCGCGGGTCACCAGCAGGTTGGACACCGCCATCGTGGGCACCACGGCACCGTTCTGCACGGTGGGGTACGCCGACTCCGGCATGTTGGTGGTGCGGTAGTAGCGGGTCGCGCCGCCTGACTCGTGCAGCTTGCCGACGAGGTCCTCGCCGATCGGCACGAACCGGAAGGCGGAGGTCTCCGCGATCTGCTTGAGCCCGTCCGTCGGCACGCCGCCCGACCAGAAGAACGCGTCGAGCTCGTCGCCCAGCCGCCCCGGGCCGGTGTCGATCCCGTCCGCACGCGGCGTGATGTCCCTCTCCGGATCGATGCCCACGGCCTTCAGCAGCCGGGTGGCGATCAGCCGTACGCCCGAGTTCGGCAGCCCGATGGCCACCCGCTTGCCGCGCAGGTCGGCGACGGACTGGATGTCCGAGCCACTCGGCACCACGAGCTGCACGTAGTCGTCGTAGAGGCGGGTGACACCGCGCAGCCCCTCGGAGCCGGGACGGCCGGCGATCTTGTACGTTTCCACGGCGTCGGCCGCGGCGATCGTGAAGTCGGCCTCCCCGGACGCCACCCGCTCGACGTTCTCCTGCGAGCCCGCGCTGGTCATCAGCCGTACCTTCAGGTCCGGCATGTCCTTGCGCAGCTCGGTGCGCAGCAGTTCGCCGTACTTCTGGTAGACGCCCGCACGTGTGCCCGTGCTGAACGTGATCGCCCCGCTCGGCGGTTCCTCGCCCAGCGGCAGCAGCCACCACAGCAGCAGCCCGAGGGCGACGGCACCGGCGACCGAGCCCTGGACGGCGCGGCGTCTGCCGATACGGGAGAGCAGCGAGGACATGTGCGCGATCCTGCCAGCCCGCAACCCGGCTGACCAGGGCGGAGCTCACACGGCGACCGTGCGGGAGCGCGGCGCCGACTGTCAGTGGCGCTCGTTAAAGTCGTCCGCATGAACTCCTCGCCCGCCGACCTGGTCCGCGCCTTCCACCTCGCCTTCGGGCTGGACGCCCGCAGCACTCCGACCGAGGTCTCCTCCGACCTGGCCGCCCACAGAGGCGAGTTGCTCGCCGAGGAGGCCGCCGAGGTCGCCGAGGTGTCGGTGACGGGCCCGCTCGACCGGCTCGCGCACGAACTGGCGGACGTGGTCTACGTCGCCTACGGCACGGCGCTCGTCCACGGCATCGACCTCGACGAAGTGATCGCCGAGATCCACCGCTCCAACATGACCAAGCTGGGCCCCGACGGCCGGGTCAGCCGCAGAGCCGACGGCAAGGTCCTCAAGGGCGACCACTACGAGGCGCCGGACGTGCCGGGCGTACTGCGCCGGCAGGGATGGACGCCGCGGACGGTGGAGGCACTGGAGACGCCGGGCGCCTGATGCGGGCGCGGGGCGCGGTGGCCTTCCGTGTTCCTGCCGCTGCGGCTGCCGCTGCCGCTGCCGCTGCCGCCGACGTACGACACGACGACCCCGGCACCTGCGTACCGGGGTCGTGTCGGGGTCGTACCGAGGCCGTCGCGGGGTCAGTCGCCCACCGACGCCTCCGCCCCCGCCGTCTGCGGCGTCCCGTCGGGGACGCCGCCGGGGCGGTCGGGGTTGTCCCGGCGACGGAACAGACGGGACGCCAGCGGCTCGGTGAAGCGGGCGGTGAGGGGGCCGAGGACGACCAGGATGAGGACGTAGGCCGTGGCCAGCGGGCCCAGGGACGGTTCGATACCGGCCGAGACCGCGAGGCCCGCGATGACGATCGAGAACTCGCCGCGCGCCACCAGCGCACCGCCCGCGCGCCAGCGGCCCTTGACGGAGATCCCGGACCGCCGGGCGGCCCAGTACCCGGTGGCGATCTTCGTCACGGCGGTGAGCAGAGCCAGTGTGAGAGCGGGCAGCAGGACCGGCGGAATGCTGGCCGGATCGGTGTGCAGCCCGAAGAAGACGAAGAAGACCGCGGCGAACAGGTCCCGCAGCGGGCTCAGCAGTGTGTGCGCGCCCTCCGCGACCTCTCCGGACAGCGCGATGCCCACGAGGAACGCGCCCACGGCGGCCGACACCTGGAGCTGCTGCGCGACGCCCGCGACCAGGATCGTCAGGCCCAGCACCACCAGCAGCAGCTTCTCCGGGTCGTCGCTGGAGACGAACCGCGAGATCACCCGGCCGTAACGCAGCGCCACGAACAGCACCGCGCCCGCCGCGGCCAGCGCGATCGCCAGCGTGATGCTCCCTGTCATCAGCCCGGCACCGGCCACCAGAGCGGTGACGATCGGCAGGTACACCGCCATCGCCAGGTCCTCCAGGACCAGCACGCTGAGGATCACCGGGGTCTCGCGGTTGCCGACGCGGCCGAGGTCTCCGAGCACCTTGGCGATGACACCGGACGACGAGATCCACGTCACTCCGGCCAGTACGACGGCCGCCACCGGACTCCAGCCCAGCAGCAGTGCGGCCACCGCGCCCGGTACGGCGTTGAGCGCGCAGTCGACGAGGCCGGCCGGATAGTGGGATTTCAGGTTGGTGACCAGGTCGCTGGCCGTGTATTCCAGGCCCAGCATCAGCAGCAGGAGGATGACGCCGATCTCGGCGCCGGCGGCGACGAACTCCTCGCTCGCCCCCAGCGGCAGCAGGCCGCCTTCGCCGAACGCCAGCCCGGCCAACAGGTACAGCGGGATCGGGGAGAGGCGGTATCGGCCGGCGAACCGGCCGAGCAGCCCGAGCCCCAGAATGATGGAACCGAACTCGATCAGCAGAACCGCGGAGTGCACCGGCTCACTCCTGCCCGAGTATCGCCGCGGCCGTGTCGACGCCCTCGCGGGTGCCGATGACGATCAAGGTGTCACCACCCACCAGCCGGAAGTCCGGCGCGGGCGACGGAATGGCCTCGGCCCGCCGCAGCACCGCGACGATGGACGCGCCGGTCTCGGTCCGCATGCACGTCTCGCCGAGCTGGCGGCCGTTCCACCGGGACGTCGCGGACACCTCGATCCGCTCGGCGACCAGCCCGAGGTCAGTGGTGTAGAGCAGGCTCGGGCTGTGGTGGGAGGGCTTCAGCGCGTCGATCAGCGCACCCGCCTCCGCACCGGCCAGCCGAAGCGAGTGGGCGCAGGAATCAGGGTCGTCGGCCCGGTACATGTTCACCGTGCGGGTGCCGTCGCGGTGTGCCACCACCGACAGATGGCGGTGTTCGCGAGTCACCAGGTCGTACTGGACCCCGATACCCGGCAGCGGCGTCGCCCTCAGGCGTGGAGCTGACACGAGCTTTCCCCTCATTTGTCTTGCTTCCCTTGCCGCGCTTCCGGCACGTGAGTGACATGCTCGCGGCCTCGCCATGCTGTCATCCGCACGTACGGTGGCGATATGGGTGTCGTGACGGATATACGCGGCCGGTCGCGGGCGGCGAAGCTGGCCGCGGCGGTGTCGTGCGCGAGGGCCGGGAGGAGCGGGAAGAGGACCGTGTCGCTGTTCTGGCGGATCTTCTCGCTCAACGCCGCGGGTCTGGTCGTCGCCACAGCACTGCTGCTGGGACCGGTCACCGTGTCGACGCCCGTCCTGCCCGGGGAAGCGCTGGTCCTGCTGGCGGGCCTCGCGGCGCTGCTGGCCGGCAACGCGGTCGTCCTGCGCATAGGACTCGCCCCGCTGCACCGGCTCGGCCGGGCCATGGCCACCGCCGACCTGCTGGTGCCAGGGGCCCGCCCGACGGTCGCCGGACCGGCCGAGGCGGCACAGCTGATCGCGACGTACAACACGATGCTGGACCGGCTCCAGGCCGAACGCGCCGCCGGCGCCGGCCGTGCCCTGCACGCCCAGGAACGCGAACGCCACCGCATCGCCCGCGAGCTCCACGACGAGGTCGGCCAGACCCTCACGGCCGTCCTCCTCCAGCTCAAGCGCGTCGCCGACCGGGTGCCCGGCGAACTGCGTGAGGAAGTGTCGCTCGCCCAGGAGGCCACCCGGGCCGGCCTCGACGAGATCCGCCGCATCGCCCGTCGCCTGCGCCCCGGTGTCCTGGACGAGCTCGGCCTCGCCAGCGCCCTGCGCTCGCTCGCCGCCGAGTTCACGCACCACGGGCTGACCGTCCACCATCACGTCCCCGGCGACCTGCCCCCGCTCGCCCCGGAGGCGGAACTCGTGATCTACCGGGTCGCCCAGGAGGGCCTGACCAACACCGCCCGCCATGCCGCCGCCGACCGCGTGGAGCTGAGCCTCCGCCCGCTGCCCGACGGCGTCGAACTGCTCGTACGCGACAACGGCACCGGTCTCGGCGCGGCCTCCGAAGGCGCCGGCATCCGCGGCATGCGTGAACGGGCCCTGCTGATAGGAGCCGAGATCCACTTCGAACCCGCCCCCGTACGGGGCACCGACGTACGCCTTCGCGTCCCCGCCCCGCCGGGGGACCGACCCGGAGACCGCCCCTGATGTCCGCCCGGCCCCCGATCCGCGTCCTGCTCGCCGACGACCACACCCTCGTACGCCGCGGAGTGCGCCTCATCCTGGACGGCGAACCCGACCTGACCGTCGTCGCCGAGGCCGGTGACGGGGCCGAGGCGGTCGCGGTGGCGCGGGCCACCGACGTGGACCTGGCCGTCCTGGACGTCGCCATGCCCCGCATGACCGGCCTCCAGGCGGCCCGCGAACTCTCCCGCCGCCTGCCCGAGCTGCGCATCCTCATCCTGACCATGTACGACAACGAGCAGTACTTCTTCGAGGCCCTCAAGGCCGGTGCCTGCGGCTACGTCCTCAAGTCCGTCGCCGACCGCGACCTGGTCGAGGCATGCAGGGCGGCCGTACGCGACGAGCCGTTCATCTACCCGGGCGCCGAACGGGCCCTGGTCCGCTCCTACCTGGACCGCCTGCACAGCGGCGGTGGCCTGCCCGAGCGGCCCATCACCGAACGCGAGGAGGAGATCCTCAAGCTCGTCGCCGAGGGCCACACCTCCAAGGAGATCGGCGAGCTGCTGTTCATCAGCGCCAAGACCGTCGAACGCCACCGTGCCAACCTCCTCCAGAAGCTGGGCGTCCGCGACCGCCTGGAGCTCACCCGGTACGCGATCCGCGCGGGCCTCATCGAGCCCTGACCACTAGGGCCTGTCGCCGGCTCCGACCAGCCCTGACCAGCACCGACCCCGGTTGTCCACAGGCGGCCCGGGCCATCGCCGCCGACCGCCTACCCTTATTGCCATGAGCAGCATCGACCGGAGCCAGTCAGTGGGCGGCACGCGCACCTATGAAGTACGCACCTACGGGTGCCAGATGAACGTCCACGACTCCGAGCGATTGTCCGGGCTGCTGGAGGACGCGGGCTACGTCCGCGCCCCCGAGAGTGCCGACGGCGACGCGGACGTCGTCGTCTTCAACACCTGCGCCGTGCGGGAGAACGCCGACAACAAGCTGTACGGCAACCTCGGCCACCTCGCCCCGAAGAAGGCGAGCCGCCCCGGGATGCAGATCGCGGTCGGCGGCTGCCTGGCGCAGAAGGACCGCGACACGATCGTGAAGCGGGCGCCCTGGGTGGACGTCGTCTTCGGCACGCACAACATCGGCAAGCTGCCGGTGCTGCTGGAGCGCGCCCGAGTGCAGGAGGAGGCGCAGGTCGAGATCGCCGAGTCCCTGGAGGCGTTCCCGTCCACGCTGCCGACCCGGCGCGAGAGCGCCTACGCGGCCTGGGTCTCCATCTCCGTCGGCTGCAACAACACCTGCACCTTCTGCATCGTCCCGGCGCTGCGCGGCAAGGAGAAGGACCGGCGTCCCGGCGACATCCTCGCCGAAGTCGAGGCCCTGGTCGCCGAGGGCGTCTCCGAGATCACCCTCCTCGGGCAGAACGTCAACGCCTACGGCTCCGACATCGGCGACCGCGAGGCCTTCAGCAAGCTGCTGCGTGCCTGCGGCAACATCGACGGCCTGGAGCGCGTCCGCTTCACCTCCCCGCACCCGCGCGACTTCACCGACGACGTGATCGCCGCCATGGCCGAGACACCGAACGCGATGCCGCAGCTGCACATGCCGCTCCAGTCCGGCTCCGACCCCGTCCTGAAGGCCATGCGCCGCTCCTACCGCCAGGAGCGCTACCTGGGCATCATCGAGAAGGTGCGCGCCGCCATCCCGCACGCGGCGATCACCACCGACATCATCGTGGGCTTCCCCGGCGAGACCGAGGAGGACTTCGAGCAGACCCTGCACGTGGTGCGCGAGGCCCGGTTCGCCCAGGCCTTCACCTTCCAGTACTCCAAGCGGCCCGGCACCCCGGCCGCGGAGATGGACGACCAGATCCCCAAGGCGGTCGTCCAGGAGCGCTACGAGCGTCTCGTCGCCCTCCAGGAGGAGATCTCCTGGGAGGAGAACAAGAAGCAGGTCGGCCGCACCCTGGAGCTGATGGTCGCCGAGGGCGAGGGCCGCAAGGACGGCGCCACCCACCGCCTCTCCGGCCGCGCCCCCGACAACCGCCTGGTGCACTTCACCAAGCCCGACCAGGAGGTCCGCCCGGGCGACGTGGTGACGGTCGAGATCACCTACGCCGCTCCGCACCACCTCCTCGCAGAGGGCGAGGTGCTCGGTGTGCGCCGCACGCGCGCGGGCGACGCCTGGGAGAAGCGCAACGCGGCCGAGCAGGCCAAGCCCGTGGGCGTGATGCTGGGCCTGCCGAAGATCGGCGTTCCCGAGCCCCAGCCCGCCGTGGCGAGCGGCTGCGGCTGCGACTGACCGCAGGGCGTACGACGGCGGACGGCGGTACGGGGCTACGCTGCCGATCATGCTTGTCGCCGCCGCTGTCTGTCCCTGTCCGCCGCTCCTCGTGCCGGAGGTGGCCGCGGGCGCCGCACCCGAGCTGGACGCCGCGCGTGCCGCCTGCACGGACGCGCTGGGTGTGCTCGCCGCGGCCCGGCCCGACCGGCTCGTGGTGGTGGGGCCCGCCGACGGCACCGGACCCGAGGTCTATCCGCAGGGCACGCCGGGCTCGTTCCGCGGATTCGGCGTGGATCTGGACGTGCGCCTGGGCCCGGACCTCGGTACGGAGCCGGAGCGAACCGGTCGTGAGCTGCCGTACGGGTTCGCCGTGGGCGCATGGCTGCTCGGACGGACCGGGTGGGCCGACGCCCCCGTCGAGGGCATCGGTGTGGGGGAGGCCCTCCCCGCCGATCGCTGCGCGGCGCTGGGCCGGGACGTCGCCGCGCGGGCCGGTCGGATCGCGCTGCTGGTGCTGGGCGACGCCAGCGCGTGCCGCACGCTCAAGGCCCCCGGGTACCTCGACGAGCGGGCGGCGCCCTTCGACGCGGAGGTGGGGCGCGCGCTGGGAGCGGCGGACGTGACCGCCCTCGCGGCGCTGGACGCCGCGCTGGCCCGCGAGCTGAAGGTGTCCGGCCGGGCGCCCTGGCAGGTCCTCGCGGGCGCGGCCGAGGACACGGCTCTCGCCGGCGCGCTGCTGTACGAGGACGCGCCGTACGGGGTGGGGTACGTCGCGGCCATCTGGTCGTAGGAGGCCGGCCGCGGGACATCCGCCACGCACGAGCCGGCGGACGGCCCGGAGCTGATCCGCTCGTGACCGTCCGCCGATGTGCCGGTGCCCCGCCCCGCTACCGGGGCGTGGGGCGTGGGTCAGGAAGCCGGAGGCGGCCCGGCCGGCGGGGTACCGCCCGGGGTGGTGCCCGGTGTGTTCCCGTCTCCGTCCATGCCGTCGGCGTCCTTGTGGGCGAGGCGGTCCATGGCGCCCTTCGCCTTGCCCGTGCCCGTCTGGATCCGGTCGCTGTACTTGCCCTTGGTCCTCTCGTCGACGGTCTTCGCCACCTTGTCGAGACCGCGATCGATCTTGTCCCCGTGCTGCTGCGCGAGGTCGGAGACCTTGCCCTTCGCCGGTCCCAGTTTGGCCTTCAAGTTGTCCAGCAGACCCATGGTTCGCCTTCCCTCACGGGGCAGTCAGGTGCGGGCGCCCTTGTCGGCCTCGTTGTCGACGGCCTCCCCGGCGGACTGCTGCTTGGGGATGCCGACGCTCTCCGAGTCGGCGGACTCGTCGGCCTCAGCGGCCTCGTCGGCCTCCGCGGGCTGTGCCGTGTTCCGGGGTCCGGCTTCGGTCGATTCCACGGTCTCTGCCGCGTTCGCCTCCGCCGCACGCTCGGGCTCCGGGGTATCGGCCGACGTCGCGGCGGCCGGCGCCTCCTCCGTGGTCTTCGACCTCCGAAAAAGCCGTGCAAAAACGCCCATATCAACTCCATACGTTACTCGTGCGGGCGAAATCCCGCGGCATCCGGTGCGTCCGTTTGCGTGGCCGGGGCCATGGCCCCGGTGGTCCGGGGCGCGGGAACCTCGCAACGGGCAACGATCCCGGCCCCGCGCCGTCACGTAACTCGTTCGAGGGCCGGGCGAGAGGTTTGCGAGACTGGTGCGGTGAGCAGCGCACCCCCCGCCCCCCGCGTCATCGCCGTAGTCGGACCCACCGCGGCCGGAAAGTCCGATCTGGGCGTCTTCCTGGCCCGGCGGCTCGGCGGTGAGGTCGTCAACGCCGACTCCATGCAGCTCTACCGTGGGATGGACATCGGCACCGCCAAGCTGACGCCCGAGGAACGCGGTGGCGTCCCGCACCACCTGCTCGACATCTGGGACGTGGCGGTCACCGCATCCGTCGCCGAGTACCAGCGGCTCGCGCGGGAGCGGATCGACGCGCTGCTCGCCGAGGGGCGCTGGCCGGTACTCGTCGGCGGCTCCGGCCTCTACGTCCGCGGGGCCGTCGACAACCTGGAGTTCCCCGGCACCGACCCCGAGGTCAGAGCCCGGCTGGAGGAGGAGCTCGCAGTGCGGGGCCCGGGGGCGCTGCACGCCCGTCTGGCCGCCGCCGACCCGGAAGCCGGGCGGGCCATCCTGCCCAGCAACGGCCGTCGGATCGTGCGCGCCCTGGAAGTGATCGAGATCACCGGAAGGCCCTTCACCGCCAACCTCCCCGGCCACGACTCCGTCTACGACACCGTGCAGATCGGCGTCGACGTGGCGCGCCCCGAGCTGGACGAGCGCATCGCCCACCGCGTCGACCGGATGTGGGAGGCGGGTCTGGTCGAGGAGGTGCGCGCACTCGAGGCGCAGGGGCTGCGCGAGGGGCGTACGGCGTCGCGCGCGCTCGGCTACCAGCAGGTGCTCGCGGCGCTCGCCGGCGAGTGCACGCTGGACGAGGCGCGGGCCGAGACCGTCCGTGCCACCAAACGCTTCGCGCGCCGTCAGGATTCGTGGTTCAGGCGCGATCCGCGGGTGCACTGGTTGAGTGGGGCTGTGGCGGATCGCACGGAACTTCCGCGGCTCGCCCTGTCGTTGGTCGAACGACCGGTTACAGCCTGATCACGTGATGGCATCGGGACGCCCCGGCCGTCATCCGGGCCTTCGGCGGCGTGCCATCATCGAGCTTCGATCGACCGAGTGAGTCCTAGTTGGGAGGGCGCGTGGCGATGGAGGCCGGCCCTCGTGACACCGCACCAAGCACCGAGCACGGCGCCGCCGACCACGGCGGACCGGAGCCGGACGGAGCCGGTCTGAGCCCCGACGGCCCCGACGAGACCCCGGAGGGCGTGGCGGCCGACGGCCCCGAGCCCGACGGGATGTACGGGGACGAGGTCGAGGTCGAGCTGCGTCCGCAGCGACGGCTGCGCATCTGGCAGCTCGCGCCCATCGTGTGCCTGGCCGTGGTCGGTTCCCTGATGTTCGCCTTCCCGCTCGCCTTCGACTTCGGCGACAGCGGCGCGGTGATCGCGATGCTGGGGCTGCTGATCTGCTCCTGCGCGGCCGGCTGGGGCATGATGGCCGCCCGCCGGGTCGGCTACACCTGGCCGGGTCTGCCGCAGCGCGGATCGGGGCGCCGTGCCGACTGGCGGATGATCCTCGTGTACGCCCTGGCGGTCGCGGCCGTCGTCGTCCTCGCCGTGTGGCGGGTGGCCCGCCTGCGGGGCTGACAGGAGCCCACCGGCGCGGGGCCCGCGTGCGCGTGCCCGCGTCCGAGCACGTCCGCCCCTCGTTCACGCCTCGTCGTCCTGTCGTACCGACCCCGTACGATCGAGGAATGAGCACGCGGATCGCCTTCCTCAAGGGTCACGGCACCGAGAACGACTTCGTGATCGTCCCGGACCCGGAGAACGCCATCGACCTGCCCCCAGCGGCCGTCGCCGCCCTGTGCGACCGCCGCGCGGGCATCGGCGGCGACGGACTGCTGCACGTGGTGCGGTCCGCGGCGCACCCCGAGGCCAAGGACATGGCCGCCGAGGCGGAGTGGTTCATGGACTACCGCAACGGCGACGGATCGGTCGCGGAGATGTGCGGCAACGGAGTGCGGGTCTTCGCGCGCTGCCTCCAGCGCGCCGGGCACGCCGCCGAGGGCGATCTGACCATCGCCACGCGCGGAGGCGTGAAGCGCGTTCACCTCGCGAAGAACGGCGACGTGACCGTAGGCATGGGCCGCGCGCTGCTCCCCGAGGGCGACGTCGTGGTGAGCGTCGACGGGCGCAGCTGGCCCGCGCGGAACGTGAACATGGGCAACCCGCACGCGGTCGCCTTCGTCGCCGACCTCGCCCACGCGGGCGACCTGTACTCCCCGCCGCTCCACGAGCCCGCCACCGCCTACCCGGACGGCGTCAACGTCGAGTTCGTAGTCGATCGCGGCCCCCGTCACGTCGCGATGCGCGTGCACGAGCGCGGCTCCGGGGAGACCCGTTCCTGCGGCACGGGCGCGTGCGCCGTCGCCGTCGCCACCGCCCGCAGGGACGGCGCCGACCCGGCGGTCACCGGCACCCCGGCGACCTACACGGTCGACGTGCCCGGCGGCACCCTGGTGATCACCGAGCGCCCCGACGGCGAGATCGAGATGACGGGCCCCGCCGTGATCGTCGCCACGGGAGAATTCGACTCCGCATGGCTGGAAGGGGTACTCGCCTGAACCACGACCCGGTGAACCACAGCCCGGTCCATGACACTCAGTGCGAAAACGTAAACCCTCGGACCATCGCTCGAATGGGTGATCCGTTTCACGCTCGGCGAGAGGCGGTCAGCCGCACGTGATGGGCTCGATAGCATCAAGCACCGGCCCGGACGGGGGACCAACACCATCCCCTGAGCCGTGTCCGCCCTGGGATACCCCGTCCGCCGGTCCGTGCAGCCGGAGGTGCCCATGAATGCGGAGGCCGTGAATCCAGCGAGCCCAGGCCCTGTGACGCCCGCGGTCAACGGCGCCGTCGCGCCGGCCGCGCCCCGCAGGAAGGCCCGCCCCCGGATCGACCTGCGCCGCCTGGGCCGCGCCGCACTGCTCGGCTCCGCCGCCCGCGGCCGGCTGCCCGACGCCATCGGCCACGTCGTCGAGGCACACCGCGCCCACCACCCCGACGCCGACCTCGATCCGCTGCGCCGCGCCTACGTGCTGGCCGAGTCCTCGCACCGCGGCCAGACGCGCAAGAGCGGCGAGCCGTACATCACCCACCCCCTCGCCGTGACCCTGATCCTCGCCGAGCTCGGCGCGGAGACCACCACGCTGACCGCCTCCCTCCTCCACGACACCGTCGAGGACACCGAGGTGACCCTCGACCAGGTCGGTGAGCAGTTCGGCGCCGAGGTCCGCTACCTCGTCGACGGCGTCACCAAGCTGGAGAAGGTCGACTACGGCGCCGCCGCCGAGCCCGAGACCTTCCGCAAGATGCTCCTCGCCACCGGCAACGACGTCCGCGTGATGTCGATCAAACTCGCCGACCGGCTCCACAACATGCGCACCCTCGGTGTCATGCGCAAGGAGAAGCAGGAGCGCATCGCCAAGGTGACCCGGGACGTGCTCATCCCGCTCGCCGAGCGGCTCGGCGTACAGGCGCTCAAGTCCGAGCTGGAGGACCTCGTCTTCGCGGTCATGCATCCCGAGGAGTACGCGCGCACGCGGGAGTTGGTCGACGAGAACGCCGCCCGCGCGGACGATCCGCTCACCGCGGTCGCCGACGAGGTGCGCAAGGTGCTGCGCGAGGCCGACATCACCGCCGAAGTCCTCATCCGGCCCCGCCACTTCGTCTCCGTGCACCGTGTCTCCCGCAAGCGCGGCCCGCTCGGCGGCGCGGACTTCGGCCGCCTCCTGGTGCTCGTGCAGGAGGACGCCGACTGCTACGCCGTCCTCGGTGAACTGCACACCTGCATGACGCCGGTCGTATCGGAGTTCAAGGACTTCATCGCCGTACCCAAGTTCAACCTGTACCAGTCTTTGCACACCGCGGTGGCCCGCGCGCAGGACGGCCAGGTCGTCGAGGTCCTCATCCGCACCCACCAGATGCACAAGGTCGCCGAGGCGGGTGTCGTCGCGCTCGGCAATCCCTACGCCCCGCCGTCGGAGGAGCAGACCGCGGGCGACGGCGAGCGCGCAGACCCGACCCGGCCCGGCTGGCTCTCCCGGCTGCTCGACTGGCAGCGGGGCGCCCCCGACCCCGACACCTTCTGGTCCACCCTCCGCGCGGACCTCGCCCAGGACCGCGAGATCACCGTCTTCCGGCCCGACGGCGGCACCCTCGGTCTGCCCGAGGGCGCGAGCTGCGTGGACGCCGCGTACGCCCAGTACGGCGAGGACGCGCACGCGTGCATGGGCGCCCGGGTGAACGGCCGCCTGGCGACCATGAGCACGGTGCTGCGGGACGGCGACACCGTGCAACTCCTGATGGGCCAGGACCCCGCCTCCGAGCCCTCCAGGGAGTGGCTGGAGCACGCCCACACGCCTGCCGCGCGGATCGCCATCCAGCGTCGGCTCGCGGCCCACCCCGCGCGGCCGCCCGCCGAAGCGGAGGAGTCGTCCCGCGGCCCCGCCGTCGGCGACGCACCCGTCTCGCGTCCGGCGTCCGACGGACCGGCCGCCCGTCCCGCCTCCGCCGACGTCCTCGTCGACCCGCCGGGTGCGACCGTACGGCTGGCCGGCTGCTGCACCCCCGTACCGCCCGACGAGATCACCGGCTTCGCGGTGCGCGGGGGAGTGGTGACCGTGCACCGCGCGGAGTGCGCGGTGGTGGCGCGAATGAAGAGCGCGGGACGCGCGGAGGTCGGCGTGCGCTGGGGGGCGAGCACGCAGTGCAGGGTCACGCTGCTCGCCGAATCGTTCGGTCGCCCGCACCTCCTGGCCGATCTCACGGAGGCCATGGCAGTCGAAGGCGCCGAGATCGTCTCCGCGACCGTCGAACCCCCCGACCGGCAGCGGGTCCGCCACACCTACACCGTCCTGCTCCCGGACGCCGCCCGGCTGCCCGCCCTCATGCGCGCGATGCGCGACGTGGCCGGGGTGTACGACGTGAGCAGAGCGCAGCCGCAGACCACGGGAGTCTGAGCCGTATCCGGACGGGTCGTGTCGGGGCAGGTCGTACCCGGGTGGATCGCGTCCGGGGCGGGCTACCCGGGTCCGGTCGTACCCGGGTGGGTCGTACCCGGGCGGATCGCGTCCGGGCGGGGCGTACCCGGGTCCGGTCGTGTGCGGGCGGGTCGTACCCCGGCGGGTCGTACCCGGGTCCGGTGGTACCCGGGCGGGTCGCGTCCGGGCCGGTCGTGTCGGGCGGGCGTCGGCCGCCGGGACGTACCCGTTCGGGTGTTCCGGGCGCGCGCCGTCGCCGCAGCGCACACACGCGCTGATAGCCGTGGGGGATGCTGCACACCCCTCACACCCCTCACACCCCGACTCCGCGGCCCCGCGCGTGGTCCCGCCGCCGGTTCCGGGCCGCGGCGCTGCTCGCCTCGGCCGTCTCCGTCTGCCTGGTCGCCGCGAGCGCCCCGCCGACCCCCCTGGGCATCGGCGACCGCCTCTTCCCGCACCTGGGCAACCCCGGCTACGACGTGACGGCCTACGACCTGTCCTTCACCTACTCCGGCAGCAACAGCGAGCCGCTGAAGGCCGTCACCACCATCGACGCCCGGACGACGGCCGACCTGGACCGGGTCAACCTCGACTTCTCCCACGGCAAGGTCGACTCCGTCGAGGTCGACGGCGAGCCTGCCGGCTTCGCCACGGCCGGCGAGGACCTCGTCGTCACGCCGGAGGACGCGCTCGACGAGGGCGAGTGGACGCGGATCACCGTGCGGCACAGCAGCGACCCCGTGTACCCCGAGGACCGCCAGGGCGGCTGGGTGCGCACCGCCGACGGCCTCGCCATGGCGAACCAGGCCGATGTCGCGCACCTGGTGTTCCCCTGCAACGACCACCCCTCCGACAAGGCGCGTTTCACCTTCCGCGTCACCGCCCCCGACGGGCTCACGGCCGTCGCGAGCGGCCTGCCGACGGGTGTCGACCAGGTCGGCGGATCGACCACCTGGACGTACCGCACCGAGCACCCCATGGCCACCGAGCTGGCCCAGGTCTCCATCGGCCGCTCCACGGTGCTGCACCGCACCGGCCCGCACGGACTGCCCGTCCGGGACGTCGTGCCGACGAAGCACCGCGCGGCGCTCGAACCGTGGCTGAAGAAGACCCCCGACCAGATCGCCTGGATGGAGGACAAGGTCGGGCGCTACCCCTTCGAGACGTACGGCCTGCTCATGGCAGACGCCACCACCGGCTTCGAACTGGAGACCCAGACGCTCTCCCTCTTCGAGCGAGAGCTGTTCACCGAACCCGCCTACCCCGCGTGGTACGTGGAGTCGATCATGGTGCACGAGCTGGCCCACCAGTGGTTCGGCAACAGCGTCAGCCCGGGCACCTGGTCCGACCTGTGGCTCAACGAGGGACACGCCACCTGGTACGAGGCGCTGTACGCGGAGGAGACCGCGGACAAGCCCATGGCGGCGCGCATGAAGGCCGCCTACGGCGCCTCCGACCGCTGGCGCACGGCGGGCGGACCGCCGGCCGCGCCGAAGCCGCCGAAGAACGGCAGCAAGACCGGGATCTTCCGCTCCAACGTGTACGACGGTGCCGCCCTCGTGCTCTACGCCCTGCGCCAGGAGATCGGCCGCCCCGCCTTCGAGCGCCTCGAACAGGCGTGGGTCACCCGCCACCGGGACGGCACCGCGACGACCGCCGACTTCGTCCAGCTCGCCTCCGAGATCTCCGGCCGCGACCTGGGCGACTTCTTCCAGGCCTGGCTGTACGGCGAGAAGACCCCGCCCATGCCCGGCCACCCGGACTGGAAGCCGACGGCGACCGACCAGGCGTCGGCGGCCGCCACCAGGGAGGCGCACGGGGAATAAGCCGGTGACGAGACGGCCCGTGCCGTGCGACCATCTTCGGGACGGCACGGCAGGGGCCGCGGGAATCTCTCCGGCGGCTCGTGCGTTGTGCATAGTGTCGCGGTGTCAACGCCGCGCGCGATTCCGTTCCCAGCTGCGTAAGGATCCAATGACCTCCTCTTCTTCCCCCTCCCAGGACACCAAGCGTCTCGAGCAGACCTATCCCGAGGGCCTCCGGGCCGATGCCCTGATGGAAGAGGACGTCGCCTGGAGCCACGACACCGACACCGAGCCGAAGTGGGACGGCGAGCAGTTCGACCGCTCCGACCGCGCGGCGCTGCGCCGCGTGGCGGGCCTCTCCACCGAGCTCGAGGACGTCACCGAGGTCGAGTACCGCCAGCTCCGTCTGGAGCGGGTCGTCCTCGTCGGCGTGTGGACCTCGGGCACCGCGCAGGACGCGGAGAACTCCCTCGCCGAGCTGGCCGCCCTCGCGGAGACCGCCGGCGCGCTCGTGCTCGACGGCGTCGTCCAGCGCCGCGACAAGCCCGACGCCGCCACCTACATCGGCTCCGGCAAGGCCGAGGAGCTGCGGGACGTCGTCCTCGACACGGGCGCGGACACCGTCATCTGCGACGGTGAGCTGAGCCCGGGACAGCTGATCCACCTCGAGGACGTCGTCAAGGTCAAGGTCATCGACCGTACGGCCCTGATCCTGGACATCTTCGCCCAGCACGCCAAGTCCCGTGAGGGCAAGGCGCAGGTCGCGCTCGCGCAGATGCAGTACATGCTGCCGCGGCTGCGCGGCTGGGGTCAGTCGCTGTCCCGGCAGATGGGCGGCGGCAAGGGCGGCGGCCTCGCCACCCGTGGCCCCGGTGAGACCAAGATCGAGACGGACCGGCGCCGGATCCGCGAGAAGATGGCGAAGATGCGCCGGGAGATCGCGGAGATGAAGACCGGCCGCGAGATCAAGCGCCAGGAGCGCAAGCGCCACAAGGTGCCGTCCGTCGCCATCGCGGGCTACACCAACGCGGGCAAGTCCTCGCTGCTCAACCGCCTCACCGGCGCGGGCGTGCTGGTGGAGAACGCGCTGTTCGCCACCCTGGACCCGACCGTGCGCCGCGCGGAGACACCGAGCGGACGGCTGTACACCCTGGCGGACACCGTCGGCTTCGTCCGGCACCTGCCGCACCACCTGGTCGAGGCGTTCCGCTCCACGATGGAGGAGGTCGGCGACTCCGACCTGATCCTGCACGTGGTGGACGGTTCGCATCCGGCCCCGGAGGAGCAGCTGGCCGCCGTGCGCGAGGTGATCAGGGACGTCGGCGCCACCGACGTACCCGAGATCGTCGTGATCAACAAGGCCGACATGGCCGACCCGCTGGTGCTCCAGCGGCTGCTGCGGGTCGAGAAGCGGTCCATCGCGGTCTCGGCGCGCACCGGCCGGAACATCGACCAGCTGCTCGCGCTGATCGACAACGAGCTGCCGCGCCCGTCGGTCGAGATCGAGGCGCTCGTGCCGTACACCCGCGGCAAGCTGGTCGCCCGTGCCCATGACGAGGGCGAGGTGATCTCCGAGGAGCACACCCCGGAGGGCACCCTGCTCAAGGTGAGGGTGCACGAGGAACTGGCGGCGGAACTCACGCCGTACGTTCCGGCCCCGCTCGCCTGACGCCCAGTCGCACAGCGACGACGAGGGCCCGCCCCCTGCCGGCAGGGGGCGGGCCCTCAGCGCGTGCGTGTGCCTGTCAGCGACCGCCGTACGTCTTGCTCATGTTCTGGTACATCGCCTCGGCCTCCCGGCCCAGCTGCGGACCCGCCAGCCAGGTGTTCTCCAGCGGGCCGATCGAGGTGTTCGAGACCAGCTTGGTCTCGCCGTCCACCACCCGGAACCAGCCGCCGCCGGACGAACCGCCGGTCATGGTGCAGCCGATGCGGTACATCGTCGGCAGCGACGGGCTCAGCGACAGCCGGCCGGGCCGGTCGACGCACTTGAACATCTTCAGGCCGTTGTACGGCGCGGCGGCCGGGTAGCCCCAGGCGCCCATGCTGGCGACCTCCGTCGCGGAGGGGGCGGAGAAGTCCACCTCCAGCGCGGCGCCGACCGTCTCCTCCAGGGACTTGCTGCCCTGCTCCGGCTTCACGTGCAGCACGGAGTAGTCGTACGCGGCGCCGTCGCCGCCGTCCTCCGCACCACCCTGGATCCACTGGTTCGAGGTCGAGGCCCAGTCGGCCCACCAGGTGCCGTACGGGGCCATCTCGGTGGTCGTCGCGCCCGCCAGCTCCGCCTCGGACTTGCTGAGGTCGTTGTAGGAGGGCACGAAGGCGATGTTGCGGTACCAGCCGCCGCTGCCGCCGGCGTGCACGCAGTGGCCCGCCGTCCACACCAGGTTGGACTTGCCCGGGTTGTTCGCGTCCTTGATGACCGTGCCGGAGCAGACCATCGAGCCCTCAGGGGAGTCGAAGAAGACCTTGCCGACCGGGGCGGCGTTGTCGTGGTACGGCGTCTTCTCGGCCACGGCCTCGACGGGCGCCGGCTCCGGGTCGGTGGCGCCCTGGTCGGCGGCGGTGTCCTTGGTCGTGACGGTCTTGTCGGCCTCGGTCGCGGACCGCATCCGGTCCGGCTTCCACAGGCCCTCGATCATCGGGTTGACGAAGTCCTTGGCCTCAGTGAGCCACTTGTCCTTGTCCCAGTCCTTCCAGCCGCCGTCCTTCCACTGGTCGACGTCGATGCCGTGCTCCTCGAGCCGGTCCGCGAGGCCGGCCGGGACCTCGACCTTGCCGTCACCGCCGGCGTCGGCGGCCTGCGAGGTGCCGCCGCTGGGCTTGGCGTCGGCCTCGTCCTTCTCCGAGCCGCCACAGGCGGTCGCGGTGAGCGCCAGGGCGGCGACGAGACCGGTGGCGGCGAGTGCGGTGCGCCGCCGGTGCCGTGGAGCAGCGGGCGTTGGTGCGGAACGCATGGTGGGTCGACCCCCGTTGAAACGTATGAATACGGAACGTACAAGTGCGGAACGTACGAATGCGGAACGTACGAATGCGGAACGTACGAATGCGGAACGTACGAATGTCACCGAAGGCGTGGTGGGGTGCCGGGCGGGCCCGACGCACCCCACCGCCCTCCGAGTCGAGGCGGTGCGCCTCAGCGTGCGGTCACTGGCCGGCGAACTTGCCGCTCACCGCGTCGAACACACCCTTGGCCTCCTCGCCCAGCCGCGGACCGGCCAGCCAGCCGGCCGTCACCGGGCCGATCGAGGTGTTGGACACCAGCGCCGGCTCGCCGTCGGAACCGGCCGCGACCCAGCCGCCGCCGGACGAACCGCCGGTCATGGTGCAGCCGATGCGGTACATCGTCGGGTCGGAGGCGGCGATCGACAGCCGACCGGGCTTGCCCTCGCACTGGTACAGCTTCTGGCCGTCGTACGGCGCCGCGGCCGGGTAGCCGATCGCCTTGAGGTTCTTCACCTCGGGCACCGCGGGCGCGTCGAAGTCCACCGGAAGCGCGTCGCCGACCGTCTCCTCCAGGGACTTGCCGTCGCTGCCCTTCTCCGGCGTCACATGGATGACGGCGTAGTCGTACGAGGCGCCGTCACCGCCGGTCGCGCCGCCCTGTTCGATCCACTGGTCCGAGGTCTGCGCCCAGTCGCCCCACCAGACGCCGTAGGGAGCGACCTCATCCTTGGTGGCGTTCTGCAGTTCCTCGGTCGACTTGCCGGCGTCGTTGTACGAGGGCACGAACGCGATGTTGCGGTACCAGCCGCCCTTCTTGCCCGCGTGCACGCAGTGGCCGGCCGTCCAGACCAGGTTGGACTTGCCCGGGTTGGCCGGGTCCTCCACGACCGTGGCCGAGCAGACCATCGAGCCCTGGGGGGAGTCGAAGAGCAGCTTGCCCGCGGTGGCGGCGCTGTCGTGGTACTTGGGCGTCACCGCCTGCGCCTGCACCGGCTGCGGCTCCGGGTCGGTGACGCCCTGGTCACCGGAGAGGTCGCTGTCGTCGACCTCCTGGTCCGGCTCCTGGGCGTCCCGCATGCGGTCCGGGTCCCACAGGTCCTCGATGATCGGGTTGACGTAGTCCTGCGCCTCACGCAGCCAGTCGTCCTTGCTCCAGTTCTTCCAGGCGCCGTTCTTCCACTCGTCGACGTCGATCCCGTGTTCCTTGAGCTTGTCCTTGATGTGGTCCGGGATCCGGATCTCGCCGTTGCCGCCGTCCGCGGCGGACGCGGAGGCCGCGGCGTCGCCGCCCGCCTCGGGGTCGCCGGACTCGCAGGCGGTGGCGGTGAGCGCGAGTGCCGAGACGAGCGCCACGGCGACCGGCACGGGGGAGTTTCCGCGCCGCCCGCGCCTGTGCCCGCGCGTGGTGAACGACGGCCGTATGGATCGCATGCTGGTGATTCCCCCTATGGTGAACTGCCCTGGAACGGCACCACACACTATTCGTTCGCTGTGGGGGAGTTCCGACGGAACGGCAACGGTTCGGATACAAGGTCTGACCTGGCAAGCGTCCGTCGGGTGCGGGCGGGGTTCCGCCGACGCGTCCGGGCGAGGCGACGGCCGAGCCCGGGTGGCGAGGTCGTCCACCCGGGCCGTGTGCCCGCCTACTCGCTGATGCCGGCGTAGTCGGCGAGCGGGACGCAGCCGCTGTTGGCGATGGGCACCGCGTCCAGGTACCCGGCGGGCAGGTCGAAGGCGTCGACCAGGGCCGTCATGTACGGGGCGAGGCCGCCGGTCACCGTGTCGAGGGCGGTGGGCAGGGCACGGACCTGCTCGGTGCTCATGTGTCCGTGCGCCAGCAGGTCCCCGGTGCGCTCGCGCACCTGGTGCAGCAGGAACAGCAGGCAGAGTCGTTCCAGCAGTTCACGAGCCTGCGGCTCGCGGGCCAGGAAGACCGCGTCGAGGAAGGCGTCGGCCGCACGCAGGGAGGCGTGGGCGGAGACCATCTCCAGGGCCGCCGACGAGGTGGCGTTCCAGCGGGCGACCGGGTCCTTGGCGGGCCCCTGCCGCAGCGCCAGGCGCGCACGGGCCTGCCAGACGGCCTCGGACCGGGCCAGGAGGTGTCGCAGGAAGTGGGGGTCGACGAGCTCCTCGGCGCCGGTGGCCGGGACCGGCCACCCATCCTTCTCGGCCTCGTGGTGGAAGACCAGTTCGGCGGCGGCCTTCGCCCAGATCACGAGGTTGTCGCCCTCGGCGGTCACCGTCCCCTCGACGTACTCGGGGAAGCCGGACAGGCCGTTGACGGCGAACAGTCCCTGCGCGCCGCACCGCTCGCGGCACTCGACCGTGATACCGCGGGCCTGCCAGGTGATCCAGCCCTTGGCGACGGCCACCAGGCGTTCGACGCCCTCCCGTTCCTCGTCGGTGTGGCCGCCCCACCGGGAGAGCACCGAGCGGTGCAGGAAGGTCATGGCGTACGCCGTGGACAGCGCGCCGAGCAGTCGGCTGTGGTGGGTCCGGTACGCGTTGACGGCGATGCGCTCGCCCGCCCTGGGCCCGCTGACGTGGCGGTGTTCGCCGTAGCGGACGGCGATGGCCAGGGCGGCCCGGGAGGCCCCGACCGCCGCGCCGCTCATGCACAGCTTCCCCACCGTGACTCGCCCGATCGAGCGCAGGAATCGTTTGCGGCGGTTGCCGAGGGTGCTGCTCAGCGTGCCGTCGCCGCCGAGCCGGCCGTGCTCCGCCTCCAGCAACGCCTCCCGGCGCAGCCGCACCCGGTCGAAGGCGGTGAGGCAGTGGTCGACGGGCGCGCCGGAACGGAAGGGCAGCCGACGTACCCGTACGCCGGGCAGCAGGCCTTCGTCGTCGCTGAGTGGGGTGAGGAAGAGGAAGACGCCCTGGTCCTGTCCGCCGACGAGGAGCCGGGCGGCGACCACCGCCGTCTTGGGCCCACCGGTCGTGCTGGTGTTGGGCATGAACTTCTGGGCGCCGGGATGCGGCGTGTTCAGAATGAAACCGCCCGTCTCGGAATCTAGCTCGGCCGTGGTCTCCAGCGCGAAACTGTCGTTGCCGTGCTCGACTTCGGTGCACAGGAAGGTACCGATGCGCCGCATGGACGTGAACTCGGTCAGGTCGC
Source organism: Streptomyces sp. NPDC058812 (assembly GCF_042744565.1). NCBI lineage: Bacteria > Bacillati > Actinomycetota > Actinomycetes > Kitasatosporales > Streptomycetaceae > Streptomyces > Streptomyces sp. NPDC058812. Next base: position 64,035 of record NZ_JBHYOB010000028.1, read on the forward strand.
GACGCGAGTCGCCCTCGTGGTCCAGGAGGCTGCCGAGGAACAGGTTGTAGTGGATGCTCGCCACCGTGCACAGGCCCCCGCCGCCGTCCACGATCGCCGCCCACTCGTGCAGACTCGCCAACCGGCCGGCGTCCTCGGCGAGGTCCTCGGGCGTCGGAACAGCGTCGTTCACCATGCGCAGCCAGTCGTAGGACCGGGCGGCCTGCTCGGCGGGTGACAGGCCCGGACGGTGTCTGAACGCGTTGTCGGCCATCAGTCGCTGCCAGGGGCGGTGTATCCGCTCCCGCTCGCCCTCGCGGTCGAAGAGCAAGCGGGTGAGTTCCCTGGTGGGTGTGGTGCCGATCGTTCCGAAGTCGCCGAACGCCAGGCTTTCGAACGCGCGCAGATCGTCCGCGAGGGACTGATCCGGATGAGTGGTCGCGCGGTCCCGCGCGGCGGGGTGTTGCTCGGTCCTCGATGTCAGAAGGGCCATGACCCTCTCCCCCGTGAGTTGCAGATCCGGATGGTTGGACGTGCAGTGGCAGAAGATACGGACCTACCGGTTTTGTTATCAAGTCAAGAGTTGGTAAATTGGCGTTCTCTCAGGGCCTTCGGCGGGTGTGATCCGTCGTGCCCGTCACTAACGGAATGTGCCCTTCAGCTCGATGTTCAGGGCATATGCCCAGCCGTTGAGCGGTCTCGGCCCCCTGGCAGAAAAACCGGCGCAATGGTTTGTTAATGGGCTGGTCACTCGGAGACATGACCTCTATGCCGTTCTTGCGGCGATTTCGGTGGTCATCGAGTGTGCGGCACTTGATCCTGGGCGTGGCCGGGTGACAGGATACGAACCTGTCGGTTTTCTTTTGCTCGAGCAGGTACCGGGCTGACGCGGAGGTGTGGAGCGTGGCACTGCAGGAACGCGCGATCAGGACGCGCCACTCCATCCTGGTGGCGGCCGCCTCTGTGTTCGCCGACGTCGGCTACGAGGCGGCGACGATCTCGGAGATCCTTCACCGGGCCGACGTGACCAAGGGCGCGCTGTACTTCCACTTCTCCTCCAAGGAGGAACTGGCGCAGGCGGTGCTGTCCGACCAGGTCGGCGCCGTGCCCGAGCCGGCCCCGCAGGAACTCGTCCTCCAGCAGGGTCTGGACTCGACCTTCCTCCTCGCCCACATGCTGAGCACCGGTGACGCGATGGTCCGCGGCAGCATCCGGCTCACCGTGGAGCAGGGCGTCCCGCGGGACGGGTTGAACCGACAGACGCCGATGGCCGGCTGGATCGAGTACAACGCAGCGGTTCTGGCCCGGGCCAAGGCGAACGGGGAACTGCTGCCCCAGGTCGACGTCGAGGACACCGCGCGGATGTTCGTGGCGGCGTTCACCGGGGCCCAGATCCTGTCGAAGATCATGACCGGCTACGCCGATCTCATGGACCGGGTCGCCGACATCGAACGGCACCTGATGTCGAGCGTCGCGGTCCCGGCCGTGCTCGTACGCCTGGACATGGGAGCGGACCGCGGAGCCCGTGTCTACGAGCAGGCGATGGAACTGCGCCGGCAGGCGCAGTCGGAGGCGGTCGGCTGACCGGTGCACGTCCCGGGGCGCGGTGACGGGCGCTCCGGTGCGGCGGGGGGCGTTCCGCATGGCAAGTGTCAATGCGTTGGGCAAGACCAACTCAGGGAGTGCCAATGGGAATGACAGCCTGTCCTTACGCGCTGGACGTGACGGGGCAAGACCTCGTCGGGGAGGCGGCGCGGCTGCGGGCCCAGGGGCCCGCCGTCCAGGTGGAGTTGCCCGGAGGGGTGATCGCCTGGGCGGTCGTCGGGCAGGAGTACGTGGAACGGCTGCTGACGGACCGCCGGGTGTCCAGGGACGCCCGGCGGCACTGGCCCGCTTTCATCTCCGGGGAGATAACGGGGCAGTGGCCGCTGTATCCATGGGTGGCCAACGAGAACATGCTCTTCTCCTATGGGGAGGACCACACCAGGCTGCGCCGGCTGATCGCCGGGGCGTTCACGGCGCGCCGGTCCGAGTCCCAGCGTCCGAAGGTGGAGCGGATCGCCGGCGAGCTTCTCGACGAGATGGGGCAGACCCCGCCCGGGACACCGGTCGACCTGAAGACCGCGTACGCCGACCTGCTGCCGCTGCGGGTCATCTGCGAGCTGTACGGCGTGCCCCGGGGCGAGGCCACGGACGAGCTCAGCGCCGCGCTCCACACGGTGTTCTGCAGCACCGTCACCGGTGAGGAGATGGGGGCCGCGCGCCTGCGCGCCTACGGACTGCTCGCCGAGCTGGTGAAGAACAAGCGGACGCAGCCGGGCGACGACCTGACCACGTCACTGATCCAGGCGAGGGACCAGGAGGACCGGCTCTCCGAGGAGGAACTCCTCGGCACTCTCTTCATGATGATCGCCGCGGGTCAGGACACCACGGCGATGCTGATCACCAACGCGGTCGCCGAGCTGCTGACCCATCCCGAGCAGCTGGAACACGTGCGTGCCGGCCGCGCCGGCTGGAGCGACGTGGTCACCGAGACCCTGCGGATGCACACGCCTCCGGCGTTCGCCCCGATGAGATTCGCCGTCGAGGACATCGACCTCGACGGTGTGCTGATCAAGCGGGGTGACCCGATCATCGTCGCCTTCCACGGGGCCGGCCACGAGGCGGAGCGGCACGGGGCGGACGCCGGCCGCTTCGATCTGCTGCGGGACAAGCGCGACCACCTCGGCTTCGGCCACGGTACCCACCGGTGCCTGGGAGCCCCGCTCGCGGAGATCGAGGCGGGAGTGGCCTTCGCCCAGCTCTTCGAGCGGTACCCGAAGATGGAACTGGCCTGCGCGCCGGCCGAACTCCGGCCCATACCCACCTTCATGCTCCATGGGTACGGTGCGCTTCCCGTCCTGCTCGGCCCCGCATCGGCCTGACGCTCGGTACTCCGCCGCCCCGCCGCCCCGCCGGGACGGCGGAGTTCGGGCGTTCGGGTTGCGTCCCTTGGGCCCCGCCCCGGCTGCCCGTCGGTGAGGCGGCGGACATGCGTCGCGCTCAGCGGGAGCCGGCCGGATCGGAGGGCCGGAACGGTATGAGCACGGGCGCGGGGTCGGCGATCAGTGAGTCCGTGCCCTCCGGGTCGACCGCCACGTGCGCCTCGGCGACGGAGGGCAGCAGCAGCCGCCAGTAACGGCTGAGTGAGCGGCGGGACAGCCATTCGTGATTCTCCCGGCTGAGTATCTCGAAACCGGTGGTCGCGGCGACCAGGGCCATCACCAGGTCGCGCTGGGGCAGACCGGGCTTGAGCGAGCCCTCGTCGGCGGCCTGGGCCAGCAGTTGCTGCACGCAGCTCTGCCACTCCTGGCGGAGACTGAGCCCGGTGCGCAGTGTGTTGTCGCAGTTGAGCCGGAAGCCGGCCCGCACCACCACGTCCTGACGCAACAGATGCGCCAGGACGTGAGAGACGTCGACCAGGGTCTGCAACGCGTTCGGCTGATCGTCGTACGCCCTGCGCGCCGACCGGCGAAGGATCCGGCCGGCCTCGCTCTCCACGGCGTCGGCCACGGCGGTCTTGTTGGGGAAGTGGAAGTAGAGCGCCCCGGAACTCACACCGGCTCCCGAGCTGATCTCCGCCAGGCGTGCCTGCACGTATCCGCGTTGCTCGAACAGCTCGGCCGCGGAACGTATCAGGGCGTGACGGGTGCGGATGGCCCGTTCCTGTTTCTTCACCGATTGGCTCCGTTGCGGAGTGTGCCTGGTGTGGCGGGGCGGCAGGGGAAGCGGCACGCGCACGGTGTGAACCGGGGGAGCGAGTGTCGCTCCCTCAGTATAAAACCAGCTCGGCGGTTTTGTATGCAGTCTCACGTCACCGATTTCCGGACAGGCATGCTTGCCATGTTTGGGGATTGATGCAGCTAGGGGGTGATTTGACGTGGTCTGGAAGGGCAGTCGACGTACTGCTGGGCCGCCGCCTGGTGGGCCGCTCAAGATTGACAAACCGGGCTCGCGGTTTGTAATCTCCCGGCGAACGGTCTACTTGTAACGCGCCTATCGCGCGGACGTGGGGAGTTACAGATGAACCGCCAGAGCACAGACCTCCTGGAACCCCGTATGACACGACGTCACGGAGCCCCCCACACGGCTCCACCCATATCCGGGTCGCCTCTCGTCGACGCGGCTGCGCCGCCCCGGCAGGGCGCCCTGCGGCTGCTCGTCGTGGAGAACGAGGCACGGGCCGCCGACTCCCTGGTGCAGGGGCTGCGCCGGCACGGCTACACGGCCGAGAGCGTGCCCACCGGCGCCGAAGCGCTGCGGACGCACCAGAGTTCGGACCTCATCCTGCTCGACCTCGACCTGCCCGACCTGGACGGTCTCGAAGTGTGCCGCAGCCTGCGGGCCACGAGCGAGACGCCGATCATCGCCGTCACCGCACGCGACAGTGAACTGGACCGGGTCCTCGGACTCCAGGCGGGTGCGGACGACTACATGGCGAAGCCCTACGGATTTCGAGAATTGCTGGCCCGGATCGAGGCGGTGATGCGCAGGGTGCGGCCCCAGCAGCCCGTGGAGCAGGTCCTCATGCACGGTCCGCTGCGCATCGACGCGCGGGTCCGAGAGGTCTGGCTGGACGGTCGCAGCGTGGGCATGACCCGCAAGGAGTTCGACCTGCTGCACCTGCTCGCCGCCCAGCCGGGAAAGGTCGTCTCCCGCAGGCAGTTGATGACACAGGTCTGGGAGGACAGCTGGTCGCGTCCTGGCCGCACCATCGACACCCACGTCAGCAGCCTGCGGGGAAAGCTGGGGTCGAGTACCTGGATCATCACGGTACGCGGCGTGGGTTTCCGCCTCGGCCACCCGTAGGCACCCGTGGGTCACTACGGCCGTTCGTCCTCCACCGGGCCGCGTTCCGGTGGAGGACGAACGTGCGGCGGACGAGGGGAAGTAATTCTCACCAAGGTTTGTAGCGAAGCGGCTTGATCCCTGAAGCGAAGGCCCGCGAGCCTGGCGGGAGTTGTCCGTACGCTCAGGAAGGTGAGCCGTCGTGCGCAAGGTGCTCATCGCCAATCGTGGCGAAATCGCTGTCCGTGTGGCCCGGGCCTGCCGGGACGCCGGGATCGCGAGCGTGGCCGTCTAC